>JBBQXQ010000028.1:0-28844 GCA_038209515.1 Gemmatimonadales bacterium
GTGGATCTGGTTTACCTCGATCCGCCGTTCAAATCCGACCAGAGCTACAACGTGCTCTTTCGGGAACAGGACGGCTCCCGGTCAGAGGCCCAGATCAAAGCCTTTGACGATACGTGGCAATGGGATCAAGGTGCCGCCGCCGCCTACCATGAGACCGTGGAGACAGGCGGCAAAGTCTCTGAGGTCATGCAAGCCTTTCGTTTGTTCCTGGGGGACAGCGATATGCTCGCGTACCTTGCCATGATGGCCCCGCGCCTAGTTGAGCTGCGGCGGGTGTTGAGGAATAGTGGTTCGCTCTATCTGCATTGTGATCCGACCGCAAGCCACTACCTCAAACTCCTACTAGACGCGGTATTCGAGCCTGAACACTTTCGCAACGAAATCGTGTGGAAGCGGTCACACCCAAAGGGACATGCGTTCACGCGGTTCGCGACGAGCCACGACGTAATCTTGGCATACGGGAAAGGGATGAAGACTACTTGGAATCCCGTCTACGCGCCGAACGAACAGGCGGACGAACAGTACACGCAGGTTGAAGACACGGGCAGGCGATACCAGCTCACGAGTCTGCTGAATCCGAATCCCGACCGTCCGAACCTCACTTACGAGTTCAAGGGAGTTACGAAGGTCTGGCGATGGACGCGTGAACGCATGAAGGAAGCGGATCGCCAAGGGCTGATTGTCGTGCCCAGGGGTGGCAAGGGTATTCCCCGCTTCAAGCGTTACCTCGATGAACAAGAGGGCATCCCTGTAGGAGACTTTTGGGGCGACATTCCCATCGCGGCCGGTGCGGAACGCCTCGGCTATCCGACACAGAAGCCGGAAGCATTGTTGGAGCGCATAATCACCGCGAGCAGCAACGAGGGAGATACGGTCCTTGACCCGTTCTGCGGATGTGGAACAACTATCGCCGCCGCTCAGAAGCTTGGACGGCGATGGATTGGAATTGACATTACGCATCTGGCCATCGGTCTTATCAAGTCACGCCTGGCGGATGCCTACGGGAGTGAGGCGAAGTACCAGACAATCGGGGAGCCTACCACGATTGAGGATGCCGAAGTCTTGGCCGAGTCAGACCAGTACCAGTTTCAGGCATGGGCGCTTGGTCTGGTCCATGCAAGGCAGGCCGGGCCAATCAAAAAGGGCGCAGACAAGGGCATAGACGGTCGGCTGTACTTCCATCAAGGTGATGGCAAGACCCGGCAGGTTGTTTTTTCAGTGAAGGCGGGCAAGCTGCAGGCCGGGTACATCCGCGACCTGGCGGGCGTGATGAAGCAGGAGAATGCAGACCTGGGCGTCCTTATCAGCTTCGATAAGCCGACCCAGCAGATGCGCTCCTGGGCGGCAGGACAGGGCTTCTACGAGTCGCCCTGGGGGAAGCATCCGCGGCTTCAGCTTCTCACCGTAGGTGAACTACTAGAGGGCAAGCGGATAGACTATCCCCAGACGGCAGGGATAAACCGGACCTACAAGCAGGCCCCGAAGGCCCGGAAGGTAGCGGAGAAGGTCCGGGGCCTGTTCGACAAGGACGAGCCCGCCGAATAACCCCCATTCTCAACGTTACGTTCATACTGGGCCACTACCTAGGTGACGGGGATTGGGTGGCTCGATACCTCGTACCAACCGTGGTTTTGGGGGCCTCTCTGAAACCTTCGACTACAGACGCTTTGGCGGCCAAGCGGGTCGCGGCTCATTCCTCGTCGGCATGGTAGCCGCCTCAACCCACCACCCGAAATTCGACCAGAGTCCACCCTGTTTCATCCAGTCGATAGCCCAGCAGGAGGATCTGAACCCGAACGTTCTGGGTGCCCGCCACCCGGTACCGACGTTGGAGCTCGACATAGCCGCGGCCGGGCTCGACCTCCCGAGCGGCACGCACCACCGTTTCGACCTCCTGAGCCGGGGCCACGAAGTCGGCGAGCAGCGCCGCCGCTTGTTCCGGCCCCAGCGCCACCGACGGATCGGCGCCTGGCAGCTGGATGAGAAGCCGCGGGCTGTTGGCGACCAGGGTGGCCGCGGCATGGCCGAACCAGGCCTGACGAGCCCGCTCCGCAGCCGCCCCGAGGTCCGGGGCCTGCGCCAGGCCCCTGGCGGGAATCACCATCAGGGCATAGGCGATCAAGAGCCGATGCACTGCGCCTCCTTCAGGAATTCCCCGAGCGCCGCCGCCGGATCGGCGGCTTGGAGCACGGGTCGGCCGACCACCAGATGGGTCGCACCGTTGCGGACAGCGTCCTTTGCAGTGGCCACCCTGGCCTGGTCTGCGCTGGGGTCCGAGCGACGCCTGATGCCTGGCACCACGATATAGAGCTCCGGCCCGAGCCGCCTACGCAAGAGCGATACCTCCAGGGGAGAGCACACCACCCCGCGGAGCCCGGCTTCCGCCGCAATCAGCCCCTGCCGCTCGACCTCGCGTGTCAGATCGACCTCGCTCCGGCCGGTGGCCCCCGCGTACGAGGCGGGATCGTGCGACGTCAGCACGGTGACACCCACGAGCGCCAGCTGGCCGGCGGCCGCGACGGCAGCCGCTTCGAGCATCGCCTTCCCTCCAAGGGTATGAACCGTGGCCATGGCGACGCCGATCTCGCGCGCCGCGGTAACCGCTCCGGCCACGGTAGTCGGGATATCGTGCCACTTGAGGTCGAGGAAGACTTGCAGACCCCGCCCGGTCAGCTCGCGGACTAGTGGAGGGCCTTCACGCGTCATCAGAATGGGACCCAGCTTAACCCAGCGTAGCTCCGGCAGCTGGTCCAGCAATCGAAGCGCGTCGCCACCGCGAGGCACATCGAGAGCCAGGATGAGCTCAGCCATTGGAACCGCGTTCCAGCTCGCGGATGATCCGCTCGGGCAGGTGGGGGTCGGCGAGCGCTCCGGTGCCGATGGCGACCAGCGACGCGCCCGCCCTCAGGTATTGATGGACATCCGCAGCCGACCGTACCCCGCCGGCTCCGATGACAGGCATGCCTCCGGTTCGCTCCACGATGCGAGACACCGCGAGAACACCGACCGGCAGAAGCACCGGGCCGCTCACACCACCATAGCCCTGCCCCAGACGCGCCTGCCCGTTGGCGCCGAAGAGGAGGCCCGGCAGAGTGTTTACCGCGCTTACCGCATCGGCCCCGGCATCCCGTGCAACCAGAGCGATTGCGGCGATGTCGGGGAGCAGCGGGGACAGTTTTGCGATGAGGGGAAGCCGGGTCCGAGACCGGCATGTCGAGACGATGCGCCGAACGCAGGCGGCATCTGCTCCGAATTCGATACCACCGGCACTGGTATTGGGACAGGAAAGATTCAGCTCGAAGGCCGTGATTCCTGAGACACCCTCCAACCGGCCAACCACCTCACCGTACTCCTCTACGGTGAACCCGACCACGTTGACCAGAATCCGAGCCCGGGTCAAGCGATTCGCCAGCCAAGGCAGGTGCTCGTCCCTCACCCGCTCGACACCGGGGTTGGCGAGGCCCACCGAGTTGAGCATGCCCCCGGGAAACTCTCCGACCCGAGGAGCTGGGTTCCCCGGTCTTGGTTCCAGCGAGACCGCCTTGGTCACCAACCCGCCGAGGCGGTCGAGGTCGAGTACTCCGTCGAGCTCTCTTCCGAAGCCGGCCGTACCAGCGGCGAGAAGGAGAGGGTTCTGAAACCTCCGGCCCAACAGCTCGCGGGAGAGGTCGAGATGCTCCACTACTGCACTGGAACCCTGGACGTGCCAGGCGCGGGAGGACGGCGCGTGGGCTCGTCCGTATCCTCACGCACGGCTGGTGCCTGGCGTACCCCTGCCGCGGGTCGCTTCCCCACGGCGGGACGCTTCACCGCGAGCGTCGCCGCATAGGCACCCAGGGAATCCTCCAGCTGCCGGTACTCCTCGGACGATTCGCCCCGGATCACGGCGAGGTACGGACTGTCGAGATAGGGTCCTTCCAGCAGTCCCCTGGCCGAATCGGCCCAGGTGGAGTCCAGCTGCTGTACCGCGAGGACCACCTTGGCCGCATAGGAGGAATTGGGATAGTCCTCCAGGATCCGGTGGAAGAGTCCCTCCGCCAAGGCCGGAGCCCGGAGCGAATCGCGCGCCGCTTCGGCGGCAAGAAAAAGACGGAGATCGCCTCGAGGGGTTTCCCAGGTGACCGAGGTCGCGGCACCATGGATGTCTCCGGCGGTGCCGCCGAGCAGCGTGGCCTCGTCGGCAACGGTTTCGAAGTTATTTGAGACCCTCTTGAGCGCCGCGACCACCGGGGGAAGATCCTCCACCCGCCGGGCGTGGCGGAGTTCCAGGAGAATCAACTGAAGGCTGGCTCGACCCGCGGCGTCGTTGTGTCCCCCGATCGATACCGCCTCCCGAAGACGCGCGCCCGCGCGGGCGGTATCACTAGAGGCCAGCCGAATCCCGTCCTCCAGCAGCCTGCGCGCAGGTAGCTCTGGAGAGCGGACCGGTAAGGGCCGGATCCGATCGAGCAGCTGGGACGCGGCAGCGGGGTTCTGCTGCCCCATCAACACCATCAGAGAGTCCCAGGGTCGCGTGGTGTCGCGCTTGGCGATCAACGAATCCGCCAACGCGAGAGCCTGAGGCAAGCGACCGGCGCCGGCCAGTGCCAAAATCCGCTCGCTGTCGGCACGCGGATCCTTGACTCCTTCGAGGGCGCGCAGCGCCTGCTGGTACCGTCCAGACTGACGCAGCAGCTTGGCATACTGGAAATGCGCTTCGCGCCGCCGGTCCCGGTTCTTGCTGTCGAGCAGCTGGCTGAAGGCGGCCTCGCTGGCTGGAATGTTGTCCAGGGCGAGCTGACAACGCCCGGTGGCGAGCAGCGCGTCCTCGGTCAGATCGCCGGGCTTGCTGGCCAGCGTGGCCCGACCCAACGGTCCGAGCGCCTGCTCGCACTGGCCCAGCTGCGCGAGGGCCACTCCCCGGAGCACTGCCGCCTCCTCGGCGTACTTGCTCGTAGGGTGCCGGACCACGACCGACTCGGCTTTTGTCGCAACCTGACCCCACAGGTTGTTGGCTTCGAAGGTGCGGCCTTCTCGCTCGGCTTTCCTGGCCGAGTGAGCAAGCCGGTTAGCGTTGTACATCCCGTTGTAGTAGACACAGCCACCGAGGAGTGCGGTGATGAGCGTGACCTGGATGAGCCGGGTTAGCCTGGTCACCGTGAGGCTCCGGAATCCGCCGAATGGGTCTTCCGCTCGTACTCCAGCAGATACTCGACGACCGCGTCCGCCAGGGAGAAGGCCATCGCCTTCTGACTAGCATAGGTGGTCAGGAAGCGCCCGTCCTCAGGATTGGTGCTGTAGCCCAGCTCGACCAGAATGGCGGGGCGGCGGGCCGTGGTGAGCACCATGAAACCGGCCTGCTTGACCCCGCGATTATCGCCGACGTGAACCGTCTTCAGGTTCCGCTGCACCAGGTCGGCCGCACGCGCGGACTCCCGCAGATGCTCATTCAACTGCAGATCCTTCAGAATGAAGTCGAGTCCCACGCCCGATGCGGCTTCAGGCGTACCACCTTCGAACCGCACAGCTTCGTTTTCCATCTGGGCGACACGGGCCGCGTCTTCGGTCCGCGCCTCGGCCAAAAAGTAGGTCTCGAATCCTCTGATGTCGGTGTACCCTGGACGTCTGGCCAGGGAGTTCACGTGCAGGCTCACGAACAGATCACAGGCCTCGGTGCAATATCTGCCCCTGTCGCCCAGCGCGATGAGGGTGTCGGACGAGCGGGTCATGGTGACACCGACGCCTCGTCGTTTGAGCTCGTCGCGAAGGAGGAGGCCTACCTGGAGCGTTACATCTTTCTCCCGAGTGCCGCGAGGAAAGAAGGTCCCCGGGTTTCCCGGATCGACTCCCCCATGGCCAGGATCGATGGTCACGATGTGTCCCGGCCGGAGTCCGTTCGGAAGCCGCGTGTCCCCGGTCGGTATCGGCACACCCGCCGGCGGCGGCCGAGTCGCCACCGTGACGTCGATAAGGCGGGCCCGACGCCAATCGTAGCGGTAGCGCTCTCCGAGGAAGGAGGGCAGCACCTGGGCGACGAACTGGAAGGGGAGGTAGAGCGTGTCGCGGGACACCGATGCGGAGCCGGCCAGCGCCTGAAGCTGATTGCCGAAGACATAGAGCGGCGTGCCCACCAGGAAACGGAACGCCTGTCGGGCCACGCTCACCTCGGCCCAACCGTCTGCCACCCGAGCCGAGCCGTCCAGTGCCGAGAGTAGCGCTGGTGCTGCGATGACCGGCGCTCCCGAGGCATCGGTGCGCACTGGAAGCCGGGCCTCGCCGCGGGCGGTGGACACTGTGACGATCATGGGAGCGGAATCAGAGCCGAAGCCAGCGAGCACAAGGAGAAGGGCGAGCATGCCGGTCATCGCCGACCTCGGGTCGAGACTGCGCGCGCCGCTTCTCGCTCTTCCACCCGGCGCTTGATGGTCTCGCGCTTGTCGTGCTGCTTCTTCCCCTTCCCCAGGGCCAGGGCGACCTTAGCCCGGCCATTCTTGAAGTACAGCTCCAGCGGGACGAGGGTCAGGCCACGCTGCTCGACGGCGCCGATCATCCTCTCGATCTCACGGCGATGCAACAGGAGTTTCCGGGTCCGGACCGGGTTGTGGTTGTAGCGGTTGCCCTGCTCGTAAGGCGTGATGTTCATCCCTTCGAGAAACACTTCCCCGTTCTTCAGCCTGGCATAGGCCTCCTTGATGGAGGCCTTGCCGTTTCTGAGTGACTTGACCTCGGTCCCGGTCAGGACGATCCCGGTTTCCCAGGTCTCGAGGACGTGGTAATCGTGGGTCGCCTTGGGATTGCGGGCGACCGACTGCTTCCGCGGGGGGGAAGAGGGGGTCTCGCGGTTCACGTCGGGAATCCTAAGCAAATGATAGGCCACCACTTCGGTCGGGTCAACGGCGTGGGTTGTGGGATGGAGAAGGGGGAGACGGCGGAGAAGACGGAGAGGATCAAAGACAGTGCCGAAGGCGGGACTCGAACCCGCACGGGCTTGCGCCCACTGCGCCCTGAACGCAGCGCGTCTACCAGTTCCACCACTTCGGCGAAGGGCGCAAAAGTACCCGCCTTCTCCGCCCTTTTCAATACCGCGGCATACCTACTTCAACCCGATCGGCCCATGCGTCGATGCCACCGGCAAGGCTCCGCACCCGGTTGAACCCAGCACCCTTGAGAATGCCGAGCGCTTTCATCGAGCGCGCCCCGTGGTGGCAGTGGGTAACGATGTCCGCGTGGCCGTCGAGCTCGCCGAGTCGCTCGGGGAGCTGGCCGAGGGGGATCAGCTGAGCTCCCTCGATGTGGGCGATCTCCCACTCATGGGGCTCGCGTACGTCGATCAGAACCACGCCACTTCCCTTTTCGTCCAGCTCTCGCCGCAATTCCTCCGCCGTGATCTCCGGTCCTACGTAGGATGGCTCTGCCCCAATTCCACAGAACGCCTCGTAGTCGATCAGCTCGTGGATCGACGGGTTGTCTCCGCAGATCGGGCACGACGGATCCTTCCGAAGCTGCAGCTCCCGGAACCGGAGCTTCAGCGCATCGAAGAGCACCAGCCGGCCAATCAGAGAGTCTCCCGCGCCAAGGATCCACTTAATGGTCTCGAGGGCCTGAATGCTGCCGATGATGCCCGGTAGCACGCCGAGCACGCCGCCTTCGGCGCAGCTGGGCACTAGTCCCGGCGGGGGTGGCTCCGAGTAGAGGCAGCGGTAGCAGGGTCCTTGCTTGGCATAGAACACCGATGCCTGTCCCTCGAACCGGAAGATGCTGCCGTAGACGTTGGGTTTCCCGAGCAGCACGCACGCATCGTTCACCAAGTACCGCGTGGGGAAGTTGTCGGTCCCGTCCACCACGATGTCGTACTCGCGCAGGATCTCCAGCGCATTCTGCGAGCTGAGCCGGGTTTCATGCTTCTCGATTCGAACGTTCGGGTTGAGATCGGTCAGCCGCGCCTCGGCCGACTCGAGCTTGGGACGGCCCAGTGTAGAGGTGCCGTGCACGATCTGGCGCTGGAGGTTGGTGAGGTCGACCGCGTCGAAGTCAACGATGCCGATCGTCCCTACACCGGCGGCGGCGAGGTAGAGAGACAGCGGCGAGCCGAGCCCACCGGCGCCGATGGTGAGGACGCGCGCGGCCTTGAGCTTCCGCTGGCCGCCGATGCCGACCTCGGGAAGTAGGAGGTGTCTCGAGTAGCGCAACACCTCCGCATGGGAGAGCTGCGGCTCGGTCTGGGTCACCGGCGCGCCGCCAGCGATGCTGGGCACAATAGTGAGAACATCGCCCGGGCGCACCGGCGTGGAGGTCGATTCCAGATGGCGGATATCCGTCTCGTTCAAATACAGGTTGACGAAGTTGCGCAGACGGCCGTCGTCCTGAAGCAGGTGCCGCTTGAGCCCGGTATGCGTGGCCATGAGGCCGTCCAGGACCTGGCCCACCGTATCGCCGGGCAGCTCGATGCTGTCCTGGCCGGCGGTTAAACTCCGCAGGGGAGTTGGAATGGAAACGGTCACCGACATGATGGTCACACCTCGCTGAAGACTTCAAGAGACTCGCGGCTCATGGCGGAACGATCGTCCTCCAGCACCCAGCTGGCGAGCTCGGCCGCATGTCCGCGATCCACCCGCACAATGATGTAGCTGTACCAGGGCCAGGCATGCTCGATATCGAATGCCGACGGCGAGGCCGGGTGATCGGGGTGCGAATGATAGTACCCGAGCACGTCCAATTCTGACCCGCGCAGGTCGGAGGTGGTCCTGCGCAGATCGTCCGGAGCGATGAGATAGCGGTGAGGATCATCGGTACGACGATTGTTCATGGGGACCAACTGCACGACCTCCTTGGTCTCACCTGCCCTCCCGGCCAGTACCCCGCAACACTCCGCAGGGTAGGCCAGCTCGCCGTGGCGCCGGATCTCATCGGCCATCGCCTCGCTCAGACGCAGGGTCACTTTACTGCCCATCGGTGAGGATCGCTGAGGTAGCGCGCGCCGGTGTCGCACCCAATCACCACGGCCACGGCCTGTGGATCCTGCCGAACGATGTCCAGCGCCGCGGCGACGGCCGCTCCCGCCGACCAGCCCACCAGGTAACCTGCTTCACGCGCCAGCCAGCGGGCAGTGCGGTCGGCAGTCTCTGTCGGCATCTCCGCCACAGTGTCGGGCAAAGCCGGATTGTACAGGGCGGGCGGGTTCGGCGTCGTCGCCAGATGCTTCAAGCCTTCGAGGCCATGCAACGGCGAGTCCGGCTGCACCCCCACGAGTTTCACCCCTGGCTTCTTCTCCCTCAGGAACCCTCCAGTTCCCATCATGGTTCCGGTGGTTCCCATTGCCGCGACAAAATGAGTCAACCTGCCTTGGGTCTGCGCCCAAATCTCGGGGCCGGTCGTCTCGCGATGAGCCTGGGTGTTCGCCGGATTGCTGTATTGATCGGCATAGTAGAAGCGGTCCGGCGCGTCCGCCGCAATCTCACGCGCGCGCGCTACGGCCCCATCGGTTCCCTCCAGCCGGTCGGTGAGCACGACCTCCGCGCCATAAATCTCCAGGAGTGCCCTCCGCTCGGGACTGGCGTTGGCCGGCAGACAGATCGTCACCCCGATGCCTGCGGCCGCGGCCAGCATGGCATAGGCGATTCCGGTGTTGCCGCTGGAGGCGTCCAGCAGGCGCTTGCCCGGCAGCTCTCCGCGGCACAGGCCGTCCCGGAGAATGGCTCGGGCGGCGCGGTCCTTTACGCTACCTCCCGGATTGAGCCACTCCGCCTTGAGGTAGATGCGGCCGTGGCCGGGCGGCAGCTCGAGCGAGAGCAGCGGGGTATTCCCCACCGCCCGCCACAGCTCGGGCTCGTGCATCGCCGATTTAGAGACCACCGCCATTGACCGTCTCCCCAAACAAAAAACCCGACCGGTTGGGTCGGGTCGGGCTCCGGAAGAATACTCCGAGTTAACTCGCCGAAGAGATCCCGACCAGTTCCTGCACATCCGCTTCCTGCTTCATCAGATCGGCCAGGGAGATACTCGTGAGCAGCTCGTCCACCCGCTGCTGAAGCGCGTACCAAACCGGCCGGATGCTACAGGTATGACCCGGGTTACATCGATCGTCGTCAACCGGGTGCGTGGCGCAGTTGATCTCGAAGGTCTGGTGCTCCGAGGCGGCCATCACGTCGCGAACCGAAATGGCGGCGGGTTCCTTGGCCAGGTAGTAGCCGCCCCTGGCGCCGCGCACGCTCTCGACTAGGCCGGCTCGCCGCAGGCGAAGCAGGATCTGCTCGACATAGTCGGCGGGAAGGCGCTCGGTGTCGGCGAGCTCGCGCGCCGCAACCGGCCCGGCCCCTTTGCGGCCGCGCTTGGCAAGGTGGATCGAGATAATCAGGCTGTATTCGGTCCAGGTGGTCACCCGCATGAAGGGAATATGGGGCGCCGTGGGTCGGGAATCAATTACCTCTTGTCCGCCGACGTCCAGCGGGCCACTTCCTCCGCGCTCATGTTCCCGTAGGGACGAACGCGGGCATCACGGAACGTGCCGCCGAGCACGTCGCCCAGGTACTGCGACCAGGAGAGCAGCGTGCCGTAGCAGACGGGGTCGCCGGCGTCGGGCCGCTCCAGCTCTTTCCCAAGGCGACGAAGCAGCTCCTGCATGACCCGGGATGGGACCCGGGAGCGGGCGGTGGGATAGATAAAGCCGAACAGGATGAGATGACTGAGGAGTACCCGCCAGTGCGGCCCGAACCGGGTCAGAACCCGGTTCCAGTCGAGGCGTTCGCCCACCGCCAGTATCAGGTGGGACACGTCGGCCCCATCATACCGCTCCCGCTCCATCACGAACGCCTTAGACCAGAGCGTTTCCTCAGCCGGGGCGATCTTCACCGGGAGGCAGAGCACGTCGCCGGAGATAGCGTGGGCGAACCAGTCATCGTCCACGACCGCGACACCGTTTCCGGAGCTGAAGATCACGTCGATGAAGCCTTCGGGCGACCGGATTTTCGCGAGCCAGTGCGAGAACACCAGCTCGGTCTCGTAACCGGCCGCCGCGCACGCCTCGAGCAAGCGCTGCACGTCCCCCGGCCGGGCGAAGAGATCGAGGTCCTTAGTGGATTTGTCGATCCCGGCCTGGTGAATGAAGGCGAAAGCGCCACCGACCAGAAAGGGAACGTTGGCTCGGTTGAGGACCTCCATGGCGTCGCGATAGAACAGCCGCGAAGGAGTCTCGACCAGCGATTGTGTGGGTGCCAGCGCCATGGCGGACTCCTAGGAGGCTGGGACTATCATATCCAGCCCAGCCCGCCGGGGGTGTGGCGCGCGTCACCGCACCCCAACCCGGTCGAGGCTGAATTGGGGCGCAATGGTCAAGAACCCAGGCACGGTTCGGATCGCCGCCGTCGGCGACATTCATTTTGGGGGGAAGGGGCTCGAGCCCCCGCTCCAGATCCTGTTTGGACAGGTGTCGGAGCACGCCGATGTCCTGGCCCTCTGCGGCGACCTGACCGACCGGGGGGACCCTGAGGAAGCGAAGCTCATGGCCAGGGCGCTGGCCACCGTGACGGTCCCCATTGTGGCGGTGCTCGGCAATCACGACTACCACTGCGGCAAGGAAGCCGAGGTGGCCAAGATCCTGGCCGATGCCGGCGTCCATGTGCTCGATGGCGATGCCCACGAGGTGCTCGGGGTCGGCTTCGCTGGGATCAAGGGATTTGCCGGAGGATTCGGCCGGCGAGCCCTGGGGCCGTGGGGTGAGACCCTCATCAAGCAGTTCGTCCGCGAGGCGCTGGACGAGGCGCTCAAACTGGAAACGGCACTGGGCAGATTACGAACCGGGCGAAAGGTGGCGCTCCTGCACTACTCACCAATCGCCGGGACGGTGGTGGGAGAGCCCCTCGAGATCTACCCCTACTTGGGTTCGAGCCGGCTGGAGGAGCCGCTGACCCGATACCCGGTAGACGTCGTCTTTCACGGACACGCCCACCATGGCACAGCTGAGAGTCGAACCAGGGAGAATGTCCCGGTGTACAACGTGTCGATGGTGTTGCTGCAGCAGACCTTTCCAGACCGGCCGCCGTTCCGGGTCGTGGAGCTCCCGATAGCCCGGGGCGACGAGCAGGAAGCCGAGATTCCGGGGGTGACGCCGCTCCGCCGGGTTACCGACCGTCCGGGCGCTTGATTGGAGGCTTGTTCTTCTCCCCCGGAACGCCCGGCTCAGTCATTGCCCGAAGGTCCAGGACTTCCTCGAGCTCCTTTCCGTCCAGTATCCTCTTCTTCATCACCAGCTCTTTCACCGTGAGGCCGGTGGCGATCGCTTCCTTCGCCAGCTTGGCGGCTTCCGCATATCCGATCTTGGGCGCCAGCGCGGTCACCAGAGCGGGACTCCGCTCCAGCCAGTAGGCGCACTGCGCTTCGTCGGCCTCGATGCCATCCACACAGCGCTCGGCGAACACCCGGCTTGCGTTGCCCACGATCGTGAGCGCAAAGACAATATTGTGAGCCATGACCGGCATCATCACGTTGAGCTCGAGCTGGCCGGCTTCGGCCGCGAGCGCGACGGTCGTATCCAAGCCCAGTGCCTGATAGCAAACCTGGTTCACCATCTCCGCGATCGAGGGGTTCACCTTGCCCGGCATGATGCTCGAGCCGGGTTGCACCGGCGGCAGGAGGATTTCCGCCAGACCGGTGCGCGGGCCTGACGCCAACAGCCGGATGTCGTTGGCGATCTTGTTCAAATCCAGCACGTAAGCGCGCAACGCACCACTCAACGTCGCGACGTCACCCATGGATTGCATCAGCTGGACCAGGTCCTGTCCCACCCTGACCTCGATACCGCTGACCTGCTGCAGGTGGCGGACCATGAGCTCGGCGTATTCCGGCTCCACGTTGATACCCGTCCCCACTGCCGTGCCACCGATATTCAGCTCGCGGAGCCACTGGGCCGCCTCGGACAGCTTCCGCTGGTGCCGGGCGACGGTGTGCCCATAGGCGGTGAATTCCTGGCCCAGCCGGATCGGGGTGGCGTCCTGAAGATGGGTGCGCCCCGACTTGACGATCCGATCGAACTCCTTGCCCTTGGCGAGGAGAGAGCCGGCCAGCCGGTCCAAGGCGGCCAGAGTATCCGGAAGGGTGGCGAGCGTGGCCAGACGCATCGCGGTGGGGATCACGTCATTGGTGCTCTGGGCCATGTTGACGTGATCGTTGGGATGCACCGGCTGGTAGGCGCCGCGAGCACCGCCCAGGATTTCGTTGGCCCGGTTGGCGAGCACCTCGTTACAGTTCATGTTATGGCTGGTGCCGGCGCCGGCCTGATACACGTCCACGATGAACTGGTCCCGATGTTGGCCCCCGAGGACCTCGTCTGCCGCCTGGACAATGGCATCGGCCAGCCGCGCGTCGAGCCGCCCGGTCTGCTTGTGCACCAGCGCGGCCGAACGCTTGATCCACACCACCGCATCCACCAGTGCGGGCAGCGGGCGAAGGCCGGAGATGGGGAAGTTCTCGGCCGCCCGGAGGGTTTGAATTCCGTAGAGCGCGGAGGTGGGAACGGCCTTCTCGCCCAGCGGGTCGCGTTCGATGCGTGTGTCGGTCATGAGGAGCCTTGGAGATCAATGCCCGATTTCTTCAGATCGATCGATAGCGCAGCTGTGTTCGATGGGAGCAAGGCGACCAAGGCTGACCTCTTTCTGGGCCGCTTTCTGTTCGTGGGTCTCAACTGCTTCGAGCCGGGGCAGTCGCAGAAGGTTCATGTGCACGGCGGGTCGGACAAATTTTATCTCGTCGTCTCGGGAAAGGCGAGCATGATCGTTGGCGACCAGACGCGCGAGGTAGCCGCAGGGACGCTCGTCTGGGCCCCCGCGGATGTGCCCCACGGCGTGGAGACAGCCCTGGAACGGACCATCATGCTGGTCGCGATGGGGCCGCCGCCCACCGTCAGCCGCCAGCCGCCCCGGTAATCTCCCCCGTCCCGCGCTGTAGCAGCCTTCTGAGCGCCGGCCAGCCATAGATCCTCGCCGCCAGCCACACCCCGAGCAGCACGCCGATTCCGTTGGTGTAGAAGCGCCAGGCCAGGAGCAGCCACCCTTCATGCAGTCCGAGGTCACCGGCCGCGCCGCCCAAGAATCCAAGCTCCACGGCTCCCGCGCCGGAAGGCGTCGGAAGCACCAGCTGGCTGTACAGCAATGCGAACGAGCCGAGCGTCATGGGACCGAGCTCCGGCGGGTTTGCCAGGGTGAGCGCAAGAACCGGAAGGATGGCGACGCGAGTCGCAAGATTGAGAAAGCTGAGCGGGATACTGGCCAGCAACGGCCAGGTCGGCATGCGCCGCCAGTAGACCATGGCTCGGCGCACAGGACGGCGAAGGTGCCGCACCATCGGCGACGCCACCCGCCTGGCGTAGACCCATACGATCACGCTCACCAGCACCACCACTGCCACCCAGGGCCAGGCTCGTTCCGCGGCCGCGCCGAGTCGGGGCCCGGCGCTCAGCCACCAGGCGGGGGCGTAACGCCAGGCCAGCCAACCCGCGGCCACGATGATCACCGGCCAGGCCGCCAGCACCTCGAGACTGAGACCGACGAAGGCCGCGGGGGCCGGGACGCCACTCCGCAGCATTCCCGCCAGACGCGCGGGTTCCCCGCCGATCCTGAGAGGCGTCAGCGCACAGGCGGCGTCGCCGAAGGCGTTCAGGATAAAGGCGTCCTTTACCGTCATCCGGTGACCCAGACCCTGCACGATCCACTGAATGCGCCAGGCACGGGCAAGCAGATCTACCGCCACAAGGGCGACGCAGACGAGATGAGCCTGAACGAGTGTCATGCCGAGACGCTGGCCTGCAGATCAGCGTAGCTCCCCGGGGCGTGCCTGCGCAGCCAGCGATCCAGCGTTTGGACCACCGAGCGGGCCGTTGCCGGATGATCGAGATCACCCGGATGCAAGGCGATCCGGGGAAATCTGGCCCGGCGTTGAAGCAGCGAGCGGGCGCCGGCGACGCCGACCGAGCCCCAGGCCCGCGTCCGGGTGCGGGCGCTCCATCGAACCACCGGCGAGCGCACACGTTTCGACGACGAGAGCAGCCGAACCGAGCGCTCGTCTTCGCTGAAGGCGAGTCCGGCGGCCGCCGCGGCTTCGTGGGCGACCTCGCGTGCGAGCCATGCCGGCGGCACGAACCCGGTCGGTTTCAGACCAACCTGCCGCAACAATTCCAGGCCGCGCATCAGACGCTCGCGAGCGGACGCGGCGTCGAGAGTCAGAAACTCGCCTTCACCGTCGGTCCTGCCCCACGCCCTCCATCGGTCGGCGAGCCGACGCGGCAGACCGACTTCGTCGTGGCGCTCACCATGCAACGCGATCTCGGCACCATCAGCCGCTCGCGCCCGCACCCACTCGACGAGGCGGGGGTAGCGCTGGAGGGGCCACTCGCCATGCCAGTTGGGAACCACCAGCAGGGTGGGCGCGATGCCGCGTTCCGCGCACAGGCTCCAGAGTCGCTCGACGGCGGAGGCCTGGGCCGGGCTCACATCGTGGATCGAGACCAGCAGCATCACCGGTCCAGGATCCGGCGATAGATATCGAAGTGCCGGTCAAGGACAGTATCCCATCCGTGGTGGGCCTCCGCGTAGAGCCGTCCCCGCGCACCCAGCGATCTCAGATCTCCCGAGAGCAGCTGGGCGGCAGTCTCCGCGAGCGACCCGCGATCGCCCGACTGGAAAGGTGCGCCGGCGCCCGAGCGGGTAACGGTCTCGGCGACGCCGCCCCGGTTGGCTGTAAGGATGGGTGTTCCACTCGCGATGGCTTCGAGTGCCGAGAGGCCGAACGTCTCCAACGAGCACGGAGCCACGTAGAGGTCCACTGCGGCGAGGAGATCTGCCAGGCGCTCCCGGTCCCGCTCAAAGGGGAGCCAGTGCAAGCGGTCACTGCCGGTCCGGCGCTGGAGCCTCCGGCGGGAGGGACCGTCTCCAATGAGTACCAATCGCGTGCCGGTACGCTCCTCGACCCTCGGCCAGGCCGTGAGGAGCAGGTCCAACTCCTTTTCCCGGGCAAAGCGTCCCACGAACAACGCGAGCGGCCCCTCGGGCAAACCGAACCAGCGTCGCGTTTCCGCGGCGTAGGCGCGCCTGCGGGGATGGAACCGATCGAGATCGACCCCCAACGTCACCCGCCGCACCCGCTCGACTCCTTCGCGCTCGAGCTCGCCGGCCACGAAATCGGAGGGCGCGAGGGTCGCATTCACCAGCCGGCTCAGCCGGCGGACGTAGCGCCAGGCCAGCGCGCTCGCGGCTCGCCGCACTGATCCGGCGGCCGCAGGCCAGGGGGCGATGACCCGGGGAAAGTTGCTGTGGTAGAACCAGACCGCGGGTACATCCAGCTGCCGAGTGGCAAGGTGCACCAGCCAGGGGGCGCACCAGGCACTGCCAACCTCGATGAGATCGGGGCGCTCGTGAGCCACAATACGGCTGGTCGACCGGGTCGCGAGCATGAAGCGATACGGTTTTTGCGTCGGAATGGAGGGACCGTGAAGCCGGTAACAGCGGACGCCATCAGCCTGATGAATCGAGTCGCACGCGCCCGGTACCACCAGCACCTGGCGCAGCTCGGACCGCGCTTCTACATAGCGGGCCTTCTGCAGCAGGTAGGTACGGACCCCACCGGTGGTGTCGCCGAAGAACTCGGAGATGTCGAGCACGCCGAGTGCACCGGGCCGGAGCCGCCCGGGAAGCGTGCTACGAGAGATGTCCAGAGACGCCGCCGCATCAGCGCCGGCGAAGGACTCGAGATCCGGCAGCGTCCAGACGGCGGGCTCAGTCAGAGCAGTCCCCGAGCGGGTAGATGGTACCGCAGTTGAGGCAGGGATTCCTGCAGCCCCAGGCCTTGCTGGGGAGGGGGAAGCCGCAGCGGTTGCATATGGGCAGTACGCCGTTCCGCCGTCTCACCCAAGCCGGTACGCTCCCGTCAAGAACGGATTGGTCAGTCGCTCGACGCCGATGGTAGTGTCCGGGCCATGGCCGCTATGGACGACGGTAGAGTCAGGCAGTGAGAGAAACTCCGAGTGGATTGAGGCCATCAGGGTTGCGGTGTCCCCCCCGGGCAGGTCGGTCCGGCCGATGGACCCATTGAACAGGACGTCGCCGCCAAAGATGCGACCCTCCCCGAGGAAGCTCACGCTGCCCGGAGAATGTCCCGGCGTGAACCGCACCGAGAACTCGACCCCGCCAACCCGGAGCGCCTGCCCCGGCACTAGCTCGAATTGAGGAGCCGGGGGAATCTCCAGCTGCATCCCCACCCAGGTCCCGAACTGGGGCAGGGCATCGTAGAGAGGCCGGTCGAGCGGATGAAGATGGATGGGCGCGCCGGTGGCACGGTGGACTGCCCCCACGCCCAGGATGTGATCGACATGGGCGTGAGTGAGCCAGATGGCCCGGAGATGCCAGCCACGTCCCTTCAGCGCCGCCAGGAATGTGGCCGGCTCCTGTCCGGGGTCGATGATCACGGCTTCGCCGGTCGTTCCGTCCGCCACCAGGTAGCAATTCTCGGCGAATTGGCCGTTCGGCAGCGTGACGACTTCGAGCTTAGACACCGACCTTTGCCTTCGACTCGAGGCGGCTCCGTCGGTCGGTCAGGTACTTCTCCACCGCAATGGCCGCAGTGGTCGCGTCGCCCACGGCCGTCGTGATCTGGCGGGTGAGCTGCGCCCTGACATCGCCGGCCGCGAACAGGCCGGGTATCGATGTCATCATCCGATCGTCGGTGACCAGGTATCCATTCGGATCGTGCTCAGCATGCTGTTTCACCAAGCCGGTGTTGGGTCGAAAGCCGATGAAGATGAACGCGCCGGTTGCGGCAAGGCTGGAGTCCTCTCCGGTCAGCGTGTCCTGAAGCTCGACGAACTGAAGCCCGGCCGGTCCGCCCTTGAACTCGCGGACCCGTTTGTTCCAGATCACTTCGACTTTCGGATTGGCAAACAGCCGCTCCTGCAGCAGCTTCGAGGCCCGGAACTCATCGCGTCGGTGAACGACGTATACCTTCGCGCCGTATCGGGTGAGGTAGTCCGCCTCCTCCACCGCCGCGTCGCCGCCCCCGATGACCGCGAGGGTCTCGCCCTTGAAGAAGGCGCCGTCGCACACGGCACAGTAGGAGACGCCACGTCCAGCATACTCCACTTCACCGGGCACCTCGAGTTTGGTGGGCGTACCGCCGGCCGTCAGGATTACGGCGGGCGCCTCGTACACCCGCTCCAACCCGGTAGCGACTTCAAAGATTCCATCATCCCGCCGCACGATGGCCTCGACCGGCTCCTGGCGGATGTCCGCGCCGAATTTGATCGCGTGCGTGGTCATGAGGTCGGCGAGCTGCTGGCCGAGCACATGCTCGAACCCCGGATAGTCGTCGATCCATTCGGTGTTGAGGAGCTCGCCCCCCGGAACGCCCCGTTCCAGGAGCACCGACCGCAACATTCCTCGACCGGCGTAAATGGCAGCGCAGAGCCCGGCAGGCCCGGCACCCACGATGATGACATCCAGTTCTTCCCTACGGGTCATGCCTTCTCCCAATGAGCTGGGTGAAAACGTCTTGGCCTTCTAAAATATAGAACGTCCGGGTGTTCCCGGCAGGAGAGCTAGGAGCTAGCCTAAATGCAGCAAATTCACCGCCCCATGACAGCTGGAGACGGTGCCCACCAGCACGTCTACCGGCGACTGCGCGCTTCCGGCTTCCGTTACGACCGCATCCCCACTGAGAACCGCTGCGACATCAAACATGCCCACACCGAACACCCGGTGCTCGCACACGAAGAGCACGGGGCCGGCGGTGGGTCGTGAGCTGTCGAGACCGCGCCTCAGCGCTTCCATGGCCTCGGACATTTCCCAGCTGCGCGGCGCGCGGATGACCGGGCAGATAGCCGGCTCGATGCAGTGGGTAGGGCAGGTCCAGTCGGCATATGAAACGTACCGGCTGCCATCGGGGGCGCTCACATCGTACGGCGTGCCCGGACCCCGGCCTACCGGCCAAGTCTCGATGAGGCGCTGGGGCCAGCGACTCTGCGCCCGCCGAACAAGCCACTGGTACATCAGATGCGGCATAAGCGGTGACGGGACAATGGTGTCGCCCGGCTCATTGCGAGACGGCAGCGGGACGTGTTCGAGATAGCCATCGAAGAATGCGCCCCACTCCCCCACCACGAGCTCCCGGCTCTCATCGTCTCCGAGCTCGCGCGCGAACTGACATTCAGGGTCCCGGTCGACGATCAGGAGCCGCCGGTACACCGCTTTGCCCCGCTCGCGAGCACGCTCCAGCTGGCCGGCGTAGAAGGTCCCGTAGCAGCCGCCACCCACGATCACGACATCGCGAAATGCGACCCTATCGGATGAAGCGTCCACCATCGACCACCACGACCTGTCCAGTCACGAAGTCTCCTCCTTCCAGAAGGTACAGGAGGGCGGAGACAACATCCGAAGGATTGCCGAGACGCCGGAGCGGTGTGGAGCGGGCAAGCCGATCCCGCTCCTCTTCGGGGTAGTCCTCCGGAACCAGGACCGCCCCGGGTGCGATGGCATTGACCGTGACCTCGGGAGCGAGGCTCAGCGCGAGAATTTTGGTCAGCATCACCACGCCGGCTTTGCTGATGGAATGGGCGGCAAACCCCGGCCAGGGCTCGAGGCCCGCAAGATCAGCGAGGTTGATCATCTTTCCCCGCGCGGCCCGGAGCGCCGCTGCGGCACCCTGGGCGCAGAAGAACACCGAACGAAGATTGAGATCGACAACAGCATCCCACTGTTCGGGCGTGGTGTCTTCCAGCCGCAGGCGGTGCATGACCGCGGCCGAGTTGACCAGGACGTCGAGTCGACCCAGCCGCTCCACCACCTGCTCGGGAAGCGCACGCGCTGCATGCGGGTCGGTGAGATCGGCCTCGAAACAGGCTGCCTGGCCACCGGCGCGCACAATCTCGTCCCGTAGCCCGGCGGCGCCGTCGGCCGAAGCATGGTAGTGAATGGCGACGGTCATGCCACGCTCCGCGAGGGCGCGCGCCATGGCGCGCCCAAGCCGTCGGCCAGCACCAGTCACCAGGGCCACCTTGCCCTGGAGCTCCATCAGCGAGCTCCGGTGCCGGCAGGTGAAATAGGGAGGATCTCGCCGGTCTTGGAGGAGGTACCGCTGGCCAGCGCCATCACCCCGTCGGCGATCGCCTGCATCTCGACGTACTGCGCGTCTGCGTCGCCCACGGCCGCAAGATTATCCATCGTGCGCACCATCGCGGGGGCCACGGCATTGACCCGGATGCGGCGGTCCCGCAGCTCGAGCGCAAGGCTCTGAGTAAATCCGGCCACCGCCGCCTTGGCTGCGCTATACACCGCCATGGGAGTCTGAGGCTCGAAATACGCGATCGAAGAGAAGTTGACGATACAGCCCTGAGTCCGGGTCAGTGCCTGAATAGCCGCCTGGGACACGAGCACGGTGGTCTTCAGGTTGATGGAGATTTCCCGATCGAGCGCTTCAATAGTCACGTCGCTGATGGGTCCGTAGGTCGTCAGACCACCCGCAACGTTCACCACGACATCCAGCCGCCCGAAGTGTTTGAGCGCGATCTCCACGGCCAGCGCCGCGATGTCCGGCTCCGTCAGGTCGCCCGCGCAGGGCCGCGCATCCACCCCCTGCGCTGCAAACTCGCGCACCCGCTCGGCCACACCTACGGCATTGAGATCGCAGGCCACGATTTTGGCGCCCGCTTTGCCGAATGCGAGGGCCACGGCATTGCCGATCTGGCCGGCCCGGCCCACGCCGGTTACCAGGGCGACCTTGCCGCGGAAGTCGAACTGGCCGGCACTCATTGAGATCTCAGTCCCTCGAGGATGACGTCGGCACCCGGTGCTCCGGCCTGACTGTACAGGACCCGCCCGTCCCGGTCGATCAAGCAGACCGACCGCGCAATCCCCGATCCGTTGGGCTTGAGGGTGCCATAGGCACCGCTGATCTCGAGTCCGGGATCGGAGAGCAGCGGGAAGGGCAGACCCAGCCGCGCGGCATACGCCGCGTGGGCTTCGACGGATGCCGGGTTCACGCCGAAGGGGCGAATGTCATGCTCGGTGTAGGCTTCGATCTCGTCGCGCACGGCGGAGAGTTGGCGATTTCAGCCAGGGGTGTTGTTGCCGGGGTAGAACACCAGTAGAACTCGCCACTGCTTGAGCAGCTCCTGCAGTCGATAGGTGCTCCCGTCCGATGCCGAGGCGGTGAAGTCCGGCGCGCGCGTGTCTGGCTGGAGGAGAGTCATTGTAGCCGCGAAGTCAGAGATCCGGCCCGAAGACCGTCGAGCCGGTCCAGCCATTCCATCGGGACCGACTGGGACCCGATGGTTCCGTGAGTCACACCTGGCTCCGGATCGCCATGCCAATCACTCCCGCCGGTCCGAAGCAGGCCGAGCTGCAGCGTGATGTCGGTGAGGCGTGCGCGGAGATCGGGATCGTGGCTCGGGTGGCGCGTCTCCACCGCATCGAGCCCTTCACCCTTGAGCCGCTCGATGAAGGCACGGGTCCCACGTTCCTTCAAGTGCGCCACTGATACCAGGCCCCCGTTTGTGTGGACCAGCTCCACGATGGTCCGGAACTGGGGGAGCGTCTTCTCGACGAACGCGGGGCGCCCCCGAGCCAGAAAGCGATCGAACGCGTCGCCCTGATCTATGGCCCCGCCGTGGCGGACGATTGCCCGTGCGACATGGGGCCGGCCCACCGCGCCCCCGGCCGACTCCTGAAGTACGCTTTCGAACGAGAGGTCCACCCCCAGCCGCCGGAGGTGCTGCACCATCTCCTGGGCGCGCCGCACTCGATCGGCCCGGGAGCGCTCGAGGAATTCGTCGAGCTGGGGCGACTCGGGCGGCAGAAAATACCCCAATACGTGCATCTCGCCCCAGGGAGCGGCAGCCGAAAACTCACAGCCGCCCACCACCCGGACTCCGTATTGTTCACCGGCCGCGAGCGCTTCCGGGATGCCGGCTAAAGTATCGTGATCCGTCAGCGCGATGGCCCGGAGCCCCGCTGCTGCTGCACGCTTCACCACCCCCCCGGGCAACAGGCTTCCATCCGAGGCGGTCGAGTGCACGTGCAGGTCGATCGTGTCCACCGGGTCTGACGCCCCTCCGGCCGGGCTCAGCGCCGGTATCCCATCTCGGGCGCCGTCCACGACGGTTGGGAATGGGCCAGCAGCTCGCGCAGCTCCGAATCGCTCAGCTGTCCGAGCGACGCCTCGCGGCCCTTGGAGCCGAGCGGCGAGTATCGCACCACCCGCTGCTCGCGATCAGGACCCACACCCCGGGTGAATACCAGGCCGAACTCGTCCTTCACGTACTGCGTCACTCGGCCGCTGACCGCCACGCCCCACTGCTCCCCGTCCACCTCGATGATGCGTCGCGGCATCTCAGGCCCCGCTCTCAGGAAAATCCTGGAGTCCGGCCTTCACGTCGGTCATGAACCGGTCGGCGTCGGCCCCATCCACGATCCGATGATCGAAGGCGAGCGCGAGCATGCCTTTGGTGCGGACCGCGATCATGTCGGCGCCGTCCACGGTGATCACCGCCGGCTGCTTCTCGATTGCTCCGACGCAGAGGATGGCGGCCTGTGGCTGGTTGATGATGGGCGTGCCGATCATGGATCCGAAGACGCCGGGATTGGTGATCGTGAACGTGCCCTTCTGCACTTCATCCGGGCTCAGCTTCTTGGTCCTGGCCCGCTCCCCCAGATCGTTGATGGCACGGGCCACCCCCAGCAGCGACATCTCATCGGTGTGCTTGATCACCGGCACGATCAGTCCCCAGTCGAGCGCCACGGCGATCCCGATGTTGATATCCCGCCGGAACAGCGTGCTCTCTCCCGAGACCGCGGAGTTGAGCACCGGGTGCTTTCGGAGATTGTCGGCCACCACCTTGATGATGAAGGCGAGGTACGTCAGGTTCACGCCGCGGTCGGCGTATTCCTTCTTCTGCCGCGCCCGTATCTGTGCCACGCGAGTGTAGTCGACCTCGAACACCGTGTTGACGTGGGGCGAGACGCGGCGCGACATCACCATGTGATCGGCCGTGAGCTTCCGGATCCGAGACCACGGCTCGACCCGGTCGCCGGGCCAGGGGTCGACGGTCGCTGCCGGTGCCAGCGGGGCAGCAACACCTCGCTCTGTCGAGCTTCCGGGCGAAACCGGGACTGCCCCGCTGCCCACCCGCCCAGAGGGCTCCCGCCCCGCTGTCGTCGCCCCGCTTTCCAGATAGCTCGTGATGTCGTTCTTGGTCACCCGGCCGGCCAGCCCAGTGCCCGGGACCGTGCTGATGTCCACGTTGTGCTCCGCCGCCATCTTGCGCACCAGCGGAGTAGACTTGCGCTTCAGTCGCTCCTCCGTCGTCTCGGCCGCACCGTTGCCACCGCCGGTCGCATCGCCGACGGCGCGGCTCTCGGCCATGGATACGGCAGGCGCCACGGCGGGGACGGCACGGAGCGGTGCCGCCGGCGCAGCGGTTTCGCTGGAGCTGCGCGGAGGCTTCGACGGCGCGGGTGCCAGAGGTGCCGGGGGAGCCCCGGCCGGGGTGGCCGGCTTCGCTGGAGCAGGAGCTCCGGGTGAAGGTGCCGCCGGGGCCTTCTTCTCGGCGGCCGCAGCGCTTGCGTCAGTCTCGATCCGGGCTACGACCGTCTGAACCGCGACCGTCTGCCCCTCCTGCACCAGGATTTCGGCCAGCACTCCGGCGCTTGGAGCCGGGATCTCAGCGTCCACCTTATCGGTGGAGATCTCGAAGATCGGCTCGTCCCGCTTCACCGCTTCTCCTACCTTCTTGATCCAGCGGGACAGCGTACCTTCGGCTATGGACTCGCCCATCTGGGGCATGATTACGTCTATTTTCGCCATCGAGACTCCTTCGCATCGTTGGTCTAGAGTCTAGAGTCGAGGGTCTACAACCGGGACCCAGCATAGAACTTTAGACCCTAGACCCTAGACTAGTACTTGGCAATCCACCGCGCCGCCCTCACAATATCCGCCGTCTGGGGCAACACGAAATCTTCGAGTTGCGGGGCGTAGGGGAGCGGCACGTCGTGCGCCGCCACCCGCTTGATCGGAGCATCCAGCCATTCGAAGGCCAGATCGTTGATCCGGGCCGCGATCTCGCCGGCCACGCCGCCGGTGACGGTATCCTCATGAACGATGAGCACCCGATTGGTCTTCTTGACCGTCTCCGCGATAGCCTCGTCATCCATCGGCAGCAGGGAGCGCAGGTCCAGCACCTCCACCGAGAGGTCATCCTCCCGCTGGAGCTGCTCAGCCGCCTCGAGTGCCTTCCAGACCGTGGCCGCATAGGTGATGATCGAGAGGTCGCGTCCCTCCCGCGCCAGTCGCGCCTTGCCGATCGGCACCAGGTGGTCGCCCTGGGGCAGCTCCTCCTTGATCCGGCGGTAGAGATACTTGTGCTCGAAGAAGAGCACGCAATCATCGTCTCGAATCGCCGACTTGATCAGCCCCTTGGCGTCGCTCGCGGTGGCAGGGTAGACGATCTTCAGGCCGGGCGTGTGCAGGAAGGCGGCCTCGGGGTTCTGCGAATGAAACGGCCCGCCGCGCACGTAACCGCCGCTCGGCCCGCGCACGACCATGGGGCATGGTAGAAACGCGCGATAGCGAGCCGTGGCCACGTAGTTGGTGAGCATGTCGTAGGCGCACGAAATGAAGTCGATGAACTGCATCTCGCACACCGGCCGCAGGCCCATGTGAGCAGCCCCCGCGGCTGCCCCGACAATGGCTGCTTCCGAGAGCGGCGTATCGATGACCCGGCGCTCGCCGAAGCGGGACTGAAGACCCTCCGTTACCTTGAACGCGCCACCGTAGGCGCCGATGTCCTCCCCCATGCAGATGACCTCGGGATCCCGCTCCATCTCCTCGAACAGTCCCTGGCGGATGGCCTCGAGATAGGTCGTCTCAGCCATCGTGGGTTCCCCAGCTCGAGGGACGCTCGTGGGCCTCCACCGCGGACCGCACGCCCTGGCGATACCAGAGCGCGGGTGCGCGCGCCGGATCGGCATAGACGCCGTGCAACGAGTCACCCGGCTCCGGCGCGGGCGACGCCTCCGCCTCGTCAGTGGCGTCGTCGATCTCGACAATCACCCGCGCGTCGATCTGCTCGAGCTCCTCGGTTGAAACCCCCTCTCGGCCGGTCAACTCCTTGATGTAGCGGTCCACCGGATCGTTTTCCCGGGCCCACCGGTCGATCTCGCCGGCAGGGACGTACGACTGGTTATCGTGCTCCGCGTGGCCCTTCCGCCGATAGGTCATCAGCTCGATCAGGGTGACGCCCTCACCCCGCCTGGCCCGATCTACCGCCTCCTTGGTCACCTGGTACGTCGCGAGCACGTCATTCCCGTCCGCCCGAAGGCCTGGGATGCCGTAGCCGATCGCCTTGTCCTTGAAGCTGGTGCAGGCCGTCTGTTTGCTGGTGGGCGTGGAATACGCGTAGCCATTGTTCTCCACGATCACCACCAGCGGGCAGCGCTGCACCGCGGCGAAGTTGATGCCTTCGTGGAACGCCCCGGTGGACGTGGCCCCATCGCCCGCGTAGACCAGGCCGACACGGTCCTGGCCCCGCAGCTTGAAGGAGAGCGTCACGCCGGCCATCACCGGCACCATGTCGCCCAGATGAGAGATCTGTCCGATGAAACCGCGGATCGTGTCGCCAAAGTGGATGTTGAGCTCGCGGCCTCGCGTCGGCGAGTCGCCCTTGGCCATGTACTGCCGGAGGATCTCCAGCGGCGTGGCGCCCTGGACCAGCATGGAACCGAGGTTGCGGATCAGGGGGGAAAGCACGTCGCCCTTGGAACGGTCGAGCGCGTACGCCGAACCCACCGCGTCGGCCTCCTGCCCCAGCGAGCGGAACAGCCCGCCGACCACCTTGGTCTGCCGGTACAGGTTCACCAGCCGCTCCTCGAGCGAGCGGGTCAGGCGCATGTAGTAGTACAGCTCGAGGAGCTGCTCGCGTGTCAGCTCCGGCCGAGCCGCCCGGGACGACGCGATGGCGCCGCTAGCGGCCATGCATCTTGCCTACACCTTGACCGCGACCGGCCGCCCAGCGCCGGCCGAGTGGGGCTCGGCCTCGATCCGCATCCCGTAGAACGAGCGATACACGAAGAAGAGCGCGGCGAGGAAGAACGCCACCGCAAGCACCTTGCTCAGCGTGGCGTTGCCGTCACTCACCAGGTAAACGCCGAGCTCGACGGCGAGAAGGCCGAACAGGGTAGTAAACTTGATCACCGGGTTCATCGCGACGGACGAAGTGTCCTTGAAAGGGTCGCCCACGGTGTCGCCCACGATCGAAGCATCGTGCAGCGGCGTGCCTTTCATCTTGAGCTCGGTCTCCACGATCTTCTTGGCGTTGTCCCAGGCGCCGCCGGCATTGGCCATGAAGATGGCCTGGAACAGGCCGAACATCGCGATCGAAATCAGATAACCAATGAAGAAGAACGGCTCGATGAAGGCGAAGGCGAGGGTGGAGAAGAAGACGCCGAGGAAAATGTTGAACATCCCCTTCTGAGCGTACTGCGTGCAGATCTCGACCACCCGTCGGCTGTCCTCCACCGAGGCCTTGGTGACCCCTTCCAGCCGGATGTTGGCCTTGATGAACTCGACGGCCCGATAGGCACCAGTGGTGACGGCCTGGGTCGAGGCGCCGGTGAACCAGTAGATCACGGCACCGCCGGTGATGAGGCCGAGCAGAAACGGCGGATGGAGGATGGACAGATTCTCCATGCCCCCGGTCAGGCCATGGGTGAGGGCCATGATGATCGAGAAGATCATGGTGGTGGCGCCCACCACCGCGGTCCCGATGAGCACCGGCTTGGCCGTGGCCTTGAACGTGTTCCCCGCCCCGTCGTTCTCCTCCAGCAGCTCCTTGGCGGTCTCGAAGTTCAGGTCGAAGCCGTAATCCCGTTTGATCTCCTGCCGTACGTTGGGGACCTGCTCGATCAGGGAGAGCTCGTAGATGGACTGCGCGTTGTCCGTTACGGGCCCGTAGCTGTCCACCGCGATGGTGACCGGGCCCATGCCCAGGAATCCGAACGCGACGAGACCGAAGGCGAAGATTGCCGGCGCCTTCATCAGCTCGCCCAGACCCAGCGTGCTCACGCCGTAGGCGATCGCCATCAGGCCCATGATCGTGATGCCGAGCCAGTAGGCGGAGAAGTTCCCGGCCACGAAGCCGGATAGGATGTTGAGCGATGCCCCACCCTCGCGGGACGACGTCACCACCTCGCGCACGTGTCGCGAATCGGTCGAGGTGAAGACCTTCACCAGCTCCGGGATGATCGCGCCGGCCAGGGTACCGCAGCTGATCACCGTGGAGAGCTGCCACCAGAGGTCGGGATTGCCGCCGAGATTGGGAACGATCACGTAGGAAAGCAGGTACGTGAGCACGACGGAGACGATCGAGGTGAGCCAGACCAGCTGAGTGAGCGGGGATTCGAAGTTGAACTTCACGGCGTCGGCATACCTGGCCCGGGATATCCGGTTGCTGATCAGATAGGAGAATCCGGACGCGAGCACCATCATCACCCGCATCAGGAAGATCCACACCAGGAGCTGCGCCTGGATGGTGCTGTCGGCCACCGCCAAGACGATGAACGAGATCAGCGCCACTCCGGTCACGCCGTAGGTCTCGAAGCCGTCGGCGGTCGGGCCCACCGAATCGCCGGCGTTATCGCCGGTACAGTCGGCGATGACTCCCGGGTTTCGGGCATCGTCTTCCTTGATCTTGAACACCACCTTCATCAGGTCCGACCCGATGTCGGCGATCTTGGTGAAGATGCCGCCCGCGATCCGGAGTGCGGCCGCGCCGAGCGATTCACCGATAGCGAATCCGAGGAAGCACGCCCCTGCCACCGTGGCGGGGATGAAGAGCAGGATGGCCAGCATGAACAGCAGCTCGACCGAGATGAGCATCATGCCGACGCTCATCCCCGACCGGAGCGGAATCTCGGAGACGGGCCAGGACTTGCCCCGCAACGCGGCAAACGCGGTTCGAGAGTTTGCCAGCGTGTTGATCCGGATACCGAACCAGGCGACGCCGTAGCTTCCACCCATCCCGATGATGCTGAAGAGGAGAATGACGAAAATCTTGGGGAGCTCGAGGCCGGTCAGCAGGAAGTACACGACAATCACGGTGCCGATGAAGCAGAACAGGACCAGCAGTAGCTTGCCCTGCTGCACCATGTAGGCCTTACAGGTCTCGTAGATGAGCTCCGAGATCTCGGCCATGCTGCGGTGCACCGGCAGATTCTTTACGTGGGAATAGCTCAGGAGACCGAACAGCAGACCCAGCACACAGACCACCAGGCCGGACAGCAGGATCTGGTGACCGGTGAATCCGAGGAAATCTCCCTGGTTCAGGTCGGGGAGCCGGAGGTTCACCTCCCCGCCGGGGCGGTGCGCGCCGGTGCCTTGCGCCGCTTCCTGCGCGGCGAGGGCCGGGAGTACGACCGGCGCGAGGGCCGTGCCGATGAAAAACAGTAGGAGCAGCCGGGCGGCAGGTCGGAAGACCGTACGGGCGAAAAGCATCGTCAAATGTCTCCTGGGCTTCACTGGCATGGGTGCAGTCGCGAGAAAGATCAGTAGGCGCCGATGGGGCGGTGGTCGGGCTCCGCCAAGGTATGGACCAGCGTCAGAAAGCGCTTGGCCATCTTATCCGCCTCGCTCTCTCCGACCTGATCGGTCTCAACGGTGACGAGGGTGTAGTGGCCGCCTTCAGCCTGGACGGTCACCGCGATCCGGCCGATGGTGCCGGCGAACTGCCGGCGGCGGGGCTGTTCCTCGACCGGCGCCATGGTCGCACCGAAGAAGCGCGCCGCGCCGGCGAGGACCTGGTCGGGTGCGATGCTAGTCCGGTGGAAGTATTTCATCAGTCC
>JBBQXQ010000029.1:0-28700 GCA_038209515.1 Gemmatimonadales bacterium
TCGTCCAGCCGGCCCAGCTGCTCCAGCGCAAAGCCCAAGTTGTGCAGCACCGCCGGTTTGGGAACTCCCGCGGTGGCGGCCTGCCGCAGCGCCCCAACGGCGTCTTCCCATCGGGCCTGGCGAATCGCGATCAGGCCGAGAAACAGAGGCGCGCTGCTGTCCGCGGGCCTTAGCTCCACGACCCGGCGGAACTCGCGCAACCCCTCCTCCAGCATGCCGGCCTTGTAGAAGGCGATCCCAAGATTCCGGTGCTCCTCCACCCGGCTGTCGTTGATCTTGGGAGCCGCCGCCGTGGACGTGCCGACGCGGTGCGCGAAGCCGGCGGTGATGAGACCGAATAGCGCCTTCCCGACATCGAACTCCGCCATGCCGGACTCGTCGACCAGCTGGCGCACATCCCTGGTCCCGTCCACCAGAGGCAGCAGCCGCTTTTGCTCGGGCGAAAGCTCGGGCGCCGATTCGCCGATGTGCTGCTGGTCGACCGAAAAGATCAGGTCGAAGGAAGGGATCTTCTTCTCGACGAGGCTCCATTCGTCGACCCGCCGGGCGCCCTCCAACAGGAGGTACTCCGGGCTGATCCGCACCAGGAAATCTTCGCGCTCGGGACGAACACCTGCCTCGAAGTTGAAGGTCCCTGAGGTCCAGGTGAACAGGAAGTACACCGCCTCCTCGATCTGGATACGCATGTACTCCTCCAGCTCGGCCTGAGGGAGGATTCCCTTTCCCACCAGAATCTCCCCGAGCTTGTGCTGACGATCGTCAGTCTGGTCGTCGATGGCCTGCTGCAGCTGCTCCGGCGTGATCCGGCCGTTGCGCATCAGGATGTCGCCCAGCCGGTCGCGCCGATTGACGATCGAGGCGTACACGATGTGCCCCTCGTCGAGATAGATGGTGCCGAAGTTGTGGCGATCGGCCAGCGCAAGGCACCCGGTGCGGCGACCCAGGTACAGCAGCTGGATCACGTCCGGAAGACTGGCCTCCTTGAGGCTGCCTTTGATCGCCATCAGCGCCACTCCTCGACGATGCGATCGCCAACGTCGGGCCAATCCCACACGATCTTTTCCCGGCTTCGTGCGCCGCTGGCAGGCGCCACCACCCCGCTCGACCGGCTGGCCGAGCGACGAGGCACCTTTGGCGCCGGCCCTTCGAGTACCTCGCGGGCGAGCGCCGCCGTCGGGGCAACGCCCTGTGTCTCTGCTGCGTTGAGCACCCGCTGGAGTAGGCCGTGCATCGCGCGGATCGAATCAGCTGGCCGGGAGCCCAGATAGCCCACGAGCTCCGGATCGGGAGAGCCCGACTTCGACTGCAGCAGAAGCTCGAGCACCTGTTGCCGCAATTCCCGCTCCGGAGCGGGCAGATCCACGACGAGTCCGCCCTCGAGCCGGGTGCGGAGCCGCGCCTCGACGCCTTTCAGCTCCGACAAGGGGACGGCTGAGGTGAAGATCATCTGCCGTCCCGACTCCATCAGAAAGTTGAAAAGCACGAACAGCTCGTCCTGAGTCCGATCCTTTTCCGCCACCAGGTGGAAGTCATCGAGCAGAAAGGCGGAGGCGCCGTGATATCTCGCCCGCCAGGGACCCACCGCATCGCGATCGATCGCCTCGATCAGCTCTCCAGTAAACTCATGGGCGCTGAGGCATGCCACCGGGCCCTTGGCCCCGCCTCCGAGCGCGTTGCCCACCGCATGCAGGAGGTGAGTCTTGCCCACGCCGCTGGCACCGACAATCACGAGCGGGTTGTAGCGAGATGCCGGCTCCGCGACCACGGCCCGGGCTGCCTGCACCGCCATCCGGTTGCCGGGACTCTCGACCAGGTCATCCAACCGCCAGAGCGGGGAGGGCGCAGGTGGCGGGTGGGCTCCTTGTCTGGCGCGCTGCGTCATCGCTTCGGCGCCGGCGAGATCGTCGGGATCACGAAACGCGGTGGAACCCGCTAAATCGGGCGCCAGCTCGGCCGCTTCGGCGTGCAACGTCTGGAGCCGGCACACGTCGACCTCGAACTGCCGCAGCACCTGCTCCGGATCGGTTGTCATTTCCTGCTGGAGCAACGCCTCCAGCCGGGCGGTGCGAAAGCCCTCGCCCTCCCAGCGCAGGATGGCCGCCGCGACCTTGGTGCGCCACGAGTCCACCTGCTGAGCCACGGTGGCGGAGACCTCGGAGAGGAAATCGCCGAACTCGTCCACCCCGCCGGCCAGGTCGGAGGCGGGCGCCTCTTCCGTGATCTTCAGGCCGGCGGCCAGTGCCCGGGCCTGCTCGGGCTTGAGTGGCGTGTCGCTCACCGCCTGGAAGGCAATCAGGCGATTGAGGGCGCCGAGCAGCTCGCGCACGTTGTCGATGGCGAGGGACCCGACCGCCTCCAGGACCCCCTGTCCAAAGCTGGCCCGCCGTTCCTCCGCCTTCCGCCGGAGGATCGCGACCCGGGTCTCATAGTCCGGCGCCGACACATCGATCACCAGGCCGCCGGCGAACCGGCGGATGAGCCGCTCGTCGAGCGCCTCGATCTCGGCTGGAGGCCGATCGCTGGTGAGCACGATCTGGCGATTTGCCGTCTGCAGCGCGTCGCTCAGGCGGAGAAGTTCGGACTGCATCTCGCGCCGGTGAGTCAGGAACTGCACATCGTCCACCAGCAGGAGGTCGACATCGATGAATCGGCGGCGATATGCCTCGCCCTGACCTGCCGCGATAGCCGCGTGAAACGCCTCGACGAACTCATCCAGCGTGAGGTACTCGACCGACAGACGCGGATTGATGGCGCGAGCAGCGTGACCGATGCCCATCAACAGGTGGGTTTTGCCCAATCCCGGGCGGGCATAGATGAAGAGCGGGTTGTAAACCGTGCCCGGCGATTCCGCCACCGCCTTGGCTGCGGTGAACGCCAACCGGTTCGCGGCCCCAACGACGAGGGTGTCGAACCGATAGAGGGGGTTGAGCGTCGCGGTCACGCGACCGCGGTCCCCGCCGCCAACCGCTTCAGCACCAGCTCCGAGACACCTTTCAGGGTCTCGAATACCCCGGTGCCGTGCAGCGCGTCGGCACTGAAGCTGTGGACGGACCGGAAGTTCAGGGCATCGTCCATCTCATCCTGGGTCAGGATGAGATCGCGAGGCAGATCCTGTTTGTTGTACTGGAACACGACCGGCAGCTGCCGGATATCGACGCCCTGGGCGAGCAGGTTGTCCTGCAGGTTCTGCAGACTCTCGATGTTGTCGTCGAACCGGCGCGCCTGGCTATCCGCAACGAAGACCACGCCGTCGGCACCCTGGAGCACCAGCTTCCGTGTGGCGTTGTAGTAGCTCTGCCCCGGCACGGTGTAGAGCTGAAACTTGGTGGTGAACCCCGAGATCATGCCCAGTTCCAGCGGCAAAAAGTCGAAGAAGAGCGTCCGATCGGTCTGGGTGGCCAACGAGACCATCCGGCCGCGGCGCGCCTCGGGTACGCGACCGTAGACATACTGCAGGTTCGTCGTCTTGCCGGACCGTCCCGGTCCATAGTAGACGATCTTGCAGGTGATCTCACGCGCGGTGAAGTTGACGAGAGACATTCCGATTACCGTCCAAAGAGCTCTTTAAGGCTCGCGTTGAGGTCGTGCTCGAAGTTTTCCGCCAGCACTGGTGCAGGCAGCGGCTGTTCCTTGGGCGCTGCCCCGACCAGCTCTTCGACCATTTTGTCGAAGAAGAGCTGGACGATCCCTACCGACGTCTCTGATCCGAAGACCACCAGGCCGATCCAGCGGCCTCGCGGCGTCCCGAAGGCCGCGAGCATGCAGCTCTGGCGGCTACCGCCGTGAACCACGGCTCCGAACCGCGACGCACCCATAATCCGGGCCAGCTCCTCGGTGGATGCCACGATTGCGGCGCCGAGCGCGGAGGCCGTCATGACATCCAGCGAGCGCGAGAATCCATGCTGCGCGACGACCTGGCCGGACGTGGTCATCAGCAGGATCAGCCGCGCTGAAGACTCGGTGATAAACGTCTGCAACGGCGCGACGACCCACGGCTCAAGCGCCCGCATCAAGCTAGGCGACCAACCGCGTCGAGCATCTCGATCCGTGCGCGACCCACATTGGCATCGGGATCAACCACTGCTACCAGGACGAGATCGTCGCCCCCAGGCGCGGCGAGCACAGAGCCGGCCTTGCCCCGCAGATGGACAAACTTTGGACTCTGCAGGCCGGCCCCGCCGGTGGCGCGACCCAGGCGCTGGACCAGGCTCGCGGCCAGCGCGGCAACGGCACGCCCATCGAGGCCCTCCATCAACCGTTCGGCCACCACCAGCCCGTCATCCGCCGAGATCAACAGAGATCCCCGGACACCGGGGACCTGGGTGACCCGCTCCAGGGCCTCGTCCGCGGCGGTCATGCGTGCTGCTCCAGCCACTCGCGCGCATCACGAGCCGCCCGATCAGCCACGAGGGCGAGGCGTGCCATCGGCAGCGACGATTCGCGGACGGTCAGCAGCAGTGTGTCGGGCGTCGGAGCTACGAGGAATAGGTTCCAGTCCGGCGCCTCGACCGCGATGGCTTGCCAGGTTCCGAGACCGAGCAGCCGGCTGGTGCGCGTCGCTTCCTTGGAGACCCCAGCCAGCTCGGCCGCGACCCGGTCGCCGACGTCCTCCTGCGTGGGGCTGCGCACCGTTCCGCTCAGCCGGAGGCCGTTGCCATCGACAAGCATCGACCCGTGATCCCCATTATCTGACCCGGGCCGGAATGTTCCCTGGTCGGCTTCGGCGTGGGGCGCGGAATCCGGCACCACTGTCGGATGGGCGAGGTAGCCGTTTCCCTGGGCGTCCCCCACGTCGACCTGCGGCTCCTCCGCCATCGTCTGCCGGATCCGGCCAATGGCCTGGATGATGGATTCATCGTCAGGGTCGACCTCTGCGGCCCGCTGGAGGTGCTCCAGCGCAGCGGGCACGTCGCCGGCCCGGAAGTACAGGAACGCGATGCCTTTCAGCGCTCCAATTCTCATGGGATCAAACCGCAGCGCTTCGATCCACGCATCGAAGGCGCCGGCCAGGTCGCCCTGGTCGCCGAGGATCCGGGCAACGAGATCGTGCGCGTCGGCAAGGGCCGGATACCGTGCCAGCCCCCCGCGAGCCACCTTGTACGCGGCCTCCAGCTGGCCGCGGCGCCGCAGCGCCTCGCCCAGCTCGAGAAAAGCCAGGCTCGAGGGCTCCTCTGCCACTCGTGCCGTCAATGTCCGGATATCATCAGTCACGATAGCACTCCAACTCGTTGGCCAACGTCTCTGCCGCCTGCTGCAGCCGCTCCACCGCAGGCATCAGCACTTCCTCCGAGGGCGTGAGCGTGCCGAGACGGGCCCAGCTCTTCCAGGTCTCGGCGGCTCCACGAAAGCGGCCCAGTGCCGCCTGGCACACGCCGAAGAGACGCCGGGCCTCGGGCATGAGCGGATCGGCTCGCAGAACCTCTTGCAGCGACTTCGCCGCGTTCTCGTACTGGCCTCGGCCGAGCGCCTCCCGGGCCGGCGTGAGCGAGGCGGCATGGTCGCGACCGTTACCCGCTGCCGACGTCTGTTTGCCCACCGGGTTGTCCAGGACGATCACGCCGGCGGCCGACAAGGCGTAAATGGTGCGAGCGACATCGAACTCGGAGCGTCCGAGCGCGCTGGCAAGCGCGTGCAGATCTCTCTGCCCGTCAACCGCCGCCAGCACCTCCCACTCGAATGGCAGCAGATCCAACCGGCCGGTGGAGGGAGTATCGGGAGGCGGGAGTTTCGGCACCACGCGCAGGTGCGGGACCTTGGCCTCGATGCGGGACCACTCGTCATGCCGCCGCGCCGCTTCCATTAGAAGCGCCTCGGCCGGAATCCGAACCGGATGCTCGACCATCGCCTCGCACGCGGCACCGTCTTCGAACCGGAAGTAGCCTTCCGACCAGCCGAGCAGCTGGAAGATGGTGTCCTCGATCTGGCCCTTGAGCTGCCGGTCCAGCTCCCGCCGCGCGACGACGCCGTGGGCGACGAGAATGTCCCCCAGCCGGCGCGGGTCTCCCGATTCCTGCAGTGCCCGGGCCCGGTCCAGGTCCTGCTCCGAGATCTTGCCCAGCCGCACCAGGCGTGCGCCCAGCGGCTGCGAGCTTGCCAGCGACGCGGCCACGACGCCGCCCCGCTCGAAGGAGACCGTGCCCGACGTCTGCCGCAGCTCCGACGTGACCCGCAGGACTCCGCTCTTCCGGCCGAGATCCAGGAGCTGGAACACGTCCTGGATGTGGAATTCCTTGAGAGGCCCCTCGAGCGCCACTGGTCAGCCCGCCGTCGCGAAGATGTGTTGGAGATCGCGCGCGGATCGCGCGCGGCTGCGCGCTTCGGTGGCGAACGGGCCCTCCGGCTCCAGGTGGATTACCCGCTCCCATACCTGAACCGCCTGATCAAACTGCCGCTGCCGGGCGAAGCCGGTGCCCTGGTGATACAGGGCCGCCGTATGCTCCGGGTCGAAGCGCAGCACCCGGGCAAACGCCTCGAGCGCCTGCACCGTGCGGCCGTCCTGGAGCAAGGCTCTCCCGAGAGCCGTGAGTGCCTCGAGCTCATAAGGATCGGCCTCGAGCACCTGCACGAGCACCGGGATGGCCGCCCTGGGCGACTCGGTGCGGCCGATCAGATCGGCCAGGGCGAGGGCGGCAGCACCGTAAGTGGGCAGGAGATCGAGGGCGCGCTCGTACGCCGCCCGGGCCGCAGTCCAGTTCTGCTGCTCCTCCTCCATGGCGCCCAATTCGTACCAGACCCGGACCATCGAAGCGTCCAGCTGGAGAGCCGCGTTGAATGCGGCGAGCGCAGCCGCGCGGTCTCCCAGACCAGCCGAGGCCTGGGCTTGCAAGTGGAAGAGGTCGGGTCGGCCAGGCGCGAGGGTTTGCGCTTGCTGAATCGCGTGGAGGGCTTCAGCGGCGTTACCGACCGCGAGCCGCACTCTGGCCTGCGCGACGAGCACGTCGACGTCGCGAGGGACCCGGGTGGCCAGCTCCTCGGCGAGCGCTTCTGCATCCTGGGCGCGACGGAGAGCGAGGAGCGCCTGGATCTCGCCCAGGGTCGCGTCCGAATCGGCGGGAACCAGCGCTCGTGCCTCCCGGTAACGCTCGAGTGCCTCGCCGTGGAGCCCCCGCTTGGCAAAGATGTGCCCAAAGAGAATCGCGGTAGCGTGCCTCGGTGCTCCCCGAGCCACTGCGCGATTCAGCTCGGAGCGAGCGAGATCGAGCAGGCCTTTCGCGACGAGGGCGCGGGCTTGGCGGAGTAAGTCGTCAGCCGGCTCTTGCGAAGGGGCCGGCTCTGCCGGAGCCAGCTCCTCGAACAGACGGTCCAGAGCCGGGGAATCGTAGCTGAACTCGCCCGCAAGCTCCTCGCCGCTGACTTCGGCCACCAATTCAGGGGCGATGGCAATGTTGGGATCTTCGAACTGGAGGTCGATCGTGAGCGCGAACTTCTGAGGAACGTAGAGGGGCTCCAGCTCGAGCGCCCGCCGGGTCTCCCGCAAGGCGCCGTCGTAGTCGCCCAGCTGGCTCAACACGAAGCTCAGGTTGTAGTGAGCCGCAGCAAACTCGGAATCGGCGTCTACCGCGCGCCCGAATGCATTGCGGGCGTCCTCGAAACGCTTGAGCTCCATGAGCACCAGGCCGACCCCATTCCACGCGGTGGCGCTGGAGGGCTGCTCGGACAGAGCGCGCTGGTACTCTTCCAATGCGGGCTTGAGCTGCCGCCGGTGGAACAGCAGCAGGGCCAGGTTCAGGCGCGCGGCAAAGAGCGGTTGGGAGCCTCCGAGAGCCTGGCGGAACGCCGCCACCGAGTCGTCGCTGGAGCGCTCGCTGGCGCGGAGCACACCCAGATTGTTCCACGCCAGCTGGTATGCGGAATCGGCGGCCACAGCCTTCTCATAGGACGCGAGTGCTTCCTCGCGTTGCCCCGATTGGTGCAGGCACACCCCGCGCTCGTTCCAGAGCTTGGGCGAGTCCGGGTACTCCCCCACCAAGGCCTGGTAGAGCTCCAGCGCAGCGGGGAGATCACGGCGCAGCAGATGCACCTCGCCCATGGCCTGGAGATTGAGCCGCCGATCCTCGTCTGCATCGAGACCGAGCTGATACTCCCGCAGTGCATCGTCGAAGTAACCCTTCTGCCGGTACGCCAGTCCGAGGTTGTAGTGCGCCAGCGGAGCGCCCGCGACCGACTGTGGAACCGGAGCTCTTTTGACCGATGGGCCGCCGCCCGCGTGCCCTCCGAGCGGATGGGCAGTTTCTTGGGATGTGGGATCCACCCCATCCTGCCTTGCTGCCCCGCGGTCGAGCGCGAGATTCGCCTGGGCCCGGGCCAGCATCGGGTTCAGAGCTACGGCCCGCTTGGTCGCCGCCCGCGCAGCCTCGTGCTGACCCAGATCGCCGTACACGAAGGCCATGAGATAGTGGGCCTCCGCGTATTCCGGATTCCGGCCGATTGCATCCTTCAGCGCGACGAGTGCGAGCTCGGTGAGGCCGCGGTTATAGAGCACCTCTCCCCGATGGAACCGCGCGACCGCGTTGTCCGGGTCCTGATCGCAGGCGCGGGCGAGCCAATCACTGGCGGTGTCGAGTCGCCCGCGCGCCTTCTCCGCGAGGCCGAGCTGGAGCATGGCAGGAACGTCGCCCGGATGGGTGGCGAGCAGCGCCTCGAATTCTCCGACCGCCTCCTCGTGCCGGCCAAGGCTGGCAAAGGCGCGGCCCAGCTCCCACCGGGCGTCCCGATCATCCGGCCGGCGGCGTGCTTTCTCCCGGAGATCCGCGATCCAGCGCTCGTAATGCCCGCTGTCGCGGTAGGCGATTTCGAGATTAGTCTGCGCCACCTGCATCTTCGAGTCGAGCTCGAGCGCGCGGGCGAACTCGGCGATCGCCTCGTCGATCAGACCCTTCTGGTAATACAGAACGCCGAGGTTGTTGTGCGCCCCGGCGTCCGAAGGATTGATCCGCTGGGCGAACGAGCGGAGAACCGTGAGATCGCGCTCCGACAGCGCTGGCGCCGGCATCGTCGTTAGGTGATCCGGATGGCGTCGAAGATGGACTGCAGCGAGGCCAGGTCGGGCAGGAGCAGAAAGTGTCCGGCCATGGACTCGGCAGACCCTTCGCTCCGGAAAGAGGTCTCGACACAGAGCGCGTACTCCCGATCGTGCCCGAAGTTCAGGTGGGCCGAGGTCAGGATGGCTCCGCTGAGGTCGATCACCAGGCTGGGAACGGAGGGCACCAGCATCATGCCCATGAAGTCGCTGAGCGCGTTTAGGTACGCGCTGGCAAGAATGTTTCCGGCCTCCTTCAGGCTGGACTGCTCCATCTCACCGAAGGCGGTGGTGGTGCCGCGCTCGCGCCGGAAGAGATAGTCGCACAGGACCAGGGCCGCGGGCTCGGGAAAGAGCAACATGGCCCGCCCGGTGAGGTCGCCCATCATGTGCATGAGGACCGAGGCGACCACCTGATCGGGTGGCCCCAGCATGTCACCGGCGTCCTCCAGCGGTCTGATCTTCACCCGCGGGACGGTGATCATGATCGTCCGGTTGGTCATCTGGGACAATGCGGTGGCGGCGTGGCCGGCGCCGATGTTCGCCACTTCCCGCATTGCGTCGAGCTGAGACTCCTTCAGGTCACGCACGTCTTCCATTCCTTCCTCCTAAAGGAGCGCCGCGGCGTCGAGAATGAGTGCCGGTGCGCCGTCTGCGAGGATCGTTGCCCCGCCGATGTACGACGGCAACCCTCGAGGCGCATCGAAGGGCTCGACTACGATGTCCTGCTGCCCGACGAGCGCATCCACCACCAGCGCGGCTCGCCGCTCGCCCACTTCCAGGATTATGGTCGGACGGCGGGCGGATACGGCCTTCGACGGGCAGGCCACCAGATCGCACAGGTGGACCGTGGGAATGACCCGGTCCCGCACCACCAGGGCCTCGCGGTCCCGCACAGCAGTCACGGCCTGGCGGTCGAACTCGACCGTTTCGGCCACGTACGCCAGCGGCACGGCATAGCGCTCCCCGCCTGCCTCGGCCAACAGCGCCCGGACGATAGCCAGGGTCAGCGGCACCCGGATCAGGAACGTGGTGCTGCGGCCCAGCTCGCTCCGCACCTCGAGCGTGCCGCCCAGCGCACGGACGCGAGTCATGGCGACATCGACTCCGACGCCCCGGCCCGACACCCCGCTTATTGCCTGGGCGGTGCTGAACCCGGGACGCGCCAGCACGCGCACCAGCAGGTCGTCCGTGAGGGCATCGGTCTCGGGAGCCGCACCTTCGCGCCGGGCCTTGGCGAGAATCGCCTCGCGGTCGATACCTCCGCCATCGTCCACCACCCGGAGCGCCACGGTGTTGCGTTCCCGCGTGGCGGAGAGCAAGATCCGTCCCTCTGCGGGCTTCCCCGCCGCGGCGCGCTGCTCCGGCTTCTCGATCCCGTGGTCCGCCGCATTGCGTATCAGATGGAGCAGGGGCTCGCCGATCTCGTCCAGGATGGAACGGTCGAGCTCAATCTCTTCGCCTTCCACGTCAAACCGGATCCGCTTGCCCAGGTCTCGGGAGAGGTCGCGGACCAGCCGAGGAAAGCGCTCGAACACTTCTCCCACGGGGGTCATGCGCGCGGCGAGCACCTCTGCCTGCATCGCCGAAACCAGCCGCGAGATCCGCTCGCTTAGCTCGGCCAGGGTCGGATCGGCCGCCTCGAGCGAGATCGAGGTCAGCCGATTCTTGGCGACGACCAGCTCGCCCACCTGCTTCATCAGATCATCCAGCCGGCGGAGATCGACCCGGAGCTGGCGCCCCTGGGCACGGGCATCGGCTTCCGGCGCGACCGCCTCCTCGACCCGCACCACCTCCACCTCTCCCACGGTACGCAACGCGGCCACGACCGCTTCGTCGGGAAGCTTCGTCTGCAACCGGAACGAAAAGCGCCCATCGAACTCGTCGCGCTCCAGCTGGGCGGCGAGCGGACGCATGCCGCTGACGGCACCGAGCCCCTCTGCTCGACGAAGCACCAATGCCGCCCGGGCGCCGCGCATGACTGCCCCCGGCCGGATGGTGACCTGTACCGGCCGGGTGCGCGGCGCATCCGAGGCCCGGCGGCTCCTCGCCTCCACCACCGGTTCCGCCGCCGGTGCAGTGGGCGATACCGACGAGGTCAGGGTGCCGGCGGCAGCCGAGTCCAGCTCACCGATGAGACCGGTGTCCGGCTGGTCCTCCGAGCCCGCTGCAGCGCTCTCCACCGCGCGACCCAGCGTATCGACCGACCGGAACAGCAACTGGAGGACCACGGGCGTCGCCGACAGGCGGCCGCGCCGCAGTGCGTCCAGCAAGTTCTCGGCGGCGTGGGCCAGCTGAGCGACCGGAGCATACCCCATCGTCGCCGCCATGCCCTTGATCGTATGAATTGCGCGGAAGAGCCGGTCCACCGGCTCGCCGGCAGCCGGGTCACGTTCCCATTCCAGCAGCGAGCTGTTGCACGACTTCAGGTGCTCGCGACTTTCCGCGAGAAAGAGTGCGGCATACTTGGACAGATCCATCGCTCAGGCCAGGACGCGCTGGACGGCCTCGAGTACGCGAGATGGCTGAAACGGCTTGACCACGAAGTCCTTGGCGCCGGCCTGGATGGCCTCGACGACCAGGGCCTGCTGGCCCATGGCACTGCACATGAGAATCTTGGCTTCGGGGTCGGACTTGCAGATCTCGCGCACGGCCTCGATCCCGCCCATGTCGGGCATCACGATATCCATGGTGACGAGATCGGGCTTGAGCTGGCGGTATTTCTCCACGGCCTGCACACCCGAGTCGGCTTCGCCGACGACTTCAAATCCGGCCTGGCTCAGGATGTCGCTGATCATGGTGCGCATGAAAATGGCGTCATCGCAGACGAGCACTGTGTGATTCACAAACTCCCTCCACGCATGGGAACCGACTCAGCCTCCGATGATCGGTGCGAACAGGGCGTCCACGTCGAGCACTATGAAGTGCTGGTCTGCGCTGACCCCTACGGCTTTCACCAGACGAGGGTCGACGCCAGGTAGGTCCCGGCGCTCGACAACTGAAGCGGCGGGAACTTCGAGAAAGTCCAGGACCTGCCCCACACCGAGTCCGTAATTGCGCCCCCTCGCCTCCACAACGACGATGGCCCCCTCGTCGGCGGGTCGCCGGTCTTGCTGAAGCAGGAGGTGTCCGTCGAGCACGGTGAGCAGGCTGCCCCGGACATTCACCAATCCTTCAACCGCATCCGGCACCCCAGGAATCCGGGTGGCCGGTAGGCGCGGGAGAATCTCACGCACGATCCCTGCCGGGGCCGCGCAGATAATCTCACCGATTCGAAAGATGACGGCGTGGAGCGTGGGAGAGTTAGCCATCTCTATTAAAGAACCGAAGATAGCTCAGGGGCTGGGCGCGGGCAACCATTTCTTCGCCACCCGCGACAACCAGTGCAGGCCGTAGATCCTCGGGCCACTCGGAGTGGAACTCAAGTGGTGCTCCGCTCACAGGATGGCGGAATGCCAGAGCAGCCGCATGAAGGGCTTGGCGCGGGGTCACTCGGTCCAGCATTTCGGCAGAGCGTCGGCCGCCTCCCGAGATCCTGCGGCCTCCTCCACCCCCATACACTGGGTCACCCACCACGGGATGCCCAATGTGCTCCAGATGAACCCTGATCTGGTGGGTTCGGCCCGTATGTAGTTCTACCCTGAGCAGGTCTACCACATCGAAGCGGGCAACGACGCTCGCCTCGGTCCGGGCGACCCGACCGAGGGGCGAGACGGTCATGCGCTTCCGGTCCTGGGGATGCCGGGCGATCGCTGCCTCGACCCGGGTTGGACTGGAGTCGAGATGGCCCCAGGCCAAAGCAGCGTAGCTCCGGCTCACCCGCCGGGCGGCCAGGGCGGCACCAAGGCGCCGGTGGGCGAGATCGGTCTTGGCCACTAGCATGAGTCCCGAGGTGTCCCGGTCCAGCCGATGGACGATGCCGGGCCGCCCCTCGGCCCCTCCAGCCAGCGTGGTGCCACGCGCGATCAAGGCGTTGACGAGGGTGTCATCCCAATGCCCGGGGGCCGGGTGAACTACCAGGCCGGCAGGCTTGTCGATGATAGCAAGGTGCTCGTCCTCGAAAATGAGCGTGAGGGGGATGGCGGCGGGTTGAAGCGTTCGGGGCGGTTCGTGGTCAGGGATCTGAACGGTTACGACCTCGCCCCGGACCAAGAGGCGGGAAGCGCGAGCGACTTTTCCATCGACTGCAACCCGTTTGTCTGCAACCAGACGCGCGGCCTGGGTCCGGGAGATCGACATCTGGTCGGCCAGAAACCGATCCAACCGCTCGGTAGACGCACCGAGTACGGTGAATTCAATTCCGCCCCGCTGCCCTGCTTTCACACCACCGAAGCCGACTCCGGCTCCGGCTCCGGCCGGCGGGCATCCTCCCGCCACAGCGAGATGGCCAGGGCGATGGCCCCACAGCTCACGGCGATGTCCGCGAAGTTGAACGTAGGCCACCGGAGCGCGCCGATTCCCACGTCGAGGAAATCAACGACCCCCCGTGCACTGCGCACCCGGTCGATCAGATTGCCGATGGCGCCACCCGCGACGAGCCCCAGGGCGAGCTGACGGAAGCGGTCGCCGGGAGGACTACTCCGGGACATCCTGGCCAATACGAACACGGCCACCAGTGCCACGGTGAAAAAGATCCAGCGGGAATAGGGCCCTACGTGAAGACCAAAGGCCGCGCCTTGGTTGTATACCAGCCGGAGCTGGAACCAGTCGCCAAACACCGAGACGCCCGGCGTACGCAGCAGCGTGGCCTCCGCGATCACCTTGGTGACCAGGTCGAGAACCACGGTAGCCGCGGCGGCCAGCACGAACACTCGTCGGGCCTCGCCGGGCGCCGCGGGGTCAACGGCGCTTGCCATCTTCTTCTCTCTCCTTGCACGTAATACACAGCCGCGCATGGGGCAGCGCATCGAGCCGCTCGAAGTTGATCTCCTGCCCGCACTGCTGGCAGTGACCGAACTTCTCCGGGCTGCCGTAGAGCCGGCGGAGCGCCTCGTTGACGTGCCAGAGGTAGCGCCCTTCCTGGGAGGCAAAGAGGAACTGCTTCTCCCGCTCCATCGCGTCAGTCCCCTGGTCCGCCATGTGGAAGGAATAGGAGGAGAGATCGCCATCGGCGGATTGCAGCGTTGCATTGAAGGACTCATCGTAAAAACCCAACTCCTTCATGACGCGGGCTCGCTCCTCCATGAGGCGCTTCTCGAGATGTGACAACTGTTTCTTATTCATTACTCGTCCATGGTTGAGGCCGATTCAGTCCTGGCCATGCTGATAACGTTGCACTCCGACCACCGCACCATGCCCGTCGATGTCCACCCGCTGTTCGAGATCGGCTGCGGGCGCGCGAGCACCCACTTCCAGGCCCCGGGCCAGGGTCTCGCCCCGAATAAAGCCGGCATGAGCGTTCACCGCATCGGCGAGAGGCGGATCACCGTCGATCCAGAGAGAGATCCGATCGGTGTAGAGATATCCAGCCTCTTTCCGGATGCGCTGCACCCGATTCACCACCTCTCGGGCCAGACCCTCGCGTCGCAACGCGTCGTCGAGATGTGGATCCAGCGCGACGACGAAAGGGCCACTGCTCTGCACCAGCCAGTCGCTGGCCACCTCCCGCTCAACCGCAACATCCTCCGGCATATAAGTGACCGGCTCGCCCTCGAGCTCCAGCGTAGCGGGGCTTCCACCCTCCAGGCTCCGGAGCTGCCCCGGGGTCAGGCCGGCGGCGGCCGCGACCACTGCCGGAGTCCGCTTGCCGTACCGTTTGCCGAGTGTCCGGAAGTTCGGCTTGGGCCGGAGCCGGACCAGATCAGTATCGGAAGCGACGACCTGGATCTCCTTCACATTCACCTCGACCCGAAGCAGCTCGAGCAGCTGGTCGAGCGCGGGGCCCCGCACCCCGGTGGGTACGGCCACCTGCATCCGACCCAACGGCTGACGCACCCGGATATTGCGCTCCTCGCGGGCCGAACGGGCCAGCGAAGCTAATCGACGCACAGCATCCATGGCAGCTTCCAGCTCCGGTGCCCTGATCCCGCGTGGTACCGGAAACCGCCCCAGGTGCACGGATGTTCCCGCCAGGGCCCGATGGAGCCAATCGCTCAAGAAGGGAGCGGCGGGTGCCACGAGCCGGCTGACAGTGGTCAACGTCTCGTGGAGGGTTGCCAGGGCCGCGGGATCGGGCACGGCGTCCGGAGCCCAGAAACGAGGGCGGTTCAATCGGACGTACCACTGGGAGACGTCGTCAACCACGAAGTCCATGATCGCACGGAGGCCAGCAGTCACGTCGTACCCACTCCACGCCTGGGTCACCGTTTCCACCGTGGCGTCCAGCTGGCTCAGAAGCCAACGGTCCACCAGCGGCCGGTCAGCGGGTGCGGGGGCAGCTGCGGGCGACCAATCACCAGCATAGCCGGCAAAGAACACGTAGCTGTTCTTCAACGCGTTGAAGAACTTGCCGGCCACGTCGGGGATGGTCCGCGGGTCGAAGCGCTTGGGCAGCCACACCTGGCTGGACGCAAGGAGATAGAGCCGGATAGTGTCCGCGCCGAACAGTTTGATCATCTCCCACGGATCGACCACGTTTCCCTTGCTCTTCGACATCTTCTGGCCCTGCGCATCCTGGATCAGATCGTTCACGATTACGTGCCGGTACGCAGTGCTGTCGAAGGCCGCCGTCGCAATCGCCAGGAGCGAGTAGAACCAGCCGCGCGTCTGGTCCACCCCCTCGCAGATGAAGTCGGCCGGAAAATGAGCGGCGAATTCGTCTTTGTGCTCGAAGGGGTAGTGCCACTGGGCATACGGCATCGATCCCGAGTCGAACCAGGTGTCGATCACCTCCGGCGTGCGGCGCATTCGGCCACCGCAATGGCACGCCCAGGTGTACTCGTCGATGAACGGTTTGTGCGGATCGAAGCCCTCGGGCAACGGGCGGCCCCAGCGCGCGGCCAGTTCGGCGTAGCTCCCGATGACTTCGACATGGCTCGGATCATCCTCGCAGACCCATACCGGCAGCGGCGTGCCCCAGTAGCGATCCCGTGAGAGAGCCCAGTCGACATTGTTTTCCAGCCATTCGCCAAATCGCCCGGCGCCCACCTCAGGCGGATGCCAGTCCACCTCACAGTTGAGCTCCAGCATCCGGTCCTTCACCGCGGAGGTGCGGACAAACCAGGAATCACGCGCGTAGTAGATGAGTGGGCTGGAGCAGCGCCAACAGTGAGGATACTTGTGGCTATACGGCTCGGTCGAGTGCCAGCGGCCCTCCTGCTTGAGGCGCTGGATGATGAGGTCGTTGGTCTCCCGAGCCGTGACCAGCCGCCCCTCGATCTCGGGCCAGCTGGTTCCCACGAAGGTGCCGTCGGGAGCGACCGGCCGAACCAGGGCCAACCGGTGCTCGATTCCTGCCTGGAAGTCATCCGCCCCGAATGCAGGGGCCATGTGCACCAATCCCGATCCGTCCTCCGACGTCACGAAGTCGGCGGCGATCACCAGTCGCGAGGCCCGGTCCTCTGGAAGTGGCACGACATCGAGCGGGCGCTGGTAGCGCTGACCGATCAATTCGTGACCCTTGAAGGTCCGGACGGCCCCGAGCTCGTTGAAACTGGGGGCGCCCCGCTGGGAGCCGCTGGGAAGCGACGCACGCGCGGTGGCGAGAATGAGCCGGCGGTCCCCCACGGCGTACTCGCCATACTCCATCTCGGGATGGACCGCCACCGCGACGTTCGATAGCAGGGTCCACGGTGTCGTGGTCCACACCAGGAGCTGTCGCTTCGGATCCTGCTCCAGGGGAAAGGTGACGTACACCGAATTCGTGGTGACGTCCTCGTACCCCAAGGCAACCTCGTGGCTCGAGAGCACGGTTCCGCACCGGGGGCAATAGGGGAGCACTCGGTGGCCGCGATACAGCAGGTTTCGCTGGTGCAGCCGCTGGAGCAGCCACCACACGCTTTCGATGTAGTCGTTGCTCAGCGTTACATATGGGTGTTCGTAGTCGAGCCAGTAGCCGATCCGGTCCGAGAGCGATTCCCATTCTCCCTGGTACTTGAAGACGCTCTTCCGGGCGCGGGCGTTGAATTCCTCCACGCCGAAGCGCTCGATTTCCTTCTTCCCGTTGAGCTTTAGCTCCTTCTCGACCTCGATCTCCACCGGCAGGCCGTGCGTATCCCACCCCGCGATGCGGGTCACCGACTCGCCCTGCATGGCGTGGAACCGGCAGACCAGATCCTTGATCGTGCGGGAAAATACGTGGTGGATGCCGGGCCGCCCGTTGGCGGTCGGCGGGCCCTCGTAGAAGACGAATGGGGGACCGTCCCGGCGGGCCTCGATGGTTCGCTGAAAGAGACCCTCGGCCTTCCACAGGGCAAGCTGGCGTTCCTCCAGTGTGTCCGGCGTGAGATCAGGCCAGGTGGGAAACGCCATCAGGACACGCGCTCCGCCAGGCCGACGATGAGCCGGGTCAGGGACGGCTCGGCCCGGCCTGCGGTGGCGATGATGCGTCCGATGTCGGCCGGCTCGAGGGCGTCGGGCAGGCACTGGTCGGTAATGATCGAGATGCCGAGTGTCCGCATCCCCGCGTGCACCGCCACAATCACCTCCGGTACGGTGGACATTCCCACGACATCGGCTCCCATCATCCGAAGCATGCGGTACTCGGAGGGGGTCTCGAGATTAGGCCCGGGCACCGCCACGTACACCCCTTCTCTCAGGGTGATGCCGAGCTCCAGTGCCGTTGCCCGAGCGAGAGCGCGGAGCTCCGGGTCGTATGGCGCCGACATATCCGGAAAGCGGGGACCGAGCCGCTCGTCGTTGGCTCCGATGAGTGGATTGTCGCCCAGCAGGTTGATGTGGTCACTGAGCAGGACCAGATCGCCGGGACTCCAGAGCGGGTTCATGCCACCGCAGGCATTGGACACGAAGAGAACTCGCGCACCCAGGGCCTGCATGACCCGGACAGGAAACGTTACCGCAGCGAGATCGTACCCCTCGTAGCGGTGGAAGCGTCCTTGCATTGCGACTACCGGCCGCTGCCCGAGTCGGCCGAGCAGAAGACGACCCGCGTGACTCTCGACGGTGGACAGTGGGAAACCCGGGATCTCCTCGTACGGGATGGCGGCGTCGACCTCGATCTCGGAGGCAAGCCCACCCAACCCCGTACCCAGCACGATCGCGACGTCGGGCCGGAGCCTGGTGCGTCGGTGCACGACCCCTGCGGCGTCCTGTATCCGGTCGAACAGCGGCATCGTGGCAGTCACTCCTGCGCTCCGGAGGAGGAATCGCCGGGCAGCTCGGGCATGTCGGCGACTGGGCGACGCTGGAGCCCGTCCACCTCGCCGAGGTGTCGCTCGAGAAGTGCGCGAAAGCCCGCGACGTACGCGGTAAACTGTCGGGCCGCGCCATCGGAGCGCACCCGCACCGCAGCCTCCTCCTGCCGGGCCCGCTCCATGATTCGCTCGGCCTCCGTTCTGGCCTCGCGCAGCACCAGCTCCGCTTCACGCTCAGCCTGTTCTCTGCTGTCCACCCTGAGTTGCTGCGCTGCCACGAGGGCCTCATTCATGGCCCGCTCGCGGTCCTGATAGACGCGAAGCTGTTCCTGCGCGCTGCGTAGACGCTCCTCGTTCTGGGATCGCTCGCGCAGCAGCCGGTCGAGCTCTTCCGAGATCGCAAGCTTGAACTCGTCGACCTGCGAGCGATCGTAGCCGCGCAACGCCCGGGCAAACTCCTGAGAGCGGACATCGAGCGGCGTCAGGTGAAACGCATGATCATCAGTCATGCCGTACGCTCACCGAACAGAATGGTTCCCAGGCGGATCATCGTTGCACCTTCCTCCACCGCGATCGGGTAATCGCCGGACATTCCCATTGAGAGCTCGGGAAGGCGATGCCCGGAGCGCTCCGAGGCATCGCGCAGCTCGCGCAGAAGGCGAAACGCGCGGCGCTGCTCGGCTCGGTCTTCGGTCAAGGCGCTCATGGTCATGAGTCCCAGCACCTCGATGCGTTCCAGTATCCGGAGCTGATCCAGCAACATGGGAAGGGACGCAGGCTCCACCCCGCCCTTCTGCGGCTCAGCCGAACAGTTGACCTGTACCAGGATCGGTTGACGGCCCCCCGGGACTACCCGGCGATCGAGCTCGGCGGCGAGGTCGGCGCGATCCACCGAGTGAATGAGGACGAATTGCCCGACGGCGTATTTGGCCTTGTTGCGCTGCAACGTGCCAATCAGGTGCCACTCGACCGATACATCGAGCAGCGCCTCCTGCTTCTGCAGCGCCTCCTGCACCCGATTCTCGCCTATGTCTCTGATCCCAGCGCCAAGGGCGGCGCGCACCGCTTCAGGACCGTGCGTCTTGGTGACAGCGACGATGCGCACGCCGTGGCTCCACCCGCCGACCTCCTGGTGGCGAGCCACCGCATCGCGCACAGCGGCCAACCGGGCCGGGAGGCCTGGGAAGTGCATAACCCTCTAATTTATCTGGGGATGCTCGGTTATAGAAGGTGGCCCAGCGCTGGCGACTGGCTCTGCCGACTGGCTATTGCGGGCCCACCCGGCGCGTTTCCGGCGCCTGCGCCAGTAGCCGTTCGGCGAAGTCCATCCGCTCGTGCAGCTCCGCCACCTCGGCGCGCAGCGCGTCCACTTCGGCTTCGAGCCCTTCGAGCGGAGCGTGGAGCTCGCTCCCGGCGGGACCCTGCCGCAGGCGCTGGGCCCATAACCCAAACGCCAGCGCGAGCGCCGCGTGAATCGCGGCATGCCACGGCTGGGGTTCCCCGGCCGCGAACCCGACTCCGACCAAGTTGATGACGCTCAGCACGACGGCGATCGGGTACCAAATCGCGCGCTTGAAGGTCATGGCGAGATCCTTTCAGGACTACCCAACGATACTCACTTCTCGCTATCCCTGCCTCTCACCCTGAGCTCGGCCAGCGCGGCCCGTAACGCCGGGTTGGGGGACAGCCGCATGGCACGATCCAGAGCTCGCTCCATCTTGTCGTACTGATCCCGCGAGCTGTACGCGTACGCGAGCTGGGTATACGGGAGCGACAGAGTGGACGCGATGCTGGCGCTGGTGCTCTCGAGTTTGGTCACATCGCCTTCCAGCAGCCCGGCGTACCGGTAGGTCTCCCATAACAGCCGCTCGGTCGTGGGCATGTCCAGGGGCGCACCTGCCAGCCGGCGAACGTCCAGGGACGGCGACGTGGTGTCGGGCTTTGCGGTACGGAGCGCGAAGCCGAGCCCCTGCTGTACAACGTATTCGGCCAGCCCACCAAATCCTTTCCCGGACGTGATCGCCCACACGATGGGGCGCCGTCCCACGTTGTGCTGCACCACGCTCAACGTAAGAATGTCGTTCGGCAGGAGGAACGATCCTGTTTTGAGGGTACGGGTCAGCGGGCCCAGACTGACCGGCTGATCCTCGGGGACGACGTACCCGCTCATGGCGGCAGCAATCATCGAATCCGTCATCGTGTGCAGCGGCCGATCCGGTTTCGGGCTCAGAGCCCCGCGCCAGATCGGCGGCAAAAAATTCTGAGTCACCGGTCGCACCGGGGCATCCCGCAGCTGGCGCATGTACCAGTCGGTGTTCGCCAGGGCTAGGCAAATCACGGTGACATCCTGCCGGATACCCGCCACCTCCTGAGCCCACCAAAGAGGGAACGTATCGTTGTCGCCGTAGGTGAAGAGGATTCCGTACGGGGGCACCGTGTTCAGGAGATCGTAGGCGAAATCGGCCGCGAGCCGAGCATCGGCCCCCTGCCGCCTGGACGCAGCACTCCAGTTGAGGGTCAGCGGCACCGCTGCCAGGAAAAACACGGCCGGTGGGAGGAGTCGCGCGGTGACCCATCTGGCGAGCAACCCCCGGGCAAGCACAACAAGCCCCATCCCGGCCCAAATCCCCCAGACTATGAAGCTCACGACGAAGAAGTAGTCCCGCTCGCGCACTTCGTGAGCGGTACCGGCCGGGTAGCTGTCGAACCAGCGGGCGAAACCCGGCTTGAAGTTCATGTAGATCACCAGACCGAGTCCGGTGACCAGGAAAAGGAGCAACAACAGCCACCACGCGGGGCGGTCGGCTCGTCGCTGCGCCAGGGAGCCGCGCACCCCCAATGAGAAGAAGACCAGTGTCACGAGCACCTGAACCACCGCCGCCGCCGATTTGGCCCACTGCCAGACGAAGTACACGAAATAGTCGGCCAGCTGTATCCCCAGGAGCCCGAGAGTACGACCCGGATTGTCCGGGCCATGCGAGACGGTGGGATCGTCCAATGGCGTGCGTGGCGGATACTGGGCACGGCGGATCACATCGAGCAGAGCGTCAAGCCGATGGGCCAGGTCGTAGATCGCAGTCGCGGCCTCGTTGATCGGCGGATTCTGGGCCGAGCGAATAAAGATGTACAGATAGGGGGTGACGCCTATGGCGGCGATCAGCAGGGTGAGCAGGGCAAAGCCACCTGCCCCACCCAGATAGGCGTAGACGGCGGCGGCGAGAAAACACAGCCCCCCAATTGCGATCAACCCGCTGCTGCCAAGGCCGGTGCCGATCAGCAACGCCCACACGCCAGCCACCACCGCCACCTGCGCCCACTCGGCTCGTCGCTGGACCGGATCTGCGGCGGGTGCGCTCCAGAGCGTGCTGACCATGAACATGATGACGGCGGGACCGGCCAGCAGGGCCAGCAAGTGGTTTCCGATCGAGATTCCTGCGAGATAGACGATCAGGAGCAATGCCCGAGGTGCCCGGTCAGTTCCTCGGTATCCACGCCACACGTGGGCCAGCCAGCTCATCGCGGCGATGGTGAACGTCGCGACGGCGTAAACCTCGGTCTCGTTCGAGTTCTGCCAGTTGGTAAAGGTGAATGCGCCTAGGAGGGCCGCGGCTCCCGCTCCACCGAAGCGCAGCAGCCGCGCGGTGCGCTGCTCGTGATCCGTGGTGAATGCGCTGATCGACTCGTGGGCAATGAGGAAGAAGAAGCCAGCGCCCGCCGCGCTCAGGAGGGCGCTCAGGAGATTTGTGCGAACGGCATACTCGCCGACGGGGAGCAGCATCGCCCAGACGTGAGCGATCATGACGAACAGGGGAGTGCCCGGCGGGTGAGGAATGCCGAGGGTCTTGGCCGCGGCGATGAACTCGCCGGCATCCCAGAAGGTGACCGTGGGGGCGAGAGTGAGTACGTAGACCAGGAGCACCAGCGCGGCCACGGCAACCGCGGCCCAATAGGGCGGACGGGTACCGCCGACTTCGCCATACCTCGGTAGGGTCAGGGCATGCCTCCCACCGCCTGGGCCAGGCTCAACGCCTCACGCGCAGCAGCGACATCATGCACACGGAAGAGGCGGGCGCCCCGCTCGTAGGCGAGAGCGCAGGCCAGCGCGGTGGCGCGATCGCGCTCCTCCACCGGCAGCCCCGTGACAGAGCCCAGAAAGCGTTTACGCGAAGGGCCAACTAGGATGGGCCGGCCAAGCGCCTCCAGTACGGCGAGCTGATCGAAGAGGACCGTGTTCTGCTCCACGGTCTTGGAGAAGCCGAACCCGGGATCGATGACGCTTGCGTCAGGGCCAATCCCGCCGGCCGCGGCCCGATCGAGCGCCGCGCGCAGCTCGCTCAACACGCCCCCGACCACATCCCCCCCATAATCGGCATGGGTATACGACGCGACCTCGAGAATGGAGCCGCGCGAATGCATCAGCACCACACCCGCCCCTGCTGCCGCAACGGTTGCCGCCATTGCAGAGTCGAGGCGTAGCGCCGAGACGTCATTCACCACGGCCGCGCCGGCTCCGAGCGCGGCGCGTGCGACAGTCGCCTTGACGGTGTCGATCGAGACGAAAACCGAGGGGTACTCTCGCACCAGTGCTTCGATCACCGGGACCACCCGGCGGAGCTCCACGTCAGCAGGGACTTCCACCGTCCGCCCAGGCCGGGTGGACTCTCCACCGACATCGATCATTACCGCGCCGGCACGCACCAGCTCCTCGACATGCGCGAGCGCCGCATCGGTGCCCGCAAAGCAGCCGCCATCGCTGAAGCTATCGGGAGTGACGTTGAGGATTCCGGCGAGGACCGGCCGGTCGAGTGAGAGGGACCCGCGGGCGGTCTGCCAGTGCCCGGCGGTCTCGCCAGGCATCGCCCGGCCGATACCGGCGGCCACCTGCGCGAGGGGCTTGGGGACGGTCCAGGGCCGGGCCAGTGCGCTCACCCGGGAGCGGCTGCCGGCGAGGATAGCCCAGGAATCGCCGGTAAGAACCTCCAGGCCAAGGCCACCTGCGAACGGGACCAGGGCCTCGAGGGCATCCTGGTCCAGTCCGGTCAGATGAAACGCGACCGTGTTGAGCGAATCGGCGGCGGTGTCCGCCAGAGTTTCATCCCACCCGTGACAGCGGAGCGCGTCGCGCACCGCCCGGGGGGAGTGGAGCGCCAGCGGCGTAACATTCACGCGCCGGCAGGTTCAGCCGGTGGCGCTCCGAGAATCGGTGCCCGGGCCGGGGTAGCTCCCGGCTTCGACGCAGTGTTGCTCGGTGCGACGGCCGGCTCGGCGGGCGGGAGAGTCCGCGGCGGGAGTGGCTGCTTCTTCACCAGCCGATCCAGGTCTTCGCGGTCGATCGTCTCACGATCGAGCAATGCCTGGGCGATGCGGTCGAGCAGCTCGCGGTTTTCGCTCAGAATGGTCGTGGCCCGCGCGTAGGCCTCGTCGATCAGCCGCTTCACCTCGTCGTCCACCATCTGTGCGGTGCGCTCGGAAATCTCCCGCCGCTGGGCGAACTCACGGCCCAGGAAGATCTCCTGTTCCTTGTCTCCCACGGCGAGCGGTCCGATCAGCTCACTCATGCCGAACTGGGTGACCATCCGGCGGGCCAGCCCGGTGGCCCGTTCGATGTCGTTCCCCGCGCCGGTGGTAATCTTGTCGGCGCCGAACACGAGCTCCTCGGCCACCCGGCCGCCGAAGAACATCGCGAGACTGCCGATGAGCCAGTCCTTGGTGTAGTTGTGCCGGTCCACTTCGGGCAGCGAGGCCGTGAGACCGAGCGCACGGCCGCGGGGCACGATGGTGACCTTATGGATCGGATCGCTCCCCGGGATCTTGGTGGCCACGATGGCGTGTCCCGCCTCGTGGTAGGCCGTCAGGGTGCGCTCATCCTCGGTGAGCACCAGGCTCCGGCGCTCGACGCCGAGCATGACCTTGTCCTTGGCGTCCTCGAAGTCCGACATGTCAACCAGCGTCTTGTTGCGCCGGGCCGCGAGCACCGCCGCCTCGTTGACCAGGTTGGCGAGGTCGGCGCCGGCCATGCCAGGCGTACCCTTGGCGATGGTGTCGAGCCGAACGTCCCCTGCCAGCGGGATCTTCCGGGTATGCACCCGGAGGATGCCCTCGCGGCCGCGCACGTCAGGCGCATCGACGACGATCGTCCGGTCGAAGCGGCCGGGCCGGAGCAGCGCCGGATCGAGTACGTCGGGCCGGTTGGTAGCTGCCACGAGAATCACGCCGTCGTTGGACTCGAAACCGTCCATCTCGACCAGAAGCTGGTTGAGGGTCTGCTCCCGCTCGTCGTGTCCGCCACCCAGCCCCGCACCGCGATGACGTCCCACCGCATCGATCTCATCGATGAAGATGATGCAGGGTGCGTGCGATTTACCCTGCTCGAAGAGGTCGCGTACCCGACTGGCCCCCACACCCACGAACATCTCCACGAAATCGGAGCCGGACATGGAGAAGAAGGGCCGGCCGGCCTCCCCGGCCACGGCCTTGGCCAGCAGGGTCTTGCCTGTCCCCGGCGGGCCGACGAGCAGGGCCCCCTTGGGAAGCCGCCCGCCCAGCCGGGTGAACTTCTGGGGATCCTTCAGAAACTCGATGATTTCCTGGAGCTCGACCTTGGCCTCATCAGCGCCGGCCACGTCCGCGAACGTGACCTTCGGGGTATCGCCCGCGAGCAGCTTGGCCTTGGATTTACCGAACGCGAAGGCGCGGCTGCCGCCGGCCTGGAGCTGGCGCAGGAGGAAGAACCAGAGCCCCAGAATGACGATCCAGGGTAGCGCGGCGATGATGATGGCCGTGATGCCACCCTTCGGCTCCTTGGCCAGGATGGGAACGTTGGCATCCTCGAGGCGCTTGATGAATACCTCGCTGTTCGCCACCGGCAGCAGCACCTGGAAGCTCTTGGCGCTGCGGCCGTCCTGTGTCACCGGGCTGCGAAAATCGCCCTCCAGCCGCTTGCCATCGAACACTTCGACTCGCGCCACGTTCCCCTGGTCGAGCTGCTTGCTGAACTCGGTGTAGGAGAACTCCTGGGTAGGATTGCGCTGCCGGCTCATCATCTGAAAGAGCGCCAGCGCCAGCAGGCCCACCAGCAGCCAGAGGGCGAGGTTCTTACTCAGGTTCCCCCAGTTGGTGCGAGGGGGCCGGTTGGGATGTCGGTCTGCCATTTACTCCAAGTCCGCAATGAACGGTAGATGACGAAAGTTCTCGGCGTGATCGAGCCCATACCCGACCAGAAAGGCCGGTGGCGCCCGGAAGCCGACGAATCGGAGCTCCGGGCGCGGCTCGGGTGCCAGCTTCTTGTCCAAAAGCGCGCAGATGGCCAGGCTTCGGGGCCTTCGCGCCTCCAGCAGCTCCATCAGGCGCTGCAGGGTCTTCCCTGTATCAATAATATCCTCCACGAGGAGGATATGTTTGCCCTCAAGCCGGGTTTCGGGATCATAGAGCAGCCGGACTGTGCCGCTCGACACTTTCCCATCGCCGTACGAGCTCGCCACCAGAAAGTCCACCTGAATCGGTCGCTCGATTTTCCGGACCAGGTCACTCAGGAAGATGAAGCTGCCTTTGAGGAGCCCGAGCACCAGCAGTTCGCCATCGGGGTAGGCCCGGGTGATCTCTCCGGCCAGCGCCTGCACCCGGGCAGCAATCATCGCCTCATCGAAGACGATTGATTTGACCGGGAGTCCCCCGGTACGGCGGACGACCTCAGGCGTACTCAGCATCGACGCGTAGTGCCTCCGTTCCCCCGGGCGGGACGCGAGCGGCTGAGCGGCAGACGCCCGGAATCCAGATGACATCGTCGTTCTGCGCCAGTACCGGCCAGGAACCGCGCCGGCTTCGGGGCACCCGCACCTCCTGAAAACACCGGACAATCAGCCGGCGGCCGGTTCCGCCGAGTGGCTTGAGCTTCTCACCCGGCGCCCAGGAGCGCACGGTGAGAAAGTCGGGAGTGAACCAGGCACTCAGACCAATTCGATCCTGCTGTTCGGGCGCGGCCGCCAGCTCCCAGCGGAAGCGCCAGCGGCCCCATGCCCCCTCCCCCCGTGCGCCCTCGAGTGTCCAGGCGTCCACCCGGGAAGCCGACTCCTCCGCCGCGAGGCGCAGCCGGCCAAAGGTCAGTTCGGCAGTCCACCGGGCGCCGAGTGGCACCCTCGCGCCACTGACCCCGCTCTCCAGCAGAGCAAAGATCCGGCCTACTCGCGACGGCCCCAGCCGACAACCGATGCGGCGCGCGGCAGCGAGCACGACCGCCTGCCCCAAGGCTGAATCATAGCCCGCGAGCGCGGACGCAGCAACGGAAATTGCCTCAGGTTCGACCCGCAAATCGAGGCCTGGCAATGCGTCCAGCACTGAGTCCCAGGCGGCTCGATCGCCCGCTGCCTGGAGGGACACCCGGAGGAGGTTTGCGTCCACATCAGGCAACCGCCCTGCGAGGAGAGGCAGGACCTCGGACCGAACCCAGGAACGTAGATGCCGGGAGTCGGAGTTGGATGGGTCGAGCCAGGCCCGCAGTCCGCGCTCCTCGAGGTAGGCGGCCAGCTCATGCCGCCGGAACGGAAGCAGCGGTCTCACCAGACTGCCGCGGACCGTGGCCATGCCGGCCAGCCCCGCAGGCCCCGAGCCAGCGAGGACTCGCATGAGCACCGTCTCAACCTGATCATCCGCGTGGTGAGCCGTCAGGATCACATCTGCCCCGATTCGCTCACGCGCAGCTTCTAACCAGCCGTACCGCCGGGCGCGGGCAAGCGTCTCGCCAGCAGAGAGGCCCAAGTCGAGGCGGCCACTCTCGAACGGAAGCGCGAACGCCTCTGCGAGGGCTCGCACCCGCTCGGCAACTCGAGAGCTGTCGGGATGGATCCCGTGATCGACATGAGCCACAGTCAGCTCGAGCCGGTGGAGTTCCTGGGTACGCACCAGCAGGTCCAGCAGCACAACCGAGTCCGGCCCCCCGGAGACGGCCACGAGGGCTCCTCCGGAGTCCAGACCGAGGTCGGCGAGGTGGCTGCGAAATCGCTCGATGAGGATCATGGGTTTGAAAATAACGTACGAAAACTCCAAGGGCGCAGGACTGGCGACACCAGCAGTAGCACGGCGACAGTTACCGGCGACCCGGATTGGCCTCAGCCGTGCACCATGAGGCTCTGACTGTTGCCCCTCTCCCACAGATTGCACCGCCCGCACCCCAGTCCGAGCTCCCCATCCTCACTTCCGGCTCCCTCAAGCGGGCCGAAGTCTTGCGGCTTCACTTGAAACTAGACCCGGAACATGCGATTCGTTCTACCCCCCGCCCTGGACCGCTGGAGACCATTGGATGCACGTTGGACTCTCAAGACAACGTCTTACCAGGATTCTGCTCTGGGCCGCGCCGCTGACCTGGCTCGGCTGCGGCGGCGGCAGTAGCACCGACATCACCCTCCCCTCCTTGACCATCACAACGTCCACCGACGGGGTCGAGCTCGATCCCGACGGCTATGGCGTCGCAGTGGATGGGGGCTCGCCGCAGGCCATAGGACTGGACGCGACGGTCACGGTCGACCCGCTCCCTGATGGCCAGCATACGGTGGAGCTGTCGGGGGTGGCGGCAAACTGTTCGACAGCGAGCAATCCCCGCACCGTGACGGTGAACACCGGAGGGACCGCGACGGCCACCTTTTCGATTACGTGTGGACCTGGTGCCGGCTCGGTCGCGGTGACCACCACCACCAGCGGCGCGGGCTCGGACCCCGACGGGTTCGCGCTCACGGTCGATGGCCTGGACCGCGGAGCCATCGGCGTGAACGCAACCATCAGCCTTAACAGCCTTACACCGGGTGGTCATTTGGTAGGGCTGACTGGTATGGCTGCGAACTGCGTAGTCGCAGGAGACAACCCACTCAGTGTGACGGTGACACCGGGCCAGGCTACTCCGGTGGGATTCACCATAACATGCGCGGCTCCGCCGCCGGGCAGCGGTAGCGTACAGATCACCACCGCCACCTCGGGGAGCTCCCTCGATCCGGACGGGTACACGGTGAGCTTGGACGGCGGCAATCCTCAAGCTCTCAGCATAAACGGGACCCTGTCGATCGGAAGCGTTCCTCCAGGCTCGCACTCGGTGCGGCTGAGTGAGGAGGCATCCAACTGCACGATCTCAGGGGACAACCCTCGCGCGGTGACGATCAGCTCGGGACAAACTGCCACGGTCCAGTTTGCCATCGCCTGCGTGACGCCTCCCCCGGGCAGCGGCAGCGTGCAGGTTACTGCCGCCACTTCCGGCAGTTCCCTCGACCCGAACGGGTACACGCTCCGGATCGACGGCGGTTCCCCCCAGGCCCTCACCATCAATGGCAGCCGCACCGTGGGGAACCTTACGGCAGGCGCACACGCGGTGCAGCTCGGTGGAGTCGCAGTCAACTGCACGGTCGCGGGAGACAACCCTCGCGCGGTGACGATCAGCTCGGGACAAA
>JBBQXQ010000030.1:0-28355 GCA_038209515.1 Gemmatimonadales bacterium
TCCGCGGGAGGGCGAGAACCTCACCCTAGGCGCGGCGGCCGAGATCCTGGACCAGTAGCCGCTGTGTCATGGGCTCCTTCCGGCTCGTCGCGCTCGCCTTGCCAGCAGGGCCGCTGCCACCGTGCATATGACCATGAGGGCCAACAGGCCGCTCCTTCCGAGGAATTGATGCACCGGGATGCAGATCAGCATGAGGAGGACGGTAGCGAACCCGGAGACCATCGCCAGTCCACCACGGCGATAGGTAGACTCGATTGGCCCCAGCAGCCACCAGGCCATGCCGGCCGCGGCCAGAATGCCACCGAGCGTGCCGCCGAACAGGAGATATAACGCGGGGTTCAGGCCAGGGGACTGGCCGGACCGGAGGGCATCAACGCCGAGAACCGTCGCCGTAATAACCACCAGTCCGAGCGAGACCGCCGATGCTCCGACGGCCGCAACGAAGCCGAATGTGCCGCTCACTTCAGATATGCACCACGCGGCCCATCGAGTCGAGCGCCGCCTCGGCGATCGCCTCGGAGAGCGTCGGGTGGGCGTGGATGGCGAGATCGACCTCTTCCACCGTGTACTCGTTCTCCCGAGCCACGGTCAGCTCGTGGATGATCTCCGAGGCGTGGCTGCCCACGATATGGGCCCCGAGGATCTCGCCGTACTTCTTGTCGCGAATGATCTTGACGAATCCCTCCGTCTCGTTGGAAGTGCGGGCCCGCCCGTTGGCGCTGAAGGGAAAGCGGCCCACCTGATAGTCCAGCTTCCGCTCCTTGGCCTGGTCCTCGGTCATCCCGATGCTGGCGACCTCGGGGTGGCAGTAGGTGACGCTCGGGACGTTGTTGTATTTGATCGGCTGGGGGTGATGCCCCGCGACGATCTCCGCGACGACCACTCCCTCCCGGGATCCCTTGTGCGCCAGCATGGGCGGCCCGGCCACGTCACCGATGGCATAGACCCCGGGTGCCGTCGTCTCCAGCGTTGCCGGATTCATCTTGATGAATCCGCGATCGGTGAGCTGCACGCCGGCTTCCTGCAATCCAAGTCCCTCGGTGTTGACCGCGCGGCCGGCGGCCATGAGGACCTTGTCGGCCTCGACTGTCTCATTCTTCCCGCCGGATTCGACCTCGAGTGAGACCTTGTCCTTCTTAACCGTGGCTTTCTTCACGTTGGCGCCGGCGTAAACCGTGATGCCTCGCTTCTTGAAGCTCTTCGCCAGCGTGTCCGACGACTCCGCGTCCTCCAGCGGCAGGATCCGAGGCAGGGCCTCGATCAGCGTCACCTTGCTGCCGAACGCGTGGAAGATGTCGGCAAACTCGCAGCCGACGGCGCCCGCACCGACGATGGCGAGCGTTGCCGGGATCTGCTCCAGAAAGAGCGCCTCGTCGGAGCTGATCACGGTGGTCTTGTTGATCTCGAGGCCGATCTGCGGAATGCCCTTGACTCGAGATCCGCTGGCGATCACGACCGCCTTACGCGCCTGGTATTCGTCCTTACCAACCCGCACCGTACGATTCCGGGCCAGCACGCCGGTTCCCTTGATGACCGTGATCTTGTGCTTCTTCATCAGGAACTCAACACCCTTGGAGTTCTGCTCCGAGACCTTGCGCGAACGCCGCATGGCGATGCCGTAATCCGTCTTGACGCTGCCGACGTCGACACCGAGCTCCTTGGCGTCGTGGGACACGAGATTGGCGACGTAGGCGCTGTGCAGCAGTGCCTTAGTCGGGATGCACCCGATGTTCACGCAAACTCCCCCAAGCTTGTCTCGCTCGACCACAGCGGTGGCGAGCCCGAGCTGCGCGGCGCGGATGGCGCAGACATAACCGGCAGGCCCGCCGCCCACGATGATCACGTCGAACTGATTGGCCACGAGATCCTCGAAGTTTTTGAAATGCGTTTACGCTTTACCAGACGAGCGCCAGCGGATTCTCCAGCATCGTTTTCAGGGTCTTCAGGAACTCGGCGCCCGTGGCTCCGTCGATGACCCGGTGGTCGCACGACATCGTGAGCCGCATCCGCCGCCGCACCGCCACGACCCCTTCGTGCGCCACCGGCTTCTCCGCGATCCGGCCCACTGCCAGGATGCCGGCCTCGGGCGGGTTGATTACTGCCGTGAATTCATCGATATCCAGCATGCCCAGATTGGAGATGGAGAACGTGGCGCCGGTGTACTCCTCGGGCTTGAGCCGCCGGTCTCGCGCCCGGCCGGCCAGGTCACGCGCCTCGACTGCGATCTGCCGCAAGGTCTTCTCATCGGCGTACCGGATCACCGGCGTGATCAGCCCGTCCTCCACCGCCACCGCCATCCCGACATGCACCTCGTTCCAGTAGCGAATGTGATCATCCTGCCACCACGCGTTGCAGGCCGGGTGCTGCCGCAGCGCCATCGCAACCGACTTTATGATGATGTCGTTGAACGAGACCTTAGGCTCTGCGCTAAGCGCCCCTCGGGCCTCCCAGACCCGCTCCATATCCACCTCGGTGGTGAGGTAGAAGGTGGGTACCGGGCCGATGGACTGGGCCAGCCGCCTGGCGATGGTCTTCCGGATCTGGCTGAGGGGAACATCGGTGAAGGTCGGGGCGAGTCCCCCCTGGGCGGATGTGCCGCGGGGCTGCGGGGCAGTGAAAGCCGGAGCGCTTCTCGAAGGCGCCGGGGCCACTGACGGAGCCGCCGCCACAACGGTCTCGAGGTCTCGGGCCACAACCCGACCCTCCGGGCCCGATCCCGTTACCGCCACCAAGTCCACACCGCGCTCCGCTGCGATGCGCCGAGCGAGCGGAGAGGCTTTCACCCTGGTTCCTGCTTGCGCGGCCTGTGCCGGAGCCGAGGGTTCGGACCGGGCACCGTTGCCTTCGCGAGAGGACGGTATGTCTGACCGACGCGATCCTTCTGAAGCGGCACCGGCGGGAGGTGCCGGCGGCATGGAGACCGGCCGGTTCTCGCCGGGGGATGGCTGCGTCGCCTGCGCCTCCTTGCCGCCCACCCGCCCAGAGGGCGCCCGCCCCGCTGCCCCGCCGACGTCCTCCCCCGGCTCGCCGATGACTGCCACCGGCTCCGACACCGGCACGGTGGCCCCGGCTTCGACGATGTGCTTGAGCATCGTGCCTCCGATCCGGGCCACGAGCTCCATCACCGCCTTGTCGGTCTCGATTTCGGCAAGCACGTCCCCGACGGCCACGGGCTCGCCCTCCTGCTTCTTCCATTCGACCAGACGCCCTTCCTCCATGGTGGGGGAGAGGGCTTCCATGACGACCTTGGTTGTCATTCGGCTTCCCGATACAACACCTGATTCACCGCGCTGACGACCTTTCCCGGATCGGCCTTAGCCGCCTTCTCCAACTGCTTGTTGTAAGGCATCGGGACGTCGGCGCCGGTCACCCGTATGATGGGAGCATCGAGCTCGTCGAATGCTTCCCGCTGAATCGTGTCGACCACCTGGGCACCTACGCCGGCGAACGGCCAGCCTTCCTCCACCACGACGCAACGGTGCGTCTTGGCCACCGAGTTGAGCACCGCGCCGGTGTCGAGCGGCCTGATCGTGCGGAGATCGAGCACCTCTGCGTTCACCCCGTCCTTGGCGAGCTGCTCGGCTGCCTTCAGGGCGACCGATACCGTCTTCGAGTGGCAGACGATCGTGACGTCGCTGCCCTCGCGCTTGAGATCCGCTAGCCCGATGGGGACGACGTGCTCGCCCTCCGGCACCTCGCCCTTGGTGTTGTAGAGCATTTCGCCTTCAATAAAGATCACCGGGTTGTCGTCCCGGATCGCGCTCTTGAGCAGCCCCTTGGCGTCGGCCGGCGTGGCCGGCATCACGACCTTGAGCCCCGGGATATGGGCATACCAGCTCTCGAAGGCCTGGGAGTGCTGCGCTGCCAGCTGAAGGGCGGAGCCGCCCGGCCCACGGAACACCGCCGGCACGCCGACCTGGCCATTGGACATGTAGCGCATCTTGGCGGCGGAGTTAATCAGCTGGTCCACGGCGAGCAGGGCAAAGTTCCAAGTCATGAACTCGATGACCGGCCGGAGTCCCACCATGGCGGCGCCGACGCCAACGCCGGCGAAGCCGAGCTCGGTGATCGGCGTGTCCACCACCCGCATAGGACCGAACTCATCGAGCAATCCGCGACTGACCTTGTAGGCGCCCTGATAGACTCCGACTTCCTCACCCATGAGGAAGACGGACGGATCCCGCTGCATCTCCTCCCGGAGTGCCTGGTTGAGGGCGTCGCGGTACGTCAAGGTGGGCATAGGCTAAGCGTCGTTTTCCTCAGCATAAACGTTGGTGTACAGCTCCCCCGGCTCCGGATCCGGCGCCTGGTCGGCGAACTGGTATGCATCTTCCACCTCTTCCACCACACTCTTTTCCATCGCCCGCACGGATGCCTCGTCCATCATGCCGTCAGTGATGAGCCGCTGCGACCAGACCGAGATCGGGTCCCGCTTTCGCTGATCCTCCACCTCTTCGCGGGTGCGGTAGTGGCCGTGGATCGGATCGGACATCGAGTGGCCCATGAAGCGATAGGTGCGGACCTCGAGCAGGGTGGGGAGCTTCTCGTTTCTGGCCCGCTGGACCGCGCGTTCCATGGCCGAGTTCATGGTGAGCACGTCCTGTCCGTCCACCACCTCGTTGGCCATGTCGTAGGAACAGGCCCGCTCCGAGATGTCGTAGAGCGCGCTGGCACGCTCGAGCGCGGTCCCCATGCCGTAGCGATTGTTCTCGCAGAGGTAGACCGCCGGCAGCTTCCACAGCGCGGCCATGTTGAGGGCCTCGTGGAACGCGCCGTTGTTGACCGCGGCCTCGCCGAAATAGCAGACCGACACTTGGTCGGTGTTCCGGTACTTAGCTGCGAACGCCATGCCGGTAGCCAGCGGAATGTGGGCTCCCACGATCGCGTGACCGCCGAGGAAGCCGAGCGAGGCGTCGAACAGGTGCATCGAGCCGCCCTTGCCCCCGGAGCAGCCCGGCGCCTTGCCGAAGAGCTCGGCCATCACCGCCCGAGCGGAGATCCCGCGGGCGAGCGCATGCCCGTGCTCACGGTAGGAGCAGGTGATGTAGTCGTTCGGACCAAGCGCGCCGAGGCTGCCTACAGCCACCGCCTCCTGGCCGATGTAGAGGTGGCAGAAGCCGCCGATCTTCCCCAGGCTGTACGCCTCTCCCGCCTTTTCCTCGAAGTGGCGGATGAGCAGCATCTGCCGGAGCCAGCGGCGGTACTCCTCTGCCCGCGCTGGGTCGAGTCCTTTTGGCTTTGGCTTGGGTCGGGTGGCGGCGGGCTCGGCCATTGCGCGCTCTTGGGTGCGAGGCTCGGGGCCTGCCTCGCTACGCTCGGAGCGGGCTCCGCGTTGGCCTCTCGCGGTACTCAGGGGGACACCCCGGGGCTTTCTCCGACAATCACGCCGAGCGGTCTGCCGCTCTTGGCGGGAGATCCCTCGCGAGGCTCGGGACGCGAGCCTGCGGCTCGCGCCTGTTCCCACGCGTGGTAGGAAGATCGGGTGAGTGGGCTGGCCTGGACGTGCGAGAAGCCGAGCGTGAGGCCGACCTCGCGGAGCTCAGCGAACTCCGCCGGGGTGTAGTAGCGCGCAACCGGCATGTGGCTGCCGGATGGACGCAGATACTGTCCCAGGGTCAGAATATTGACATCGCTCCGGCGGAGATCCCGCATGCAGACCAGCACCTCGTCCCACTCCTCGCCCATGCCCAGGATGATGCCGGATTTCGTGAGGCCACCAGGAGCCATGCGGCGCGCGTTCGCCAGCAGGCGGAGTGCCCGGTCATATCGCCCGCCGGGGCGGGCCAAACGATAGAGACGCTCGGCCGTCTCGAGGTTGTGATTGAGGATATCGGGGCGCGCGTCCATCACGATCCGGAGGGCCGCTTCGGAGCCCTTGAAGTCGGGGATGAGCACCTCGACCGTCGTGTCAGGAAGGCGGCGACGGATCTCGCTGATGCAGCCGGCAAAGGCCTCGGCACCCCCGTTGGGCAGGTCGTCCCGGTCGACCGACGTGATCACGACGTGCTGGAGCTCCATCCGGAACACTGCCTCCGCCAGGCGCACCGGCTCCAGCGGGTCGAAGGCAGTCGGGGTGCCGTGGGACACCGCACAGTACGTGCAGTTCCGGGTGCACACGTCGCCCAGGATCATGAAGGTGGCGGCCTTGTGCTCCCAGCATTCACCCACGTTGGGACACCGGGCCTCCTCGCATACGGTGTGGAGGCCGAGCTCACGCATCATGGCCTTCACATGTACGTAGTTGGGCCCGCCGGGAGCCTTCACCTTCAGCCAGGATGGCTTCCGTGCCGGCGCCGCTCCAGCCGGAACGGGCCCGCCTGACTGGGATGACGCGACGCGGGTCAGTTGGACCAGCGGTACGGCCACGCTCACACTCCGAGGTAGGAAACTTGGGCGAATACTAGCCCGGGACGGAGAGAGAATCTACCGGACGGCTGCACTTGTTAATGATCGATTGCGCCGCCGCGCGCGCGGCCTCCGAGGTGGGCTCCTGAGTCTCGGTCGGGCCGCGCTGGTTCACCGTCTCGCCAAAGGTGCGCGCCTTGACGGAGACCGTGGTCACGCTGTCGCCCCCGGCACCAGGGGCGACCTCGATCTCCAGACGGTCCACCAGGCGGCGGAACGTCACATCGGGGCGGCGAACCGTCTCGTCGTACTTCCGCGCGGTCAGCCGGTTTTCGTTCACGTCGATCGAGGTCTGGTCGAAGCGGTTTGCCTTGAGCTGACCGCGGACGCAGGCAAACACGTCGGGCGTCGGGGACGGGCTCGCAGCCATGTAGCTCGAGGTCATCTGGCCGCCGCAGCCCGCGGTCAGCAGACTGATGAGCAGGGAGCGGTAGGAACCCATCCCGTTTGCCTCGCGTGTGGGAGTTGGAAGAAGGTGCGGTGGGAATCTACACGGTCGCAGGGGGCAAAAAAACCGGCGGTCCGTGGGGACCGCCGGCGTGAAGTGGGACTGCGGAATCGGGTATTAGAAGAACAGCATGAACCCGAACGCCGGTGCGATTTCCTTGACGTCCGCTGGGGCGCCAAGGGCCTTGATGATCTCATAGTTGAACTCACCCACTACCTTGAGCGACTTCGTCGCTTGATAGTAGACACCACCCGAGGCAAGCCGGTTCTGGTCTTTCCTGTCGACGAGTTCGCTGTTGGCGTTCTTGAGAACGCTGAGACCCACGCTTCCGGCAAGGGTCACCTTGCTGCCAGCGGGCGTCACGGTCACTTGACCATACCCGCCGTATGACTTGGTGAGATCGTCACTGCCGCCCGCGCCGGTGCCGACGGCACCGCCGAGGAACATCAGGATGTTTCCGATACCCTTCCCGTAGTACGCAGTGCCGGTGACCGAGAACATCGGGCTGCCGAACCGCACGCCGCCCGTGCCGCCCCAGGCAAAGCCGGTCTCGGACACCCCGGTCGTTTCATCCGTCTTGTTGGTCTGCGCGACTCCCCCGACCCAGACCTTGCTGTTGCCCGACGTCCAGACGCCCTCGGCCTCGACCCGCGGAATCTGGACCGTCAGGAACGGCGGGTTTTGCGCGGGCTGGAACAGTCCGATCGAGAAGTTGAATGGCCGTCCCGGCGCGCTGCTGTAGGTCATCTGCGCCTTGAAGTTCGGGTAGACGTACCCGAAGCCGATCCGGCCCAGCGTGGTGCCCTGGCCGGCCGCGCCACCGGTGGCGCCGACGCCGAAGAGGGTCTGGTCATTGAGAATGTTCTGGCGGCCGAACAGCCCAAGCTCGCGGCCGGCGAGGATCTGACCCCAGCTGCCACCCACCGTCAGGTAGACCTGACGCATATCGATCTGCGCCCCGAAGCAGTCGTGACCTTGACCGCCCACGCTGGCCCCGCTCGTGGCGGCGCCACCGGCGGCAGGAGGATTGTATCCGCACTGAATCTGAGGCGCGAAGCCGAAGTGCACGCCCAGATCCGTCGAGCCTTCCTTGCCCTTCGCATCGAACACGGCGAAGGCCGGGAGCAAGCCGGTACGGATCCCCGACGCGCCTTTGCCGCCGAGCGGGTCGACACCCGCGCTGTTGATGTCGTCGTACACCAGGAACGCGTTCACGTTACCGGCAAAGGTGAAGCTCCAGCCGTTGCCCATTTGCATGGTCAGCTGTGCCTCGGCGGCGCTCGCCGCGCCCACCACCAGACCCAAACACAATAGTGCGACTCGCCTCATAGGTGCGTCTCCCTCAGAGTAAGGACGACCGCCAACGACAGCCAAACTTCGGGACGAAAAACCGTGCACTAGCAAAATCTTGCGACGTTAAGGCACTGAATCTGATATAGGACGACCGAGCGTCGTGTTCACCTCCAGGAAAGCGTACCACGTGGGCAGGGGCAGGTGGTTCTTCCACCAGTAGAAATCACTCAGGCGACTTGCATACACATTCGCGGCGAAAGGAAAACGAAACCTGCCGCTCCGGCCCAGCTGCTCCAGCCCGGTTCTGACTCCCGCCGAGTCCCGGGCTCCGGCGGCGGCCTGACTCACTGCCGCACCGGCGAGAAAACCCTCGACATAGGCGAGCCGGGCATCCGGCCCCATCCGCTTCCAGTCGTTGCCGTTGACACCGAGCCAGTGCCGTTCGGGCTCCTGGCCGGGCCACGCGCGTGATACAAGGGCACTTCCGGCCACAATCACGAGGGTCGCCCACCACCACCGATTGACCGCCATAGTTCAAACAAACCGGCCGGCAAGGAACCCGGACATCGAGCTCCCGCCGGCCGTTGCCGGTGGCTTACTTCTTCATCGCGGTGCGCTTCGGCAGGCCGAAGACGAAGACCGCATTGCCTAGCGGGTAGCTCAGCTGGAAATTGCCGCCGCACGCGACGGCGATGAACTGCTCGCCCCCGTGCATGAAGCTCATCGGGGCGGAGTTGCAACCGGAGCCGCCATTGAACTGCCAGAGCATCTTCCCGCTCCTGGAGTCGTAGGCGTTGAAGTTACCGTTGCCCTCACCGGTGAAGACGAGTCCGCCGCCGGTGGCGAGTGAGCCGCCCATCATCGGCTGAGGAACCTTGTTTTGCCAGGCAACCTTGCCGGTGCGGAGATCGACCGCCGAGAAGAGACCGTACTGCTCCTCACCCGGAATGGCGACGAACGCCGAGCCCAGCCAGAGCTTCCCCTTCTCCAACGGCGCGTTGTGGGTGATGTAGTTCATCGGCTGGTGTAGCGCAGCCACATACCCGTAGTGCAGATTCGGATCGATCGAGATGGGCGACCACTCGGAGCCGCCGTTGGCCCCCGGCAGCATCCGGGTGCCTTTGTCGCTCGGGAGGGCGAACATGTTCTCCTGCGGGACGAAATTGTCGCTCCTGCGCACGAGCTTGCCCGTGGCCGCATCCAGCACGTAGACCCAGCCGGTCTTGCCGGCGTGCACCACGACCTTCTTGCCACCCACGGTGGTGACCACCGGCGGAGACGTGGCGTCGAGGTCCCAGACGTCGTGAGGAACCGTTTGATAGTACCACTTGGTCTTGCCGCTGGTGGCGTCGATAGCCACAATGGCGTCGGTGTAGAGATTGTCGCCGGGGCGGACGCTTCCATCGAGGTCCGGTGAAGGATTGCCGACCGAGACAAAGATGGTGTTGAGGTCCTTGTCGTACGCCGGGGTGGTCCACACGCCGCCGCCGCCCTTCTGCCAGGCATCGGCGTACTTGCCGCTGTCCGCCTTCTCCTTGGCGATGTCGCGATGCAAGTCATTCTGCTCCGCCTTGGGCGCCCAGGTGCCCCACCAGCCGTTCGGGGCCTTCTCATCGAACGTCGCGTCGCCCTTCGGGGCCGGGATCGAGTACCAGCGCCAGACCTGCTCGCCGCTCATGGCATTGTAGGCCGTGACATGTCCCCGGATGCCGTACTCGCCGCCGGACACGCCGACGATCACGTTGTCGCCGATGATGAGGGGGGCGTGGGTGATGCTGTATCCGTAGGAGGGATCGGCCACTTCTTTGTCCCAGAGCACCTTGCCGGTCTTGCCATCGAGCGCCACGAGATGCGCGTCGAGAGTGCCCATGTAGACGTGGGCGCCGCCGTGCATGCCGAAACCGCGGTTGTTTGGCCCGCAACAGTAGATCGTGGTGCCCAGCTTGTGCTCGTACCGCCAGAGCTCCTTGTGAGTGTTCAGGTCGTACGCCATGGCGGTGTTGTACGGGGTGGTCACGTACATGGTCCCGTTCACCACGATCGGCGTGTTCTCGAAGGAGCCGAGCTTGGCGATGCCGGTCTGAAACACCATGCGGGGGATCAACTGGGACACGTTGGCCGTGGTGATGGCCTTCAGTTTCGAGTACCGCTGATTCCAGTCGTTTCCGCCGTACGTCGTCCAGTCACCACTTCCTTGTGCGGCGGCCGGGCTGGCGACGGCCACCAATGCAAGGGCCAGCCACCAACGCGAACTGATCCTCATGGGTACTCTCCTCAGGGGCAGGGTCAGGTACGGTGGCCGTGCAGTGCCACGGCACGGCGAGCCCGGTTGGTTACCGATGGGCCCGGATCGGTTACTGGAAAGGGACGCAGTGTCATGACGGCAGCGGCGGCCGCGGGTGAGAGAATCCAGCGCGGCGCACCGACCAGCTCAGCGGCTCTAAGTGATTAACGGGTTACAATCTTACTACCCCGCCCGTGGCGTCAAGGCCCTGTTCCCTGACACCCAAGTGAGTCGGCCGGGGCATAATGATGCAAACTCATGGAGTGCAATAGTTTGCACTACCGACGTGGCGCCGGAGGTTGAGCCGCCCGATTTCCGCTCCCGGTCAGCGGAACAGCACCGCGGCCTTCTTGACGGTCTGCCAGATGCCCCAGAGAAGCGGAATCGAGACCAGAGACCAGGCCAGAACCACCAGAACCCAGCTGGATGGGGAAGGCTTGAGGGAGGGTTCTCCGCCGCTCACAGGTCAGACTCCTTGTGGTCCTGGGGCCATCTCATGGTCGCAAGAATATTCCACCGGCGTCATGATTATGCAACGCGCCGGTCAGCCACGCTGGACCGTCCGGCGGGGGGCTCCGCGGGCGTCGGCGAGGTCATCCGAGGTCATGTAATAGCGCTCCTCGACCGGCCGGACCGCGAGATTGCAGAGGAAGCCGATGACCAGCAAGCCGGCCAGCACGTACATCGTCACGTTATAGGCCTGCGCGTTGGGCACTCCCCGGTCGATCTGATATTCCCGGATGTAGTTGACCAGCACGGGTCCGAGGATGCCGGCGGTAGACCATGCGGTGAGCAAACGCCCGTGAATCGCCCCGACGTACTGGGTGCCGAACAGGTCGGCCAGGTAGGCAGGAATGGTGGCGAACCCCCCGCCGTACATCGTGAGGATCAGACAGAAGATGAGCACGAACAGCGCCACATGCCCGCTGCGGCCCGCGAATGGGGCGGAGGAATAGAGCAAGATTCCGAGCGCGAAGAAAATGAAGTAGGTCCGCTTCCGTCCGATGTAGTCCGAGAGCGAGGCCCAGCCAATCCGACCGCCGATGTTGAACAGGCTGAGGAGCGCGGCGAAGCCCGCGCCAATGGTGGCGAGTTGCGCCTTTTGCGTCAGGGTGAGCTCGTTGAGCGATCCAGGTACCCCGATGAGCCGCCCTCCGAAGATCTCCTGGATCATCGGCGAGGCGATGCCGATGACCCCGATACCGGCGCTCACGTTCATGCACAGCACCATCCAGAGGAGCCAGAACTGGCGGGTGCGCCAGGCCTGGCTCACGTGCACGTTTCGGCTGGTGATCATCGCGCCCTGGATTGCGGGGGGCGTCCACCCCAGTGGTCTCCATCCTGGAGGTGGAACGCGGTAGCCGAACGCTCCGCACATCATGGCGACGAAATAGATCAGTCCCATTGCGATGAAGGTCTTCGCCACGCCGACGTCGCTGGGTGTGGCGAAATGCTTCATGAGGATGTCCGCCAGTGGCGCCCCGATCATGGCGCCCCCGCCGAATCCCATGATCGCCATCCCGGTCGCCATGCCGCGCCGATCGGGAAACCACTTGATCAGGGTTGAGACCGGCGAGATGTAGCCCAGCCCCAGCCCGCATCCGCCGATCACCCCGGCGCCAAGCCAGAGAAGCGAGATCTGGTGGAGGTAGACGCCCAGCGCCGAGATCATGAATCCGCCCGACCAGCAGAAGGCGGCCACCACACCGGCCTTCCGCGGTCCGACGCGCTCGAGCCAGGCTCCGAACAGGGCTGCCGAGGAGCCGAGAAAGACGAAGAACAGGGTGAACATCCACCCCAGCGTGCTGATCTTCCAGTCGCCTGGCGCGGGCTGGGTTATCCCGATGGCCCGGCTCAGCGGCAGCCAGAACACGCTGAAGCCGTACGCCATTCCGATCGAGAGATGTATTGCGAGGGCCGCAGGAGGCACCAGCCACCGGTTGAATCCGGGCTGGGCGATGATTCGCTCTCTCGACAGCAATCCCGCCATCACGAGGCTCCTCGGGTATAAATTTTGACTCGAGCGAAGTCGCAAGGTACCGACGACTCTAACTCAGGGCCAGAGCCCGCGATGATTCAGATGCTTCGTTCGTTCAGGATGCCCGCGACAGCCGCCCTTGCCGCAGCCCTCGCGTGTGCCGGTAAGCAGCAAAGTCCTTCCGCTGAGCCAGCCCCGGTCTCGACTCCGGCCCCGGCAGCGGCAGCGCCGTCGCCGCGCCCGAGCTCGTTGGACTGGCTCGCGATAGACTCCGCCAACAAGACCGCGACAGCTACTCTTGAGATCACCGCCCAGCCGAACGCTCGTTCTGCGCTCATCGACGGCTCCCGGAACGGCGAAGCCAGGATCGTCGTGCCCGTCGGCTGGACTGTCAAATGGAGCTGGCACAACGCCGATACCGCGTCTCCCCACAGCCTCGTGGTGATGGTTCAGCGGGAGAAGCTCCCGCTCGAGGGTGGGCGGCCCGCCTTCAGCAACGCCCTGACACGTATGGTCACCGAGGGGCTCCCGCCGGGCCAGACGGACCGGAGCACTTTCGTTGCTGACGAAGCGGGATGGTACTGGCTCATGTGCGGGGTGCCCGGTCACGCGCTCGCGGGGGAATGGATCGAGCTGCGGGTCGACCCCGACGCAAAGCTTCCAAGCGTGAAGTTAAAAGACGTTTTCCTTCAGTAGTTTTTCAATCTCCGTCTCGAATTCCCGAACCATTCGCGCGTGTTGCGGACCCGTCGCCAGGCCATGAAAGCCGGCGTAGACCAGCCGCACCCGGCCGTCCCGCCCCACGAACACGGCGGTGGGAAACGCCGTGACGTCTTGCAACTGCGGCAGGGCCGCCGCAATCGACTCATTGTCGTTGAGGCCGGCCAGGAGCAGGGGGAAGGGGACTCCGAACTTGTCGCGGTAGCGGCGAACCTGCCGTGCATCGATGGCCGTGTCGCCTGTCGCCTCGAAGGCGAGCCCGACGACCTCAAGTCCACGGAGGTGATATCGCCGGTATAGGCGCAACAGCTCTGGTGTCGCCTCGTGGCAGGTGGGGCACCAGGTCCCGAGGATGTCCACCAGCAGGACCTTCCCCCTGAAACGCGGATCGTCGTTCCGTACCAGCCGGCCCTGGAGGTCGGGGAACTCGAACCGGAGCGGCACCGTCGTGTCGGCTCGGGAGACCTCAGTCGGTGATTTGAGGTGGGGTGCTCCCGTGCTTCGCACCGCGGTCCATGGCGTCTGGGTCCGAAGCCCCGCATGGAAAACGCCTCGCAGCGTGTCGCCCCCGAGCTTGCCGGTGAGGAGATACACGAACGAGCCATCGAAGAGCCCGATGGCAAAGCTGTCACCCACGACGGCGCCCGCGTACGGACCATAGTCGCCGGTGCTGGAGATGATCCTCCCCTGAAACCCCCCTGGCTCGTTCCGAAGATCGAAGACCCGCGGACTGGTCCCCAAGTCCTGATAGTAGGTCGCGTCCCAGCGGCCGAGGAGGCGCCTCGGGGCTCTGCTGACCGGCCAGCGGCCGCGTGCCGCGCGAAACGGAATGGTCCGGGGACCCTTACTCCCGACGTTGTGGTAGTAGCCCAGGAGTGAGTCGGACCGCACTGACGCTTTCAGGATGGCCGCGTAGTCGGCGATCTCCAGGATTACACTGTCGCCTTCGATACGAACCGCGGAGAACGACTGACACGTGCGACCATTGCAGAGTTGGCCTTCCCACACCCGTCCCCTCGCGTCGATCTGAAGCGCAAACGGCAGTGCTCCGCCGGCGAGGTCGAGCACGGCTTTCCAGGGCCCCGCCGGTGACGGAGTGGCGGTCAAGGCGACCGCTGCCTGGATCAGCAGTTCCAGCATCACTTCGCGTTCTCTCGGCCTGAGGGGTTTTCCAGGCCCCCGCCGGAATAGCGCTCTCCCGCGCGAACCGGCTCGGCAATCACGTTGCCCCGCCACGGCAGCGGACATGCGTACACAGGGCTGTAGGCACAGAACGGATTCCGTGCCCGATTGAAATCGAGGCGAAACTTGCCGTCTCCAGCCGGAATGAGACTCACGAATCGCCCGGCGGGATAACTGCCGTCGCCATTGGTCCCGTCTCGGAAGAAGATCTCGAGCTCAGACTCATCGCTCCCCGCGACCGGTATCCGGAGCACCCGCAGGGAAGTGCGGCCGCCGAGCGGAACGACGACGGTACCCGCCTCGGTAGCCTCGGCCTCCATTCCGTCCGACGCCAGAACGCGCACTTGCTCCGGGCTTTCTGGTCGCAGGAGAGGCCCGATGAATACCATCGAGGCATCGTAGTCGTAATATCCCGGCGGCTCTTTCCCGGTCCCGTCGGCGAACACGGTCAGGACGGTGCCCGGCTGAGGTCCGGTGAGATACAGCGCGTATTTGCCGATGCGATACGGACGCCCGCGGCCGATGGGACGCTTACCGCCTGGTCCTTCGAGAACGAGGACTCCACCGTTGGGATAGACTCGATACTCCTCCATCCCGGCCAAGGGAATCTCCGCCCCGCTCGGGCCCAGCCGCACACCATCTCCAATCCTCTGCTGCGCGACGACGGAGAGGGGTGAGTTGGGACCCTTCTTGAGCCACGCGAGGTAGCCGCTTCGTTCCATGGCCACGTCGGGCGGGGTCTGGGCCGCGAGGGCTGAGGCGAGAAGAACGAAGGGAAGAAATCGGATCATGTTTTCGTGTTGTTCAGAATCTGCTGGGAGACAATACTCGCAAGTCGCTCAAAGGCTTCTTGCCATCAAGCAGTTGGCGGACCAAGACCCCGGTGATTCCGGCCATCAGGATGCCATTTCGTCCGTGCCCTGTAGCATACCACAACCCAGGAAGCCGCGGCTCCGGGCCGATGATGGGGAGTCCGTCGGGCGTGACCGGCCTGAGCCCAGCCCATGTTCGCCGAAGCTTGCTCCGAACCAGGCCGGGACAGAGCGCCATGGTTGCGGCAAAAATGCGGGCGATGCCATCCGGCGTCACCTCCGGCCGGAACCCGACGTACTCCATCGTCGAGCCTAGAATCGCCTCATGTCCTCGCGCCAGCAGGTAGCAATCCTTGTGGTATACGATGGCGCGGCCAATGCCTGCCGGCCATGGAAGCGCAGCCATCTGTCCTCGGACCGGCTGCACAGGGATTGTTCGCGGGAGCCCGGCGATCTGGCCGGACCAGGCCCCGGCCGCAACCACGACGTCATGGGCGGCGTACCGGCCCGCTTTACCCGATACTCCCGAGATCCGGCCACCGGTTTGCTCTACTGCCGTGACCTGATCACTCACGACCTCAGCGCCGTGATGCCTGGCGTCGGTGAGGAGCGCGTGCACCAGCTGCGCCGGGTCGAGGGCACCATCGCGCTCGGACCAGAGCGCGCCGGCGGTCGGTCCGAGCCAGGGCCAACGGTGCCGTACCTCGGTCGGCTCCAGCCAGGCGACTGTGTGGCCCTCCCGCTGCTGCGACGCTACCTTCGACCTCAGCTCTCCGGCCTCCCCATCATCGCCCGCAACGCGGGCAATGCCCTCCTGCCAGAGACCGATATCTATGCCGGTGCTCTCACGCAGGGATGCCGCGAGCGGCACGTAGTGATCTCGCGCGGCGATGCCGAGCCTGAGCAGCGGATCGGCCCCATCGGCCTCGATCTGGGGGGCGAGCATGCCGGCGGCCGCTCTCCACGCCTGGCCGAAGTCGCCGCCCGGCTCGACCACGAGCACGCGGCATCCGGCGGCCGCGAGCTCCCGGGCACAGGCGGCTCCGACCGCGCCGCCGCCAATCACGATCACATCATGTGGGGAAGGCACGGGGACCTATGAAACTATCTGAAACGTCGCAGCGTACTGCAGGCTGACCTGATCTCCCGAGGAAACTGGCATGCTCCGGAACCTGTTTGGATTCGCGGTGTTCGCGATCGTGGCGATGTTCCTCCTCAAGGTGATCTTCGGCCTTTTCGGGCTGGTCCTGGGGCTCCTCGGGGCCGTGCTCTGGTTCGCGTTCCTCGGCTTCATGATCTATCTGATCCTGAAGGTCCTCGCGCCGGGGACGGCGGCTCGGGTGAGGGAGATGATCGCCGGTGAGAGGTAAGATCTCGGTCCTGAATGGGAGTCTAGGGTAAAGGCGTCTCCTCAAGAGCCTCCATCACTCCCCAAACCAACAACGGAATCAGAATTTCATGGTGCCCGGTCAGGAGGAAGCCGGAGCCTCCGGCGCGGGTGGGACGCTGGACCACGTTCACCCGCGGCCGGTAGTGGCGTTGCATGTCGAAGTCGGCGGCCACGAAGTGCGTCGGCCGGCCGGCCCCGGTGTTCCGGGCTATCGTCAGGGCCTTGAGGAAGACCTCGGGCATCAGTACCGCGCTGCCCCAGTTGAGCACGACTCCCCCCTGATCCAAATCCGGAATCGACCCTGCCAGACGGCGAAAGTCACGGTGGCTCGTGGCCCCGACCGCAGCGCCATCGCTCGACGGGTGCTGATGGATGATCTCGGCGCCGATGGCAGCGTGCACCGTGACGGGGACGTCATGCTCCAACGCGGAAAGGAGAATCGAGGCTTCCTTCCCCGGGAGCCGTTTCCGCTCCGCCAGGGCGAGCGCCAGTCCCTCTCCCATTCCCCCGTTCGCCGCCGCCGCCCGGGCGATAGCCGCGTTCATCTCCGCACCGGTCTCCTCCGCCATGCCGAAGCTCCCGTCCGCCAAGCCACTCTCCACGTCTTCGCTGGTCCCACCGAACGCGGCGAGTTCGAAATCGTGGATGGCGGCGGCACCGTTGAGCGCAACGTGGGTGACGATACCGCGGGCGAGCCAGGCGTTGACCAGCGGTCCCAGCCCTACCTTGATCACATGGCCGCCGAGGAGGAGGATGACGCCCCGGCCGCCCCGCTTTGCCGCGGCCACAGCCTCGATGACGAGGCGCAGGTCCCGCGCGGCGAGGACGTCGGGCAGGCTGTCGAGGAAGGCGGTAAATGAGCGGTTCGGTCCAGGCGGGGATGCCAGTAGCTCGTGCTCGACCTTGTTCCGCCGCCCGGCGACCGGGATGGTCGTGACGCGGCTGAGGTCGGCCTCGCGATAACGCACGCTCAGTGGCTCATGGCCGACGTCGTGGTGCTGGGGAGGACCATGTCCTTGAGCCGAAGCGTGATCGTCCCGAAGGGAAACTTGCTGCGGATCTGCACCGGGAGCCGGCGGGCGTCGTCGGTCAGCCAGATCAGAGTCTCCGACCGCTTGGAGAAAAGTCCCTTGGTGTCGATGGTGGGATGAAGCACGAGGCACTGCACTTTGCTGCCACCCGGCAGCTCCATCTTCTCCCGCTTGAGGACCTCGATGGTGACTGGGTTCTTGTCCTTTCTGAAGTACCGGTTGTACGTGTACTTCTTCCCCACCTGAAGCGGCGTCATCCGCACGAAATAGAAGAATGCCGCGTCGTCCAGCGGCTCCGCCGGGGTCGGCATCACCTGCTCCCGCCCCTGCTCGCGATAGAACCCCGAATCCGGGTAGATCTCGTACCGGCGCTTCATAGCCTTGTCATTCTCCACGAAATCCTGCTGGAACCGGCGGGAGTTCAAGTCCGCAATGCCGACCCATGACTCGAGCACGTCGTCGAGCGAGTAGAACATGGTCTTGCCCTGCAGCCGGAACCGGAACCGGAAGCTCTCGACGCCACGCACGGTATCCACGGCGGCGACCTCGAGGGTGCCGGAGCCGAGCGTGAGCATGCCGAGCTTGGCGCTATAGGACAGCTTCTCGCCCACAGCGAAGGGGTACGAGGCAAACGCCGGGGCGGGAGCAACCGGCTGAGTGCCCGCTGCGGGGGCCTGCATCACTGCGAGTGTCAGTCCGATCACAATCACGACGACGCCACCTCGGCCTGTTGATGGGTCTCCCGCGGACTGTCCCCCTCGGCCCCCGTCGGCCAGGCCGGAAGATGGCGCAGCGGACCGCGGGATCGGAGCACGCTCAGCGCGGCGTTCCACGAGGTCGTCCGGCTGGGGCGCTGGCGCAGGTCCCGGCGCTCCACCGCATGGATGGTCTCCACCCTGCGGGCATGCCGAGCCGCGCGATCGTAGAGCTCGGCGTTTGCCGCCCAGCCTTCGGTGGTCAGCAGTGGGGGCGGTTGATTGCGGAAAGCGTTTCGCAGCGCGATCAGACGAAAGATCGCGAAGCCGGAAACCACGTCCGCAACGCCCGGAACCCTGACCACGCCGCGCAGCAGCGCCGGCGCCAGCCGCCGCACCAGGCGCCGGGCGCGGGAGGGCTCGCCTTTGAGCTTGCTCTGGGCGATCACGATATCGGCACCGCTCTCGATCCGGCGCACCAGGTCGGGGATGAAATTAGGTCCATGGGCAAAGTCCGCGTGCATGAGGATAGCGGAGTCGCGCTTGGGCCGGTCGGTGCGCTCCACGGCCTGGCGGAGCAGCTCCTCGACGCTCGCCGCATATCCCCGTCGCGCCTCGTGTCGGATGACGGTCAATGGGAGTACTCGGGTATACCGCTCGAGCACCTCGGCCGTAGCATCGTCGGAGCCGTCGTCCAGCACCAGCAGCTGGTACTCCCGCGGAAATCCGGCGAATACCTGACGAACCTTCCAGAGCAGTAGCCCGACGGTCGGGGCTTCGTTGTAACTCGGTATGCAAACGTAAATCATGAGCCCTCAAGAGAATGGGCGCACGAACGATAAACCTGGACGACCTGCTCTGCCATGCCGGCTACGGTGAATCTTCGGAGCTCCTGGCGGGCCGCCTGTTTGAGGTCAGCAGCATATCCGGGCTCCGAGAGTACGCGATGAACCGCGGCGGCAAGGTCGGCTGGTCTGCCGGCCGGCACCAGCACCCCGGCACCGGATCCCAGCACCTCGGGGACACCTCCGACCCGGGTGGCGACCACCGGCACGTCCAGCGCCATGGCGGCGAGCACTGAGCTTCCCAGCCCCTCGGCAAGCGAGCTGAGAACGAAGACGTCTGCACCAGCCAGCGCCATGTGGGGGTCGGCGAGCTGGCCGACAAGATGCACGCGTTCTTGCAAACCGAGCCGTGCCATCCGGCCTTGCAAGGCCGAGCGGAGCGGCCCCTCCCCAACGATAACCCAGTGGAGGACGGGCAAGTCCTGGACCAGGAGGGCAGCCGCTTCTATCAAGGTGAACTGGTCCTTTTCCGGTGTAAGCGCGCCGAGACTCACGGCAACCTGTCCCTTTTCCGGGAGACCGAAACGTGTGCGGATGTCAGGGCCAGTCGTGGCTCTCAGTTCGGCGGCGTCTATGGCGGAGGGGATGACGGCGAGGCGCTCAGGGGCAAGGCCGTCAAGGGTGAGTGCGTCGCGCACGGCTCCCGAGATCGCGATCACTCGCTGCGCGCGGACCCAGAATAGCTTCCGCCTGATGGGAAAGGTTACCCGGCGGGTGGCGACAAGCGGAGCTCTGCTGAGCCCGGCACATACCCCAGCGAGCGTGAGTGCGTGCGAATCGTGGGCGTGAAGGATTGCTCGTCGGCGGCGGAGCTCGCCGAGTATGGCGGGCAGGACCCGAGGGTCGAGGCCGGCTCGCCAGCGGACCGGCCGCACGCGCACACCGGCAGAGCCGAGGCGGCGGCCCAGCTCGGAATCTCCCCCGGTGACGACGACCTGATCGACGCCACGCCGGGCGAGCTCGCGGGCCAGCAGCCAGACCTGCCGTTGTCCGCCACGCCACTCCCGGCCGGAGGCGACGTGGACGATGGCGGGAGTCACGTCTTCGGCAATACGTCGGCCGGCAAGGGTTCGCCATCGCGCACGGCAGCCTGGGGGCCGCTATCCCGGACGACCTCCGCCAGCAGGGTCCGAAGCTCCGCCAGGCTGAAAGGCTTGTGCAGGTAGGGGCGGTCGAGGGTCTCCAGAAACGCCAGCGTGTCGCCCCGCACGGTGTCTCCGGTGCTGAACACCAGGCGACCGGCCATGATCGGGTTCCGGCGAGTCAGCTCCTCGTAGAATTCGCGGCCCCCGAATCGGGGCATCCTCAGGTCCGAAATAATCAGATCGAATGGCTCTTGGATGGCACGGGCCAGCGCTTCTTCCCCGTCGCCCGCGACGACCGGCATGTGGCCCCAGGCTTCGAGAGTCGCCCGCATGTAGTGCAGAATGTGCGGCTCATCATCCACCACGAGCACCCGCAGCCGTTTCGTCGGGGCCCGGGACAAGGAATCGGCGGCCGGCACTGGTGAGCGAGTGGAGAGCGGCAGCTGGACGGTGAAAGTTGAGCCTTTGCCCTCCTCGCTCGAGAGCATGATGCGGCCACCATGCTCCTTCACGATTCCCTGGCTGATCGAGAGCCCGAGCCCAGTCCCCTCTCCCTCCGCCTTGGTGGTGAAGAACGGCTCGAAAACCTGCGCGGCCAGGTCCTCCGACATGCCGGGCCCGTCGTCGATCACCTCGATGGCGACCCCGTCGAGCCAGCGCCGCGCCCGCACCGTGATGGTCCCCGGCCGTCCGGTTGAGGCGATGGCTTGGGCCGCGTTGTTGATCAGGTTGACGAAGACCTGCTGGATCTGGTTGGGATCCACATCGGGCATGGGCAGGTCGGCCTCGACCTCGATGAGGGCGTCTACCCGGTGCGCCATGAGCTGGTTTCTGAGGAGGACGAAGGTGCCGTCCAGTAGCGGCTTCAGGGCGGTGGGGCGGCGCTGATGGTCCTGCTTCCGGGCAAAGCCGAGTAGGTTCCGGACGATACCCGATGCCCGCTCCGCCTCTTCCTGGATCACCGCCAGCGGTTCCCGAATACCGGCAGGCACGTTGGGAACCTCGGTGAGGAAATCGGCGAACCCAAGCACCGAGGCCAGGGGGTTGTTCAGGTCATGGGCAATGCCGGCAATGAGTTGGCCGATAGCCGACATTTTTTCCGACTGGATTAACTGGTCTTGCAATCGGCGCCGCTCGGTCTGGTCGTCGAACAGAAGGACCACCGCAGAGCGATCCGTGCTGCTAATCGGCACGGCGGTAACGGCATAGGTGCGCTCCCCGGTGCGCAATTCGACCTCCCGGCCCGCTCCTTGCTGGTCCAAGGCTCGTTGGAGATCGATGGACCACTCGGGGGGCGCGAAGGCCTGCCAGGGCCGGCCGATCAAGCTGGCCGGTGGGGCGTCGACCAGGTCGGCAAAGGCACGGTTGGCCCGACGAATCGCCCCGCTCCGATCTACGATGCAGAGCGCCGGTGAAATGGCATCCACCACTTCCTGCCAGGTTCGCCGGCCGTCGTCATGCAGGTCTATCAGCCGGGCACTCTCGAGTGCGATGCTGGCCTGCGACAACAGTCCTTCCAGCAGGACCAGGTCGGCAGGGCCGTAGCGACCGGTCTCACCGCGAGCCGCTATTGCCCCAGTTACTCTACCTTTGGCCACAAAAGGTGCGATCAACCAGCAGCCGGCGGTCAAAGGTGGAGGCGTGAGCCCCGCGTCGCGGAGCAGGGCATCGAGCCCATCCTGGATGAGCATTGGACCGCGACGGGTGGCAAGGTCGAGCAGTGGGCGTGGATTGGAGCGACCCGGGGGCCAGCCGAGCACGAAGTCGATGGTTTCGGCCTCGCGCTGAAACAGGGCCACCGCGATCTCACTCGGCGCGAGCGTCTCCCTGACGTGCCGCACCAGCAGATCGATCACCGAGGCCCGGCGGAGCGTCCCCGCCACCTCCTGGCCGAAGGCGGTCAGACGACGGACGAGTGCCAGATCGAGATCGGCAGACGCGTCGGGTTGCGACGTGAGCTTCGTTGATGGAGGGTTGGTCATGATCCGTGCGAATACGCGGGGCCGCCTGACGGCAGCGGACCTGCAGCTGGTGATCCTGCTTTTGAGCCGGGGTTCCGCCCACCGTCGGGCGTACCTGGAGCGGCGGCTGGCGAATGAAGGGCCGGACTCGTTGCTCGATTCGCCCGACCTGCTCGAGCGGCTGCTGACGGTCCGTTCAATGCTGCTCCCGTCCGAGGCGCTCTTCTTCTACGTCCTCGTCCGGCATGCACTCAGGCGGTCCGGCCTCGAAGAGCGGGAATTGGCTGATTACCTTGCGGCACTGCTCCTCGAGTTCGGGCAACGCGACCGGGCCTGGCGGGTCGACTGGAACGACGACCAGCGGCACCGCTATCTCGTCGATATTCTGGCGGACCTCGACGCCACCAGCGGCGACCGCCAGTTCAAGGTCATGCTGCACCTCGGCAACTACGCGCTCTGGCTGACTGGGCTCTTTCCCGATTATATCGCAGCTCGGCGCCTCCGCAAAGCAGGACCCGATGTCAGCTACTATGACGCGCTGGGAAGCCGCGGCTTCGGTCTCGCATCGGACCATGCGCTGGCCGATCATTACGGTCTCGGTGCGGTGCTCAGAACCGCATCGGACCGCTTTCCCGCACTACGAAGTGCGCTCAACGGCGTGAGCGATCGCGTTCTCTTTCCTTCGTTCTCCCACTAAACCATCGCGGGCAGTGCCCGCCTCACGAACCAAGGCCGCAAACAGGCCATGCTCGGGCGCCTGCCGGTCGCGGTGCATCTCCTCGGGATGCCACTGCACCGCCAGAAGCCAGGGTGCATTGGGCGCGGTCTCAGCCGCCTCAATCAGCTTGTCATCGGTCCAGCCGGTCGCGTGCAGGCCCGGGGCCAGGTCCTTGATCGCCTGGTGGTGGACTGAGTTCACCGTAATCGCCGTTGTGCCGAGCGCCTCGGCGGCTCGGCTACGGGGCTCCAGTCTCACCCGGTGACTTCGGGCATCCCGCGCGCCATTGGGGCTATGGTCCACCGCCCCAGGGCGCTCGGTCGGGAGATCCTGAAAGAGCGTGCCTCCCATTCCGACATTGATGAGCTGGATGCCGCGGCATATACCCAGGATGGGCAGGCCGCTCTGCCGGGCCACCCCAAACAATGCAAGCTCTAATAGATCGCGCTCCCGGCTGGGCGAGTCCAGCAGCGGCGAGGGATCGGCCCCATACCAGGCCGGGTCGAGGTCCTCCCCGCCGGTGAGAATCAGGCCGTCCACCCCGTTGAGCGCGGGCCCAGCTAGCGACGGGCCCATGAGCGGCGACAGAATCAGAGGCACGCCGCCGGCCGCAAGCAGCGCCTGGACGTAGGCCGCATTCACACCCGTCCGGACGGAGCCGTCCCAGGTACGGACGACCCCACTCACGGCGATGCGAGGAAGGTTCACTGAATCACCGAGTCCGGAAATAGAAGGCAGCGGGGATCCTCGAACCTGGCCGGGTCTACCTGGATACCCAGAAGCGGCACGCTAGCGTTGTCGATCGAGACGGTCCCGATCTGGGGTGCACCTTCGACCGGCGCTCCCTCGTAGAGCAGAACCCCGCGCGCCTTGTTGCCGGTATCCAGGATCAACACCCCAAAGCCGGGCTTCACGTTGGCAGGCAAACCGCCATTCACCCCGATTACCAACATCGAATCGGATCGTCCCACGATCGCGGGATAGGCCGGGCCTGCCACCAACCGGACGACGAGACGCTCGGGAATTTTGCGGGGTGGGGAACCGAGAGTCTGGTCGGGAATGCCGAACTGCCCGAGGAGGGCCGTAGGCCCGGCGAGTGCAGCCAGTCCGCAGGTCGCTGCCGCAGCCGAGCTCTTGCCACTGGTGGACCGATCGCAACCCGCGATCAACATGGCCGCAATAAGCAAGGAGCGCTGCATGGCCAAAGATAACCAACCGGACGAGGAGCGAGTGAGTGGCCTATTCCTGTGAGCACAATCACATCCTTCAACCTGCTGCAGCCGTATGCATCCGGCGGCTAGACATGCGCGGGGTTGGATGATGGTTCCGCGATTCACCGACCGCTACCATGCCGGACGCCGGCTCGCTACGGCGCTCGCGCCCTACGCCGGACGGCCCAACCTGCTCGTGCTTGCGTTGCCGCGCGGCGGGGTGCCGGTTGGATTCGAGGTCGCCCGGGCACTGCGCGCACGCCTCGACGTAATGTTAGTCCGCAAGCTCGGGGTGCCCGGCCACGAAGAGCTGGCCATGGGCGCCATTGCCTCCGGCGGGATCCGGGTGCTCAGCGATGACATCGTCAAAGCGTTGGGCATACCCGACCGAGTCATCGCGACTGTAGCCGCCAACGAAGAGAGCGAGCTCGCCCGTCGCGAGCGCGCCTATCGCGATAATCGACCGCCGCCCGACGTCCTCGGCAAGACCGTGATTCTGGTCGATGATGGGCTGGCTACCGGCTCCACCATGCGAGCCGCCGCAGCGGCGCTCCAGGCGCAGCACCCCGAGCGGCTTGTAATCGCCGTCCCTGTTGCTCCCCGCGAAACCTGCCAAAGCCTTCTCCATGTTGCCGATGACGTGGTCTGTGCCACGGTGCCGGAGCCGTTCTTTGCGGTCGGCAACTGGTACGAGGATTTTTCCCAGACCACTGACGAGGAGGTCCGCGAACTGCTGGCACGGGCCAACGAGGCGCCCGAGGCGGTGCCGCGGAGGTAGCTTAACCAGCGAGCTGATCCAAAAGCCGCTGAAGGTTGGCTCTAGCCAATGCTTCGTATCGGTGGCGGAATTGATCCGTCTGGTAGATCGAGCGGCGTCGCAGGAATCCGGTGAGCACGGCCGATCGCTCATGTCGATACGTCGGCTCGGGCACCCAGGCATATTCGCGCCGAATGAGCCGCTCGAACGCATCGAAGATCCCGGGCTCGCGTCCGAGGATGGACAGGTCGATGTCGGAGACGAGCTGCTCGTCGGGCGAGCTGGGAACGCCGGCGTGCTTGGTCGCGAGTACCAGCGCAGCGGTGCGGTCGGCTACTCCCCGCGGGACTGCGGCCATGGACAAGACGGTGCAGGCGAGCTCGGCGCTCTGGTGTTCATTGTCTGACGCGCCCGGCAGATACACCGCGTCGTGAAACCAGAGGGCGGCCTCTACCGCATCGGGGTGTTGTGCGAGGTCTCGGGTAAGGTCCAGCTCTGCCAGGCAATCGCGAATGTGCTCCGCCGTGTGGTACGCCCGTCCAGGCTCGGCATACGCGGCGGTCAGCTGATCGAAGACGGAGGCGCCGCTCCCTTGCGCTCCCAGGCGGGACCAGAGCTCCAGCCAGCGCTGCTGGTCCAGGGTTCCCTGCCGCCGGCCCATCTCACGGACCGAGCAGGGCCCGCTTCTGGTCGCTTTTCCCAAGCAGGGTGGCGCACCAGGCGACCTCGATCTCCAGACGATCGATCTGGACCGAGGTCTCTGCGAGGCATTCGTCGAGCTCGCGCCCGCCGGTGACGGCATGCAGCGCGGTCACCACCTCGCGCAGTCCCTCCAGCTCGTAGGAGAGGAGCTGGTGGTACCGGCGGGCGGCGGGCAGCGAGGTGGGAGCCAGCCGTCGTAGCTCGGCCTTACGGTCGAGGGTATGCTCGATCGAGTGCCGGGCGGCATAGTCCTCGGCCGCAATGCGCGGCCGGCGCCGCTCCATCGCGGGGGCCAGAAAGATCAATCGGCGCCGGTGCCTGGTGCGGAGCTGCTCGAGCCTATCCAGTACGCTGCGCAGGGTGAGCGCCACCGACCGCCCTCCACCGATGCAAGTGCCCGCTGATATGAAAGGAATCATCAATTATACCCTGAAGCGGCCTGCCGGTGTAGTGGATCGGGTCGCTTGACGCTCCTCCGATCGACTCCTAACATTCGATCTCGCTTGATGATCCGTCACCCGGCGGCCGTTCACGGCGCCGCGCATACCGAGGGGCAGATGATGATTCGTGCTCGCCGGCTGTGTTCGAGAGCGTGAAGGCGCGGCTGGAGCGGTTCTTCCGCGATCACACGCGGTCGGACCCTCGGGCTCGGGCGGCGGGTCTCCGGGAGGCCCTCCTCGAGGCCAAGGTAGGACTGGGAACCATGCGCGACGCGCTCGCGGCCACCGAGCGAGAGCTGGCTGCCGAGCGGCAGCATCTCGCGGCGGCTGAGCGGCGGGGGCGCCTGGCTGCCGAGCTTCCGGATCCGGAAACGGTCGTGCTGGCGGAACGCTTCACCGTGCGCCATCGTGAGCGGGTCGCGGTGCTCGAGCGGAAGATGATGGTCCAACGGGACGAGCTCGTGCTGGTGGAGCGGGAAGTGGCCGAAATGCTCACCGAGTACCGGGCCGCACGTCCGAGCAATCCGTCCGAGTCAGTCGAGGCCGCCTGGCGCGACCTCGCAGCGGCCGGGGCCGATCGGCCCGGGCTCGGTCTCGATGATGAGCGAGGCCCGAGTGTCGACGACGAGAAATTGCGCGAGCACGCGGTGGAAAGGCAGTTGGCGTTTCTGAAAAAGAAGTTTGGAAAGCAAGGGTAAACGTGAGAGGTGAGAAGTGAGAGGTGAGAGGTCTGTCCATTCAATGCGTGTTCGGGACGACGCACGTGCGAGACTCTTTCGACTCGCTCCGCCGAGGGGATCAGGGCCAATTGTTTGTTCTTGTCTCCTTCTCACCTCTCACCTCTCACCTCTCACCGCCCAGCAACCAATAGCAGCGCCTTCCCACCTCCAAAAACTCGCCCACACCTACAGCATCGTCGCGTATGACTCCACCACCGGCGATCTCGGCGTCGCGGTGCAGTCCAAGTTTCCCAACGTCGGCGGGATCGTGCCGTGGGGACGCGCCGGCGTCGGCGCGGTGGCAACGCAGAGCCTCGGCAACACCGCGTATGGCGAGCGGGGGCTCGATCTGATTGCCCAGGGCGCCAGCGCGGAGGAGGCGCTCCGTATTGTCATGCGCACGGACACGATGCTTCAGGACCGGCAGGTCGGGATAGTTGATGCACTGGGGAGCGCGGCGAGCTTTACCGGCACATCCACCTTCGACTGGGCCGGCGGCCGAGTCGGTGCGCCCTCGGGACGGGGCAACGTCCTGGGAGGAAAGGGCGAGGTGATCGTCGGCCGGGGCTACTCGGCGCAGGCCAACATCATGGTGTCGGATCAGACGGTCAAGAATCTGGCAGAGACCTTCGAGCGCACCAGGGGCAATCTGGCGGACCGGCTTATGGCGGCTCTCAAGGCGGGCCAGGCCGGTGGCGGGGACAAGCGCGGCATGCAGTCCGCCGCGTTGCTGGTGGTCCGCAAGAATGGCGGCTATCTCGGCGCGAACGACCGATTCATCGATATCCGGGTGTACGACGCAGTGGATCCCATCGCCGAGCTGGAGCGGCTACTGGCGCTGCACAAGCTGCATTTCTTTCCCAGTGAGCCCAGGGATCTGGTCGCGATTACTCCCGCGATCGTCGCGCAACTAGAGCTGATCCTGCTGAGCGAGCCGGTCAACCAGCCCCAGAAATGGCTCAAGGCCAAAGAGGGTAGCGCCACACCGACGTTCCTGGAGGCGCTGAAGAACTTCATGTACTGGGAGAATTACGACGTGCGGGTGCGGATGGACGGAAAGATCGATCGGGTCGTGTTGGAAGACATTCTGAAAAAGCGCAAGCACAGCGTGAAGGGTAAACGGTAAACCCCTTGGCCACAGCCGCCGTCCGACGTCCCGAGCCTCACCGCACCGAAGGCGACACCCGCTTCTTCGGCCATCCGCGTGGGCTCTCCACCCTCTTCTTCACCGAGATGTGGGAGCGGTTCAGCTACTACGGCATGCGGGGGATCCTCATCCTGTTCATGACCGCGCCGGTGGCGGCCGGCGGACTGGGGTTCGATACCGCTACGGCGGGCCCGATATACGCCCTGTACGTCAGCTCGGTTTACCTGCTGTCGGTTCCCGGTGGTTGGGTGGCCGACCGGGTGCTCGGTCTTCGGCGCGCGGTGTTCGTGGGCGGCGTCATCATCATGCTGGGGCATATCTGCCTCGCGGTGCCATCGATCACGACGTTCTATCTCGGGCTGGCGCTGATCGCCACCGGAACCGGGCTCCTCAAATCCAATGTGAGCGTCCTGGTCGGGAAGCTCTACAGTCCGGACGACGTACGACGGGACGCGGGCTACTCGATCTACTACATGGGGATCAATACGGGGGCGCTGATCGCACCCATCATCACCGGCTGGCTGGCGCAGGG
>JBBQXQ010000031.1:0-27146 GCA_038209515.1 Gemmatimonadales bacterium
CCGGCTTTCTGCGGCTGAGCGGGCTGCGGCAGCTCGATCGTTACGTGATCGAGAGCTGGGTCCGGATCTTCGTGCTCACAGCGCTCGGGTTTCCGTTGGTTTCGATCCTGATCAACCTCACCGACAACCTGAACCGACTCCTCGATCGCGGATTGGGCATGAAGGAGATCGCGATCAGTTACATCTACTCCATACCCGAGAACGCCTTTATCGTCATGCCGGCTGCGGTGTTGTTCGCCACCGTGTTCACCGTCGGCGCCATGGGGCGGCACTCGGAGCTGACCGCGGCCAAGGCAGGCGGCCAGAGCTTTCACCGGCTAATGCGGCCGGTATTCATTGCCGCGTGTGCGGCTTCGGCCCTGGCCTTCCTGGTGGGAGAGCTGGCGCCGGGCGCGACAGCGCGCCAGCTCGAGATTCAAAAGGCAAGACAGGCCCGGCCCACCCGCACGCGATTCAACTTCGTGTACCGGGGCGATAAGGGGTGGGTCTACACCATCCGCTCTCTCGACGTGAGTAACCGGCAACTCAAGCAGCTGATGTTCGAGCGCCAGGGAACCGGGCTGTCCTACCCGGATCTGGTGCTCACCGCGGATAGCGCAAGCTACGACGACAAGCTCAAGGGGTGGCGTCTGCGGAACGGGGCAAGCCGGGTGGTTGTGGGCCCGGGCCGGCAGGCGACCTTCAACTTCCGCACGATGCGGCTGAAGGCGCTCCGGCAGTCCCCGGCCGATCTGCTGGCGGAGCCGAAGGCGCCCGACGAGATGCGCTACGCGGAGTTGGGTCGTTACATCGATGCGCTCAAACGCTCCGGGAATGACGCGAACAAGCTCCTTGTAGACCAGGCGCTGAAGCTGGCGCTTCCAGCCACCTGCTTGATCATCGCTCTGTTCGGCGCTCCGCTCGCGGTCACTTCGCCCCGGGCCGGCGCAGCGGTGGGCGTCGCCATCAGCCTGGGCACGACGGTGATCTTCTTGCTCTTCGTCCAGATCACCAAGGCGATCGGTGCCGGAGGCGTGATCAACCCGATCGTGGCCGCATGGTTCCCCAACGTGGTATTCCTGTTCGCGGGGTTGGTGTTGTTGGCCAAGGTTCGAACATAAGCCCAGCCGGCCCACGAGGGCCGGCCTCATGGACATCATCGGTCCTCCGGACCGAAGTGCCCTGTATATTTGATTGCATGGCAACGTTACGGCCCGTCATCGTAGGCACCGGAATAGCCGGCCTTTGGACAGCGTGGCGCATGGCATGCGAGGGCGTGTCCGTCGTCCTCGTCACCAAGGAAAGCCTCGCTGATAGCGCCAGCTCATGGGCCCAGGGCGGCATCGCGGTCGCACTGGGGCCCGGTGACAGCCCCAGCCAGCACGCGGCCGATACCCTCGCAGCCAGCGACGGTCTGGCCGATCCCGAAGCCATTCGGATCCTCACAAGTGAAGGCCCTGACCGCATTTACGAGCTGCTGGCCATGGGCGCGGTCTTCGACCGCAGCCCCGACGGCAAGCTCAGACTCGGGCTGGAGGCCGCCCACACCCAGCCGCGGATCATCCATTCGGGCGGGGACCAAACCGGGGCGGCACTCATCAGCTGCCTGGCCGAGGTGGTTCGGTGCCTTCCCAAGATTCAAATCCTGGAGCACACCGAAGTCACCAGCCTTCTGACCCATGAAGGCCGGGTCGTGGGCGTTAGCACTCTACCTCGTGGCGGCGCTGGCTCCGCGATTGGGGCACCGGCAGTCATCCTCGCCACCGGCGGTGTGGGGCAGCTGTATGCCGTCACCACGAACCCCAAGGTCGCCACCGCCGACGGATGGGCGCTGGCGTACCGAGCCGGCGCCCAACTCCGTGATATCGAGTTCCTCCAATTCCATCCAACCGCATTGAAGCTGCCGGGCGTCAATCCCGCACCGTTGATCTCCGAGGCGGTGCGCGGTGCAGGAGCCGTCCTTCTCGACAAATCGGGGAAGCGGTTCGCGCTGGATCACGATGCGCGCGGCGAGCTGGCCCCGCGGGACGTCCTTGCCCGGGCCGTGGCGGCGGCCGACGCCTCCGGCGGGGCCTGGCTCGACGCCCGCGAGGTCGAGAACTTCGGGTCCCGATTTCCCGGCATCACCGCCATGCTGGCGCGGCGCGACCTGGATCCGGCTCGGGACCTGATTCCGGTTGCGCCGGCCCTCCACTACGCCATGGGCGGAATCGAGACCGATCTCGAGGGGCGAACGACAATGCCGGGACTCTGGGCAGTCGGCGAGGTCGCCCGCACCGGGGTCCACGGTGCCAACCGGCTCGCGTCGAACTCCTTGCTCGAAGGCCTGGTGTTTGCCGACCGGGCGGGTCGCGCCCTCACGGAAGCGCTGGGTTCCGCGCCCGCATCTCCGGTCGTCATCGGACCGGTTCATCGTGAGCCGGACCGCGGCGCCGATGCGGAGTGCGAGCCCATCCGGCAGGAGATGCGGAACCTCATGACCGCCGATGTCGGGCTTCAGCGGAGCGAGTCATCGCTGCTGCGGGCCGAGCGAGAGCTGGGGCGACTCACCGGTGCCACCCCACCCCCGGCGTGGCGCACCCACAACCAGCTGCTCGTGGCCGGACTGATCACCCAGGCGGCGCGAGGTCGGAGAGAGAGCCGCGGCGGGCACCGGAGGACCGACTATCCGCCACCGTCCCGGAAGCGGGAGGCGGTATGAGCGCGCTCCACCTTCCCCTCATCGAGCCGTCCGGCGAGACGCCCGAACAGATCGAGGCCCTTCAGGCGGAGATCCGCCGCCTGGCGAAATCCCGGAACGCGGTCGTGCTGGCGCACAACTATCAACGCCCTGAGGTCCAGGACGTCGCCGACTATGTCGGTGACTCGCTTGGCCTCTCCCGGCAAGCGGCTGCGACCCCGGCCGACGTCATCATCTTCTGCGGCGTCCACTTCATGGCCGAGACCGCTGCCATTCTCTCGCCCAAGAAGCGGGTGCTGCTGCCCGACCTGCGTGCCGGGTGCTCGCTCGCGGCGACGATCACGGCCGAAGACGTGCGCCGCTGGAAGGCCCAGTTCCCCGGTTACATCGCGGTGGGCTACGTCAACACCACGGCCGAAGTCAAAGCCGAGCTCGACTACTGCTGCACCAGCGGCAACGCGCTCGACGTCATCGATGCAATTCCGGCGGATGTTGGGATCCTCTTCCTGCCCGACTTCTTCCTCGGCAGCCACGTACGGCGGATGCGGCCCGATCGCCGCATCGAGGTCTGGATGGGGGAGTGCCACGTGCACAAAGGGATCCGGCCGGAGGTGCTCAACGAAGCCCGTGCCACGTACCCCGATGCCGAGGTGCTGGTGCATCCCGAGTGTGGCTGTGCCGGGCAGCTGATCTACAGTATGGGACTCGGCGACATCGACCCCGAGGGGCTTCACATCGCCTCGACCGAGGGGATGATCAGGAAGGTTACCGAGCGTCCGGCCCGGCAATTCATCGTGGCCACCGAGACCGGGATCATGCACCGCATGCGGCAGCTCGCGCCCCAAAAGCAGTTCATCCCGGCGGATCCTGAGGCGGTGTGCGCCTTCATGAAGGCGATCACCCTCCCTGGCGTGCGGGACTCGCTGGCCCTGGACCAGTATCACGTGACGGTCCCACCCGATATTGCCGCCCGCGCCCGGCGAGCCATCGATCGCATGGTGGCACTCGGTTAGGCGCCCGGATTGACTCCCAGGCGCGAGGTCGAGCGCATTGCCGCGGCCGCCCTGGCCGAGGACGGCGATACGGACATCACCACGGCGGTCACGGTACCTCCTGGAACCAAAGCCGAAGGCTTGATCGAGTATCGAGACGGTGGGGTTCTGGCAGGGACCGTCTTCGCCGATGCCGTAGCGCTTGCCTGCCGCTGCACCATCAAATGGCAGAGTGTAGAAGGGAGCACAGTCGCGGCCGACATGGCTGTCGGTCTGATCCGGGGAGAGCTCGCGGCTATCCTGCGAGCCGAGCGGCCGATGCTCAACCTCCTCCAACGAGCCTGCGGAATAGCGACCACCACGCGGGCATACGTCGAGGCAGTGCGGGGGACCAGCTGCCGGATTCTTCATACCCGGAAGACTGCCCCCGGCCTCCGCGCATTGGATGTCGCAGCCGTGATCGCCGGAGGCGGCCATCGCCATCGGGTCGATCTGGCTCATGAGGTCATGGTCAAGGACAATCACTGGCAGGCGTTGGGCCGTGAGGGTCTCGGGCAGGCTCTGGCCGAGGCCAAGAAGAGAGGGGAGACTGCTCTCTATGTGGAAGTGGAATCAGTCGAGCAGCTGAAGCTCGCCTGTGCAGCTGGGGCGACTCGGCTGCTGGTGGACAACCAGCCGCCGGAGACGGTGTGCGATTGGGGCTGGCGGGCCCGGGCGTTCTCGCCGGGGATCGAGATCGAGGCAACGGGAGGAATCACGCTGGCCAACGTCCGAGCTTATGCGGAAGCGGGCGCTGACTACATCTCCATTGGCGCGTTAACACACAGCGTACAGGCCGCCGATATCGCGCTCGAGATCAAGGTACAACAGGAGACATCAGCCGCAGCACACCCGCTGACGCGGGTACCCGAACGCAGATAAACGCAGATACGCAAACGTTTGCCACTGATGAACACGGACGAGAACGGATCGCTCCTCATCACGAGCTACTCGGCTGGGAATCCGGAAACCGGAAAATGTGGCCAAAGCACACCAGCGAGCTTGCCCTTGCCGATCTGCATTTATCTGCGTCCATCTGCGGCCGGTTCGTTTGCCCCTCCGGACCAGGCTCGCCAGGCGTAATAGGCGGGTACCCCGGCCAGAATGATGGCAAAGGTGAACCCAGTGTCCCGGGGCTCGGTGATTAGTGCGTTCAGCACCATTCCGACGGATGCCAGCAGGAAGAGTATAGGGACGATCGGATAGCCCCAGGTACGGTATGGCCGGGGCAGCTCGGGCCGGCGGCGCCGGAGCACGAACACCGCGCCGACGGCAAGCGCGTAAAAGGGCCAGATGCCCAGAATGAACTTGTCTGCCAGCTGTTGGAAATCATTCAGCAGGACGTACACCACCCCGAGCCCGGTGGCCAGCCAGATGGCGACCGAGGGGCTCTGGTAGCGGGGTGAGACCCGCGCAATGCTCCGAAAGAAGAGACCCCGGTCGGCCATGGCAAAGAAGATCCGCGGGCCGGTCATCATCGAGCCGATCAGCGTGCTGAAACAGGAAAGCATGACAACCGCGGAGATGGCTGCTCCGGCGAAGCGGCCCAGGAGCGGAATCTTCCCCGCCGCGGTGGCGGCGATCAGGGGCGACTTGGCCATGTCAGGCAGCGGCACAAGATACACGTAGGCCACGTTGAGCAGGAAATAAATCAGGATGATGCCGGACGTCCCGATGATGAGCGCCATCGGCAGCGTGCGTCCGGGGTTCTTCACCTCTCCCCCGATGAACGAGAGATCGGCCCAGCCATCGTAGGTCCACATGATGGCGATGAGGGCGGTGGCGATCAGGGAGACGTTGACACTGGGTCCCCAGGCCGGCGTAAAGTGCGCCGTGCTCCCCTCGCCCACGGTAAACGCCAGCAGGACCAGGGCGGCGAGCGCGGTGTACTTGGCGACCGTGGTCAGATTCATGATGACTGCGGCCCGGTTAACGCCGATATAGTTCAGCAGCCCGACGGCCACGACTGCTATGGCCGCTGCCCAGCGAACCTGCATCGGGGTAAGCTGCACGAAGTACCCCAGGTATTCGGCGAAGATGGTGGCAATCGCACCCAGGGCGGACGCCCGGATGACCGTAATCTCGGACCAGCCGAACAGAAACGCCGGCAGTGGACCAAAGCCTTCGAGGATGTAGGCAAAGACCCCGCCCGAGCGGGGCAGCGCACCACCCAGCTCGGCCAGGGTCAGGGCACCGAAGAGCGCCACCAGCCCACCGATGACCCAGGCCAGGAACACCGGGCCGGGATACTGCAGACGGTCGGCGACCGTGGCTGGAACGCGGAAGATGCCGCTCCCGATGGTGGAGCCGATGAGCACCGCCACCGCACTCCAAAGCCCAAGGTGCCGGGGAAGCCGCTCACCCCAGGCGTCGCGTTCCGGGAGCATCGCCAAATATATCCTTGACAAGGGTCTTTCAGACCCTGTTCTTTCCGCTCGCCCGAGCGCCGAAGACGGCCCGGGCCACCATCTTGGGGCCGGTACGTACTAATGAAAGCAATGGATCGAGCACACACCCGGCTGCTTCGCCGCCTGGCCTGGACCGGAGCTGCCCTGGCCTTCGGCCTTATCGTGCTCGGCGGGGTGGTTCGGATCACCGGATCCGGCATGGGGTGTGGCGACCACTGGCCCCGCTGCCATGGCCAGTGGTTCCCGCCGCTTGACCTCCCTACCATGATCGAGATCGGCCATCGCTGGGCGGCGGCCCTGGTGAGCGCGGTGGTGCTGGCGATCGCAGCCGCCGCGTGGATCCGCCATCGGTCCGAACCGCATCTGAGAAACCCGGCGACACTCGCCCTGGTGCTGCTGGTAGCTCAGGTGCTGCTCGGCGCCGTCACCGTCAAGCTGTCCCTGCCGCCGTGGGTCGTGATCATCCACCTCGCCAACGCGATGGTGCTTTTGGCGGTGCTGCTGGTGACGGCCTTGCGTGCAGGGGACGCGTCCTTACCGGGGTCGCGACACTCCGCTCATCCATTGATCCTGGGAACGGCCGCGCTCGGCTATGTGGTCATCCTGGTCGGGGCCAACGTCGCCAACCTCCACGCCGGCCTGCTCTGCCTGGGCTTCCCCCTTTGCAACGGCGCGCTCCTCCCGCCTGCCGCGCCCTTAGCCTCGCTGCCGTGGGCCCATCGCATGCTCGCGTTTTTATTTCTGGGGTTGGTGCTGGCTCTGACCATCCGGTTGCGGTCCGGCCGCAGCCCGGATGAACGGCGGCTCGGCCGTTACGCTGCAGTCGTCCTGGCGATCACGCTGACTCAGATCGGGGTCGGTGCGGCCATGGTGCTCGGGCTCCTGCCTCCAAGCTTGCGGGCCGCTCACCTACTGGTCGGCACCCTCCTGTGGGCCGCGCTGGTGCTGTTGGCCTTTCACTCCGCACACACGCACGCGCCGGCACCGGAGCCCAGCCAGGCCCAGCCCCGGACGCCGTCGCTGCTGGGCGATCTGGTCGCTCTCACGAAGCCCCGGATCATCTCACTCCTGCTGGTGACCACGGTGGCGCCGATGTTCATCACGCCGGCTGGACTGCCGTCTCCGTCGCTCGTCTTCTGGGTAATCCTGAGCGGCTACTTGATGGCCGGCGGCGCCAACGCCATCAACATGTGGTTCGACAGGGACATTGATCAAAAGATGACCCGGACCCGGCTTCGCCCCATCCCGGCCGGAAGGATCAGGCCATGGGCCGGCCTGGCCTTCGGCATCGGCCTCGGTGTCGTGGCCTTTGTCATATTCTGGTACCGCGTCAACCCGCTCAGTGGCTGGCTCGCACTCGGTGGGCTGCTCTTCTACGTCTTCGTCTATACCATATGGCTCAAGCGAACCAGCCCTCAGAACATCGTGATCGGCGGGGCGGCCGGCGCGTTTCCGCCGCTGGTGGGCTGGACGGCGGTGACCGGACATCTGGACCTGGCCGCGATTTATCTCTTCGCCATCATCTTCTATTGGACTCCCCCGCACTTCTGGGCCCTCGCGTTGATCAAGCAGGGGGAGTACGCCAAGGCCGGGGTACCGATGATGCCGGTGGTGCGCGGCGACCAACGCACCAAGTTCGAGATGCTGGCATACACCCTGATCCTGCTGCCGCTCACGCTGATGCCAGCCTTCTTCGGTGCGTTCGGCGTATTCTACGCACTCGCAGCGGCCCTGCTCGGCGCGCGGCTGCTCTGGTACTGTATCCAGCTCCGGAGGGAGCAGTCCACCACCCCGACCGCCTGGCGAATGTACCGATACTCGCTGCTGTATCTGGCTCTCCTCTTCGTGGCGATGGGCATCGATCACGCGCTCCCGTTTGGCCACGGTGTGCTGCCGGCACCTGTGCTCATTCTGGATCAGCCCGAGCAGGAGCTGGCGACCCCCGCGGGCGGCCACTACGGCCATTGAATCTCCTCCCACAAAGCATCGCTGGGCAACGATGACTGACGCGGCCCCCCCGAAGCGCCGGCTCCCACGGCCCGGGCGTCTGGTCCGTCTCTGGCCCCGGGTACGCCAATTCCGGCGCATGCTGGGACTGGCCACGCTGACGCTGGTGGCCAGCGCGCTGATCGGCCTGGCATTCCCGATGGTCGTGCGCTATATGCTCGACGCCGCGTTCATCAACCGGAACCGAGTCATTCTGGATCGAATCGCGGTGGGGCTCGTGGTGCTGTTCACCATTCAGGCGGCGCTGAACTATGCGCAGACCTATCTCCTGAGCGCCGTCGGTGAGCGGGTGGTTGCCGGGCTCAGGCGCGAGTTGTTTGCCAAGCTGCTGGACATGCCGCCGGGCTTCTTCGCGGAGCGCCGGACCGGCGAGCTCACCAGCCGGCTCACCACCGACATCGGGCTACTCCAAGGCGTGCTCAGCCACCAGATCGCCGAGTTCTCCCGCCAGATGCTGGCGCTGGTGGGCGGTGTTGTCCTGCTCACCTTGATGCAGCCGAGGCTTACGCTCACCGCGCTGGGCGTGGTGCCGCTGGTGGTCGGGTCGGCGTTCTACTTCGGGCGCCGGCTCCGGCGCATGACGGTCAGCGTGCAGGATCGAGTGGCCGACGCCACTGCCGTCGCCGAGGAAGCGTTCAGCCAGATTCGAACGGTCCAGAGCTTCGTTCAGGAACCGGCCGAGCGGCAACGTTACGGCGAGCGGATCGGGGAAAGCGTTCGGGCGGCGCTCGTGCGGGCCAAGATCAGAGGCGTGTTCTTTGGGGTACTGACCTTCTCCACCTTCGTCGGCATCGTATTCGTGCTCTGGCAGGGTGGGCTGCTCGTGTTGGACGGGAAGCTCACCCCCGGCGAGCTGGTGCAATTCCTCCTGTATACCATCACCATCGCGGCCGCCATCGGCGCCCTCGCCTCGTTCTTCAGCAGCTATCAGGAGGCGGTCGGGGCCGCGGAGCGGGTCTTCGAGATTCTGGAGATGAGTCCGGCGATCGCGGACCCGGACTCGCCCTTGCCGCTACCCTCGCCGGCCCGGGGCAGCGTGGCCTTCGAGGGGGTGTACTTCCGCTACCAGCGAGACTCCTCGCTTCCCTGGATCCTGGAAGACATCAATCTCACCTGCGAGCCCGGTGAGGTCGTGGCGCTGGTGGGCCCATCCGGTGGGGGCAAGACCACCCTGGTATCGCTGCTTCCCCGGTTCTGGGATGTGGACCGTGGCCGCGTGCTGCTCGACGACGTCGATGTCCGCCGCCTCAGGCTGGCGGATCTGAGAAGCGCCATCGGCATCGTCCCCCAGGACCCTGCGCTCTTCAGCGGCACGATCCGGGACAACATCGCCTATGCCCGGCCAGGCGCATCCGTGGGCGATGTGGAAGCAGCCGCGCGGGGGGCTCATGCCCATGAATTCATCGAGCGGCTTCCCCAGGGGTACGACACCCTGGTCGGCGAGCGGGGGGTCAAGCTGTCCGGGGGTCAGAGGCAGCGGGTGGCGATCGCGCGGGCCATCCTCAAGGATCCGGCGGTGCTCATCCTGGATGAAGCCACCAGCAATCTGGACAACGAGAGCGAGCGGCTGATCGAGGACGCGCTCGCCAAGCTCCTCGTCGGGCGCACCACGCTGATCATCGCGCACCGCCTCAGCACGGTGCGGCGGGCGGACCGGCTGGTGGTGCTGGACCATGGCCGCATTGTCGAGGAAGGCTCGCATGCCGAGCTGCTTGAGCTGGGCGGGCTGTACGCCCGGCTGTACCAGCGCCAGTTCCGGGAGGACAGGGTCATAATGGAGCCCACCTCCGCAGGCCACGACTTCGAGATGTAAAAAGCTTGGGGTGAGACCTCCGAAGAAACAAAGGGGCCCCCGTTTCTGCTGAAACGGGGGCCCCTAGACTAGCTGTTTCCAGGTTAAGGAGCGGTGAGGAAAATCATGAACCATGGCGGATTCGGATCGGCCTCGGGATAGAACGGCCCGAAGTTGACGACCCCAAAGAGGTAGGTCCCGGCCGCAAGTGTAAGATCGCACGTTTCCGGCTGGTTCCCAGCGCCCCGACCCGCCGCATCGCACTGCTGACCAGCATTGGTCGTTCCGGCGGCATTCATGACATACAGACCCATGTCGGCCTCGCCCGGGTAGGTCAACGTCGCGGACAAGACGGTGGCTGCCGGGAGGGTGAACTTGTAAAGTTGGCAGGGGGCGCCGGTGTTGCCCCCGCACACGGCAGCTCCGAATGAGCCGGCATCGAAGATGGTATCAGTCTGGCCAGAGGCTGGAATGGTGATGAGCGGCGCGGTCGCTGGATCGTTGGTCCCGACGAAAGCCGGCGGCGCCGTGAACGTCCCTGCGGGCACGGTGACCGGGACCGGGACTGACGGTAGAAACGCGAGCGCCGCAGCGTTCACTGTGATCTCGCCGGAACTCCCGGGAACGGGGAGGAAGCTCACGGTGCTGCTATCAGCGGAAACACCCACAACGATCGCATCCCCGCCCGCGGCAAAGGTGACCCTCAGCAGACTGTCCTGGCAGCCGCAGGTCGTGGGGGGATGGGCGAGGAACTTGAATCCCGTAGCGCTCATCGTCACGACCTCATTCGCTGCGGGCGTGGTGCTCGAGAAACTCACCGCGCTCGAGAACAGCGCTGAGGGATCCGAGGGAAGCACGCGGAACGGGATATCTCTGCTCAGATTCCCCGAGCTCACCGTGACGTGACCCGTGTCCACTGTCACACCGGTGAGCAGCAGCCGGGTTCGGGTCTTTGAAGGGACGGTAGCTCCAGGGGTGGTCGTGTCCGTGCCCACGAGGAAATTCGGGTCATAGGCCACGGTGACCGCGGAGCCAGGATTGGTGAACGTCACCGTGTCGGGGAGCTCGTTACCCTGCTCGTCGAGCACCCGCACGGTGATCTGGGTAGTCTGGCCCTGGGTCACAAACAGGGACGTTGGCTCGGCCTCTATCCTTGCCGGTCCTCCTCGCAGACTCGATGTAGGGTCGCCGCACGAGAGCGCTGGGATAGACATCGCGAGCACGACCGCACCAACTAGCAACCGATTCATATGCGAGACCTCGTAACGAAGATTTTCCAGACACCCCAGAAGCGTGCCATCTACTGGGCGAGAAACTTGATTCCCAAGAACCTTTCCACATCCTCGACGGCATCAATACCGAGAATCTCCTGCCAGTTCGCGAGCCCAGTTTCCTTGGTGTTGTTGCTGGCGATGAGTTTGAAATCGCCAAAGCCGGTTCGGTCCGCAAAGATGTAATAGCGGCCGCGCTCACGGGTGTAGCGCCAGATCTCGTACCGCGGGGCCCTTCCCTCCTGTTGCCGGCTGAGGTGGTCATCAGGAGCACCGTACGTGGCGTAGATCCGGCCTCGGTCCGATTTCCAGCCCGGTACCGGCCGCCGACCGCCCGCGGTGAAGCTGCGGTTGGCGTATGCGATCGCCTCGTAGAACCGCTCCCGAGCCTCATTCGCCGAGGTTGTGGGCGTTGGGTCCCGCTTACTCCAGAACTGAGCCAGGAAATTCCGCTTTGCGTTGAGGCTCAGTTCTTTCCCGTACGGCGCCAGCTCGCCGCTCTCGGCGACGTAGTACAACGGAGCCTCAGCCTGATCGAGCTGTACCGCATTCATCTGCTCGAAATAGCCTACATCGGTCACCGCGCGCGCCGCCCGCTCCACGACATCTCGGCTCAGTGTCTCCTCGAGACCCCGCATCACGAAATCGGCCGACTCCGAGACCGAATCCGGCCCTGACGCCAAGGTGAAATTCATGGTGTACCGACCGGCCGGTAAGCCGGCGAGGTCCATGCGACCCTTCAGAAGGCCGCCTCCAGCCGTCACCGTGACTGGCACCGGTGCAGTCCGAACGACGGCCGCCCCCGTCGAATCCGCCACCGTCAGGTGCATGGTGCCCGCCCGCGGCGGACCTGAGTAAACCTCCACCAGATAGTAGACGGTCGAGCGCAGCGGCGTAAGAATCGTTCGCGCTGCAACCGTCACCAGCATTGGGCCTTCTCGCAACTCACCCGGTATCGGCACTGTGTCGCCCGCCGACGCTACTCGCATACTGGGCGCGAGCCACAAATCCGACAGGGTCGGCCGGGCGTCGAACCCGTGCACCTGAGTAGATACCGCCTTAGCGTGGCCCGACACTGAGTCCTGGACCGTGACATTCAACCGGTATGCTCCCGGGGCGACCGCAAAGTCAAGGATCTCGACAGCCGAGGCTCCGGCCTGCTGCAACTCCGGTCGCCCGTGACTCCACCATTCCTGCGTAAGCAACTTCAGACCAGTCGAGTCAGCCAAGTTGACGGCGACCTTGTAGGCCAGCCGGCTTGCAGTGGAGCCCGCGGGCGTCAGGATGGCGTACGGGATCTCGATGAACGCCTTGATCCTGGTCATTTCCGATTCCGGCCGATAGAACCGGACGGTCCGGACCACGAGCTCTCTATCGGCTTGAGTAGCCGGCAGAGCGGTAGCCGCCAAGGCGGCCAGGACTCCCATTGCGATGCCTAGTCTAGAACGCATGATCTATTGTCATCAGCGGCCGAACCATCATCACCATCCGACCGAGAAGCTGAAAAAGTTCGTGGGACCGAGAATGCCCATGTACTTATAGGCGTAATCGAACCCGAGGTTGAAGTTGCCGGAGCCGTAGTTGAGACCACCGCCGGCCGCGAGACCTTGCAGGTGCTCCTCGTCGGTCAGAGAGGTTTGGCTCAGTGGATTGACCAGATCCACGTTATTCGACGGAGCGTAGCTGTAGCTTCCACGCACGGCGAACCCAAAGCCAGACCCACCCAGGCGGTTGGTCGCCCACTCTCCTCCTGCGGTAAAGCCCGCGCGATTCTGGTTGCCCTGATTGAAGTCCGACATCACGGTGAGACGGTTGTCGTTGCCACTCATGACGTCGTAGGCCATGCCTACGCGGAAAGTCGTGGGAAGGGCGAAACCCTTGGTCCGGAGCTGCCCTGGTTGTGGCAAGGTCGGGATGCTGGGATCAGTCTGGCGCGGAACATCTACGTTGATCGCGTCTCCCCTATAGGATAGGTCGGTACCCAGATTCGCCAGGGTGAACGAGAGTCGAATGGGATGGTCGGCCAATGAAGCATGGAAATTGGCGCCAAAATCCATGGCGAACGCCGCGCCGTTGGCCTGACCGAGCTGGTCGAAGATCCCCTTGGCCGTAAACCCCGCCGAGAAGCGATCCGAGAAATTTTGTGCCAGCGTCAGGCCGACGAAGGTCTCGCTGACCGAGTAGGTGGCGCTGGTGAGGTCGGGTTGATCAACCGTGTATACCGGCTGGTCGGAAAATCCGAACGTCCCCAGTTGGAGCCCGATGGCGCGCTGGCCACCGGAGAAGGGGATTGCCAACCCGCCCCAGGTATACCGAGTGTCGGCCAGGTAGTCGTACGTTCCGATCATCGCCCCCGGCCGGGGCATTTGCGCCAGGCCCGCGGGATTGTAGTACATGGAGCTTACGTCCGTAGCCAGCGCAGCGAACGCGCCGCCCAAGGCCGTACCACGAGCGCCCGCGCCGAGGAGCAGGAACTCTCCAGCGGCGGTGCCGTAACCGGTGTTGTCAGGGTTGCCGTTAGCGCCCTGTGCTACGACGCCCGCTGGGAGACTGAGCAGCAGGACCATGGCCAGGGTCAAACGCGGAGCCAGTTTGTCAGTCATATCTGTCATTCTCCTGGAGAGAGGGTGGGGCAGAGCCCCACCCCACGCATGGACTCTACTGGGCAAAGTTGACGACGGTCATTCGGGCCACTCGACGCGCGCCGCCGGCCTCAATGTGATAGAAGTACACTCCGCTCGAGACGAACTGCCCGCTCCGATTACGGACATCCCAGACCTCGTCACCACCGAAGCTTCCGGAGTGGTGTTCGAGGATCCGCACCAACACCCCGCTCAGGGTATAGATCCTGATGATGGCGTCAGTTGGGAGGTTCACGAACTTGATGACCTTGTTCTCGGTTGTGGTCTCGAACGGGCTGGTCACGTAGTACGGATCCGGCACGGTGTGCACCAGCTTGAGGCCCGAGTCGGAGGCGGCCACCACCTGGTTCGAGACGCTGAAGCTCCCCTTGACCGTGACACCGACTGCGGAGAGCGTACGCGGCATGCCGGTGAACGCGTAGTTACCCTGGTCTCCGGCCGCCGCATTCCCCCGTCCACCATTGATGGCACCGATGTAGCTACGCATCGTCCAGACCGTGTTCTTTACCGGCAGCGTCGCGGCCGGTGCCAGCTCGAACATGAAGATGTTGCCGGCCAGGTACATCCCGAAACCGGGCTGGGGCGCGGCCGGGGCGGTCTTCGCAAATTCGAAGAATGGCCCAGTCGCCGGATTGCTGGTACCACTGAACAACGCGATCGTGCCTGGCACCGCCGTCGGACTCAGCGGATAGGTCACCCCGCCGGTGCAGGGAAAGATCCCCTGCGCCTGAGCGTAGGTCTTCAACGGAATCACGCAGCCGAAATCGGCGAGGGTAAGCTCGGCTCGTCCATCGAAGGAGGCGCCAACCGTCGTGGCCGACTGGTTGAGGAATCCCCAGCCTCCGCCCATATGATCGCTGAACGGCACCGGGACCCTGTGGGTCACGTCCATCACCGAGTCTACCGCGCCCGCGTCACCCCAGTAGACGTTGAAGTCCGCCGCGCGCTGAGCCCCGCCGAGCACGCCCTCGACCTGCCGATAGACGTTCGGCAAGGTGGTATAGGCGTGCGGCTCGTGGATGACAGCCATGCCCGTGAGCACTCCGGCGTTGTTGTAGTCGGTCAGCGGTACTGGCGTGCCCGAGACCGCTTGGGTACCCGGGGCGGTGGGATTCGGCTGGGTCTCGTTTTGGGCGGGCGAGGGGCCGTTGAACCAGCGGGAGCCGTTATAGGAGCAAAGTGCCGTTCCAAGTTCATCGAACCCTACTGCTCCATTGATGCAACCGCGCTCGAATGCGCTGGTATAGTAATTCCCCACCAGACCCTGACTCAGTTGGCCCGGGAGGGTGAATGTGTTACCCGTGACCGTCGAGTCAAACCTTGCTGCAAGACCACTGTCTGGAGGGAGGGCCTTGAAGGATGCCGTGTTACTGTCCGGGATATCGGTGGCATCCTGGGTGAGGGCGATAGAGAAGACATCACCCGTTGCCGGTGCAGTGTACCAATAAACCGTGGCGACCCCGTCCCAGGCCGAGCCGAGCTGGATGCTGTCGAGGCGAGCCGTCAGGTCGCCCCCCGCTGTGAGAAGCGACGTCGCGGTCACGATGTCGGACAACTGGAAATTGCCCCAGTTGTTGGCCGGCGGCATGGGACCGCTGAAGCGCCCATCCGCCGCATCGAGGGTGGGTAGCGCAGCTGCTGTATCAAGCACCTCGCCGGCTGCCCCAACCAGGGTTGCAGGCCCGTTCGCACCGGACGCGACGAGGTTGCTGGCGGCGTGCCGGGGTGTGACCGGCTTGGTTATCCGGGAGGACTCGAGGCTCGACGGACCCGACCGGATCGAATTGATGTCGAACGCGGACACCGAATAGAAGTATCGGATGTTGTTATGGACCGTCTTGTCGACATAGACAAACGGTATCCCCGAGTCCTTCAGGGTGAGCAGGGAAGCGTCGGTCACCCCCAGTGCCTTGGCGACACTGCTGCCGGTCACCGCCGTATCGGAGGCTTCCACGAATGCCGATCCATCCGCCAGCAGCTTGTACTTGCCCGTCGGCACTTGAACCAACGGGCTGGCGATCGGCCAGACCACGGGCTGGATTTCGCGGACACCGTTCACCGTCCCGGCGTCGACACAGCTGAGGAACACCCCGACTTCCGGCGCGCATTGACTGGTGCGGTCGCCCGCCACCGTGTTCACCTGGCCGGTGACATCGGTGAACGTGGTGCCGGAGTAGTCGAACTGGGCGATCAGCTGCAAGCTATTGGGTGAGTCGGTCCTCCCCCGGTAGACCCGATAACCCTCCACGTCGAACTGACGGTAATTCGGATCGAACAGGGTCGGCTGGATGGCAGCCTGGAAGTACGGGTCACCCGCGCCTTGTCCCGGCTCCGTGCCCGACAGCCGCCAGAGCACGGTCACCTGATTATCTCCCGGAAGCAGGAAGAATTGCGGGGCATCAGGCGGTGCCGGTTGCAGGAATTTGTTGTTGAAGACCGTCTGCGCGATTTGTGCCTTCCCCAGTAGTGATTGGGGAATGACTTTGATCTCCTCCTGGTCGACCTTGAGATTAGCGTTCAGGTCGCCTAGGAAGCCGTTGTACCCGGTGAGCGAATCCACGATGTTGGCGTTGCCCGCCGTCGCGATAGCATTCAGTCGCGTGGGGTTGCCTGGGTTTACGCTGTTGCCGGGGACAGAGCACGCGCCCGGTCCGGGGCAGGTACCGGTCTTGACCGGTGGCGCAAAAATGTAGGCCACCACCACGGAACCGCCGGCGCCGGGAGCGAGAGTAATCGGCCCGGACGACTGGAAGAAGCGCATGTCGGCCGGCGCTCCGGCACCATTGAAACCATTGATGAAGCAGATCTTGGTGACGTGGACGTCGCCTACGTTGCAGGTATCGTCCCCCAGGCTCGGATCGATGTTGCCAGTGGAATACCGGTACAGCTGGAAGACGTCGTTGGGGTCCTGAAACGCCGTCTCGCGGCTGGTGTTGCTGTAGAGGGTGAGACCTACCTCCAACCCGGTTAGGGGGTCGACCGGGCTCCGCAGGTACTTGGCGCCAACGAAACCGACCCCGGGGAAGAACGGGTTTCCGAAGATCGCGGGGTCGAATACCCAGCCGCTGGGCTGGGCAAAGTTGTGTTGGTACGCGAAGCCGAGCGAGAAAGGCACGTTCACCGACGCGTAGTCCAGGTTGGCGTCGCCGACGTCCATGTCGGCGGCGAAGGTGACGAACATGTCTTTAATCGTGTAACCGCCTTGCGGGATGGTGATCCCGAACTTGGCGTTGTTAAGCGACTGGTACTTCTTCCCGAGATCGACCAGAATCTTGGTCATATCGGGCCGGATATTGTGCGCCGTGTAGTCCGCCTCGTTGGCGGTGGTAATGTTGTAGAAGGTGTACAAGAAGTAGAGAACGTCCTCGTTGCCCGTCGGGGTGTTGAACGCCAGGCCCCGGGTTTCCACGGCGATGCCCAGTGGGTGATCCCGGCCGGCATTGGCCGCTGGATCGCCCTCCCAGGTCATCCACCACACGTCGGCGTCCGCCGCCTTGAGCTTGCCATGCAATGCCTCGGCGTAGAGATCCGCCGAGGGGTCTGGCGGGCTGGGGATAAAGGCCGCAGCCGGCCACGCGGCCGCATCCTGGGGGTCGTTGCTATTAAAGACCGGCTGCACCTCGCGCCCGTTCTCCGTAGTGCCCTTCGGGTCTTCGAAGAAGCCGCCGGAAATATTTCCCCGCCACTCAGGATTGGCCTCGTCGCCGATGATGCCCGCGACCTCAATCCCGGAGCCGAAGACGTACTGGTCGATGGTTCCCTTGGGCCAGAACCCGCCGCCCGCCACGGTCGCGCCGGTCGAATCCACGCAAACCTGCCCCTTGGAGCTGTTCAGGCCGCAGTAGACCCGATTGGCCGTAATGGCGGCAAGGCTCCGGGCCAACAGGCGGAAGCCTGAGTTGGGCTTTCCCGGTCGAGGCTTGGCCCCCGCCACTGTCGGTGTCACCCCCATCAGCACCGCTAGCAGTATCGCAGTGAGCGCGGAGCCCTTCTGACAAGTCAGTGATCGCATTGCATTCTCTCCTAGAATGGAAGGCAGCTCGCACCCTCCGGACGGGAGCCCCTGAGAGGAGCACCCGACCGGACGTGCGTTCGCGCTCAGAAGCTAAGTTCGATACCCAATCTTGCCCTTCGGGGTGGGCCGGTGAACCGGTTTTCGCCGCGGGCGAAGTCATAGAACGAGCGGATGGCATTGGATTGCTCAGCGCTGGTGTAGAGGCCGTCGCCATTACCAAACCGCTGTTCAGCGCGGACGAGGTAGACACAACTGGGCTGCGCCCCCTGGGAGCTGGTGTTCACCCAATTGGCGCAGACTCCGGGAGCGCTGAGATCGATGGTCTGATCGTCCCCGAGCACGCTGTTGGCCGCCGCCTCGCTCTGGACGTCGCCGAACTCCTTGGTGAACCACCGGGTGCTGTCCTCACTACTCGTGACGTTATTGGTGACGGTGAACACCTGGAGCACGTTTCTGAAATTCAGAATGTTCCGGACATCGAGATAGGCAGTGAGTCCAATGCCGCCAAGGGAGAGACCCTTGGTGAAGCGCATGTCGAGTTGCTTGAACGGTGGCAAGTGCGAGCCGTTGAAAGTCCCGGCAATCTGCTGCCCGCTGCAGACCTCTCCGGAAACGATGGCCGAGCTCGGGCTGGCTGATCCCACCGCGCCCGGAAGGCAACTGGTGAACGCAGTGCCACTGGCATAACGGAAAGTGGTGTAAACCCCCACGTTGCTGAAGATGGATCCCAACGTCGTACCCCGCTGCCAATCGTCTGGAAAGGTTAAAGAGGCAGCACCCGCAAGCGTGTGCGGCCGGTTGAAGTCGGTGGGAAGCGCCGCGAGTGGCGGCCCCAGTGCGGTGCCACCCAATCCGGATAGGAGCCGGGCGCGGAAAGCGGTGGTGGAGAAGGGATCGCTCCCGGTGTTCTTGGCTTGCTGGTAGGTGTAGGATAGCGTCCCGTTGAACAGGTTACCGAACCGCCGGTCGAGACGAACGTCAATGCCGCGGGTGTTGCCGAAGTCGACGTTCTGGACGAACTGGACCAGCTGGTTGGCGTTCAACGTCGGGTCAAACCTCGAGACCAGTCGTCCGGCCGGATTCGCCAGGTTGTCCTTGTTGTACAACGCGACGTCGAGCACCATGTCGTCGCTGAACGCATGGCGGACACCGAACTCGAAGGTGACGGTCTTGCCGAAGTCGAGGTCGGTCCCCCATGCCTGGTTGAAGTTGGTGGTCGAAGCATCGGTGTTGATCCCGCCGTACACCAGCCCGAAATCGGGAGCCTGGACCTGGTGGGCGTAGGAAAACCGGAAGTTGGTCTTGTCGGTGACCGGGAACGACACCTGGACGTGCGGACTCACGTAGCCGTGAGACGGATCTTCCTTGAGGACGCCGAAAGTCTCCAGGTTCGTCTTATCGAAGCCGGGCATGGACGAGATGCGGGGGTATGCCACATCGTCGCCGTTCGCGCTGCGCGTCCCGCCGAGGCTGAACGTGTCCACGTAGAACGGTCGCAGGGCGCGCGAGGCGAACCGGTCATACCGGATCCCGCCCACGATGACGACATCGCCCAGGTCCAGCCGGTCCTCGAGAAACGCGTTCCACCGGATCGGCTTGCCCTTCCATGCGTCGGCAAAGGACTGGCTGGTGAGGAACTGCATGAAGTTGGAGATGTCATAGTGGGTCCACTCGCCCCCCAGCTTCACCCGGTTGTACCGGTCGAACTGCCAGTCTAGGCTGGACTTGAGTATGAATCGCTTCTCGTTGTACATCCGCTGGTATGCCTGGGGACCACCGCTCTCCTCGAACTGACCGCCGATGAGGGTCTGATCGGGGCTGTTGCTGGCATACGCATTGGTGCGGAACTGACTGGCGGTAAGGTAGTTGTTGTCGTTGAACGGAACCGGCCCTCGGCGACCCTGGTTCAGCCGGATGTTCTGGATCAGCTGGTCATTGATGGGAAAATTGTCGAAGTCGAACATGAAGTGGAGCGGCTTGAACATGAACCCGCCGAAGGGATCCCGGCTGGAGAGCTCGCTCTCCCGCGTGAGCGGAGCCTGCAACGTGCGGTCCTGCTGATACGACAAATAGGTGTCGATGGCCAGGGCCCGCTCGCTCGATTTGGCCAGGTTCTGAGTCCAGTTCAGGGTGACATAGTTGTTTTGCAGCGAACGGCCAATCTCGTCGACCGGGTTGGCGATGGCGAGATAGTCGAAGATCCGGGCTTGAGTCCGGCTCCTGACCCCGCTGAGGGAGAGGCGGGACCCGGTGCCATAGGTGTAATTGAGCTTCACATTGGCGCTATAGAAGCCCTGGGAGTTCGACGGGAGCCGGATGCCACGGCAGCTGACGCCGTAGTTATCCCTGATGCCTGCGATGGCGTTTGCCCCCGGCCCGCTCAATCCGGCCGAACCAGCGTCCGAAAACTGGCTGCAATCGCCACGATAGGCCGCCCACTTCAGCACGTTGATGTAGGTCGTGTCTGAGGTGGGCGACCCGGGGGCCGCGGGGACGGCGACCGTTGTATCCACGCCCGCGGGCACGAAGACCGGAATGTTCTGCGAGTTGAACCCGTCAGCCCCGCTGATATTGATCGCCTGCCCATCCGCGGGCCCATCGATGGAGGTTCCATCGACGTTCCGAGACGCGCGCCCTTCGAGGGTGCCCGCAACCGAGAACGTCAGACCTCTCACCCCCGCTGGTCCGCTGACGCTTCCCTCGACCTTGTTGTACCCTAGGCTGTGGTTTACCCCAAACGGCTCATCGGTCTCGTAGCTCAACGAGCCGACATAGGCATTCCCACCGGTCTTAGTGGCGATCGAGATGATGCCGGACTGAGCATTACCGAATTCGGCTGAGGAGGAACCCGTGGTGACCGAGGCCTCTTCAAAGCCCGACGTGCCGACCTGGACCTCGGAGACGGGTTGCTGCACTCTGCTCGCCCCGCTCACGCTGTAACCGCCCCTGAATCCCGCTTGAACCGGCACCCCGTCGATATAGGTAGCGGCTTCTTCTGGCCGGCCCCCCCGGATGTACAGGGTGTTACCTGAGGGGCTCGCCACAACACCGGGCTGCAGCGCAATAACGCCACTCAGTCGATCGACTGGGAGCTTACTGGTGATGTCGCCGTCGATCCGCTGCTTGGAGGTGACCTCGTCGCGCGGGACTAGCGGCTGGGTCTGGGTGACGACGGTGATCTCCTGGATCTGGACCGCCGTCTGCTCCAGTTGAACGTCGACCGTGATGGTCTGACCGGCCAGCACCTTCACGCCGTCAACCTCGGTCGACTTGTAGCCGATAAAAGCGGCCCGAACATTGTAGGTCCCGGCCGGCACGTTGTTGATGAAGTAGTAGCCCTGGGGATTGGTGAGGGCGTTGAACGCCGTCCCCACGATGAACACCTGCGCGTTGGCGATAGGCGCGCCCGCTTGGTCACGCACCCTGCCTTCGATCTTACCAGTCGTGCCCTGTGCGAAGAGCGACCCTGCGCTCCACCCCAGGGCGACTGTCGCGAGCGCGAAGACTCGCGCGGCGCGTACGAAGGCGCTGACACAGCTTTGCTTCATGGAAACGTCCTCCGAAGGCGTGGACTTGCAATTACTGCCAGCTTTGGAGCGGGAGGCGCACACGCCTCCCCTGTCGGCCCAGAGGGCCTACCTCGGGATGTGCCTGCGTGGAGTGACAGTCTGCATTGTGATGGGGACGGCGTAAAAACCAGATGCGTGAAACGCGATTGCCCGACCGCGGCCCGGTCGGACGCCTAATATGAAGTCGCAAAAATCGCGTGTCAAGGAAAAGTCACGGCAACATGTCCACCCAGAACCGCGGATGTAACTCTCTGAAACCCAAAAAGTTGCCCGTTGAAACGCTACCGGCTCGAAGTTCCGGCGGTTGGTATGAACCGCAGAGGCACGGCGTGAAATTCGGATGCTCTGTGGTACCTCCGGACTCACTGTCAATGCCGTGTCGCGGCGCCGTAACCCGGCAATAAGACGCGATGTTAATGCGGAAAAGGAAAGTTGGTAAGGGGTACTGAGCTAGGAGCTAGGAGCTGGGAGCTGGGAGCGGAGCCGAGCTGCTCTGAGTTCCAAGCTCCTGGCTCCTAGCTCCCAGCTATAATCAAATCCACCTGCGGCTCTCGGGGCGTCACCTCGGGTCCCGACTCGCCCCAGTAGACATTCACCTCACTGCGGATGCCGAACGCACCGGGCAGATAGATCCCCGGCTCGACCGAGAAGCCGATGCCCGGAATGAGCTCCCGGTCATCGTGGGTCTCGTAATCATCGATATGGGGGCCCGAGCCGTGCAGGTCGCGGTCGATCGAGTGGCCGGTCCGGTGAACGAACATGTCGCCATAGCCCGCGCGCTCGACGACCATTCGCGCGGCGCGGTCCGCCTGGTAGCCGGCAATCGGATGGCGGTCGGCCGCGGCCCGACGGATGACTTCGATGGCCGCGTCCCGGGCCTGGCGTACCGTGCGCCAGACCTCGGCTACCCGCTGTGGGGGCCGGCTGCCGGCAAATCCGATCCAGGTCTGATCGGCAAAGACGGTCGTATGGCTCCGCCCGGCCCAGAGATCGAGCAGCACCACGTCACCGCTCTGAAGCGTCGCCCGGGGACTCGGTTCGTAGTGCGGGTTGGCCGAGTTGGCCCCGAATGCCACGATGGGCGGATCATCGAAGACTAGTCCGCGAGCCTTCACCGCCGCGACCACCTGCGCCTGCAAGGCGGACTCGGTGATCCCATCGCCACCCTGGCGCACTACCCGAGCCAACGTCTCTCGAGCGACCGAGGCGAGGATCTCCGCCGCGGCGCGGTGGTCCTCCGCCTCCGACCGGCTCCACCGGGCGGCAAACCGCGAGACCAGCGCGCCGGAGGGCACCACGGTGGCTCCCAGCCGGCGCAGGAGCTCGACCACCCCGAAAGGCACCCGGTCGAGATAGGGCACTGCGTCTTCCGGTGAGACTTCCATCGCCAGCTTGCGTCCCGCCACCAGCGAGCCAAGCGCGGCGTGGAGCTCGCTCCAGCGCGCATAGGGAATCACCCTGCCGGGGAAGCTCTCCAGCCCCTGGAGCTCGATCTTGTGCGCGACGGCGACTGGCTCCCCCTCCCGCGGCAACAGGACGAACAAGCGGCGGGTGTTCATCCCCGTTCGGTCGAGCACCCGGGCGGCTACGGGGTTGAGCCCGTGGAAGTCGAACAGAAGCCAGCCATCCAGATCCCCATCTGCAAGCGCCTGTCTCAACTCGGCCAGATCGATCACTCGTAGACCTCCGCGACCGCGGTGTGCCAGTGGCAGTCGCCATCGCCACGGGACCGGCAATGCGCGTGCAGGAGCGCGCCCTCGAAGCCGGTGAGGGCACGGAGCATCTCGAGATAGGCGGAGCCGTAGAACAGGCATGCTTCGCCGGCCGGCAGCGCCACAATCGAAAGCGGTGTGCTCATTTGGACCTCGACGACATTGCCGCGGGCCTTGAGATCGCCGCCGAAGATCGACCGCGCCAGCCGCGCTACGCTTCTGAGAGCCAGCCGCCGGGCCAACGGGCGGGGTGATAGCTTGGCGAGTGTGCGGGAGGAGCGACCCCGCGCCTTCGCGGCGTAGCGGGCTGCCCGCCGTCCGGCGTCGGCAAAGACGAGCGCCGCGTCGGCTCGCCGGCCGACCAGCCGGAACACCGAAACCGTTTCGTCCAGGTCCACCGCGATCCCCTTTGCGGCGCTCTGGCGGTAGCGCTGAATCTGAGCCGCGACCGTAGCGCTCAGGCCGAGTCTCCGGACCATGATTTCTTCGGCGAGCTCGTCCAGCCCGTCCTCGACAGGAGTGTCGAGGTTGCGGATCGCCTCGAGCAGGCTGAGGGGAATGAGTGCAGCGACGGAAGGCTTGGGCACGGGATTCGGCGCGGAACATAGCCCGCCTGACGCGCGTGAGCCAGGGGGTGCCTGCGTTGCTCGCGCGGGCTACATTCCCCCTATGGCGGAGCCTACCGAAGCAGGACGCTCGTTTGATGATGAGGCCCTGCCGCATCTCGATGCTTTGTATCGCGTGGCCCTGCGGCTCACGGCCGATCCCAGCCAGGCCGAAGACCTGGTCCAGGACACCATGCTCAAGGCCTACCGCTCATGGCGGCAGTACCGTCCCGGTACCAATGCCAAGGGCTGGCTGCTCACGATCCTCCGAAACACCTTCATTAATGACTATCGCCGCCGCAAGCACGAGCCGATCGCGATGGATCTGGAGGCCGTCGAGCCCCACGCGCTCTACCGCTCAATGCAGGAGAGTGACCCGGAAGGCACGTTCTTCTCCCAGATCGTGGATGACAAGGTGCTCGAGGCCATCGACGCCCTGCCACCTGACTTCCGGGAGGTACTGGCCCTGAGCGATATAGAAGGAATGACCTACAGCGAAATCGCCGAGACCATGAAGATACCGGTGGGCACGGTGAAGTCCCGGCTCTTTCGCGCCCGCCGGCAGCTCCAGGCGGAACTGTACTCTCATGCCGTCGAGATGGGCTATATCCAGGCCAGGGAGAGCCGGACATGAGCCGGATCGATTGCGAGCAGGCCCTGGCCCATATGCAGGATTACCTGAAGCGGGAGCTGACCGAGGATCTGGTTGTGGAGATGCGGGATCACCTGGAGCGCTGCCAGCATTGCTTCAGCTGTGCCCGCTTCGAGGAGAGCTTCTTCCTCATGCTGGAGACTCGGGCTCGTCGCGAGACCTGCCCCGGCGAACTGCGCGCTCGAATCCTCGCAGCGCTGCGGGCGGAGGCGAGGGGCGACTGAGCCTGGTGCCGCTGCCGCTCGCGGCAACGGTCGGCGCCGGTGTCGCCTGGATTGCGTGGCGGGCCGGCACGCTCACGCTGTCGGGCGCGGTGGCGGCATGGACGGTGGGAACCCTGGTACTCTATGGAACCGGCTGGAATGGCGGCGCGGTGCTGGCCGCCTTCTTCATTTCGAGCAACCTGGTATCCCGGGTCGGGCCGCAGCGCCCTCTCGTTGAGGTCGACCCCAAGAGCGACCGGCGAGACCTCTGGCAGGTGTATGCCAATGGTGCAGCCGCCGCGGCTGGGGCACTGGCCGCGCCCGGCGAGCTGGGCACCTGGCTGGTGACGGCGACGCTGGCAGCTGCGGCCGCCGACACCTGGGCTACATCGCTCGGGACCCGGAGCGGTATGGCTCCGCGCCTCTTTGGCTTCGGCAGGACGGTGCCCCCGGGAACCAGCGGTGGCATGACGTTGATCGGGTCGGCTGGAGGTGCCATAGGAGCGCTGGTCGTTTCAGCCACCGGAGCGTTGGTAACCGGTACCGTGGCGATGATTCCGGCGGGAACGCTGATAGGTTTTTCCGGGATGGCGATGGACTCCATGCTCGGCGCCGTGCTTCAGGGCCGCTTCCATTGCCAGGCGTGCGACGAGGCCAGCGAGTGGCGCGTCCACCGCTGTGGGCGCCCGACAGTGCTGAGAGGAGGCCTTACTTGGCTCGACAACGATATGGTGAACTTCCTCGCCACCGCGTTCGCGGCGGGCGCGGCCCTGTTGTCCTGGCGGTGGCTTGACTGACCCCCCGCGGCAGGTGGATGTCCTCGTCGCCGGCGCCGGGCCGGCCGGCAGCGCCACAGCCGCGCTTCTGGCCCGATCCGGGATTTCCGTTCTCGTAGTAGATCGCGCCGCATTTCCCCGCGACAAGGCGTGCTCGGAGTATATGAGCCCGGAAGCGGTTCGCATCCTGGCGCGCCTCGGGGTGGTGGAAATCCTCGAGAGGGCCGGCGCTTTTCCGCTCGAAGGAATGAAGGTGACGGGGCCCCGCGGGGCCACGGCGCACGGGAAGTTTGCCCTGGGCGGTCATCACCCATTCCGGCCCACCGGGCTCTCGATCTCGCGTCGAATCCTCGACAACGAATTACTTGCCGCTGCCCGCGCGGCCGGTGCGGTTGTTCTGGAGCGAACCTGCGTCGAAGAACTGCTGTATGAGCAGGGCGGCGTGGCCGGAGCCGTTGTCCGCGACCACACGGGGCAGCGATACTCTCTGCGGGCACGGCTCACAGTTGGGGCCGACGGGCTCCGGTCGGTCGTGGCGCGCCGGCTTGGGCGCCGCAAGTACGGCACACCCAGGCGGATGGCCTTCGTCGCCCACATCGCTCGGGTATCCGGCATGGGTCCATCTGCGGAGCTGCATTTTCGCGAGGATGCGTACCTGGGCCTCAACCAGATCGGGCACGATCAAACCAATGTCGCCCTGGTTGTTCCTTCGGAACGGGCGGCTCATGCTCGCGGCAGGGTAGACCGGTTCTTCACTGAGACGCTGACTGAGTTTCCTGGAGTACGGGAACGGGTCGAAGCCGGCGAAGTGGTGCGGCCGGTCCTCGCCACCGGCCCGTTCGCGGTCCGGTCTGCCAAGGTCATTGCCCCGGGGGCACTCCTGGTGGGCGATGCAGCCGATTTCTTCGATCCCGCCACGGGCGACGGGATTTACTGCGCGCTTCGAGGAGCCGAGCTGGTGACGGAAACGGCGGCTGCGGCATTGAGCAAGCCTGGACCTATCACGGTTGATCGGCTCGCTGAGTACCCGCGAATGCGGCGGCGGGTGTTTTCAGGCAAGTGGATGATCGATCACATGATCGACTACGCACTACGCTTCCCCCGGCTGTTCGATCGGGGGGTATCACGGCTCGGCCGCCATGAGGGTATGGCACACACGGTCATCGGATTGGCCGGCGGCTTCGTGCCCGCGCGAGAGGTCCTGAATCCGGTCTTCATGGCGCGGATGATTCTGTGAGCGCGCCCGAGGTCGATCCCGCCCAGTTCCGCCAGCTGCTCGGGCGGTTCGCCACCGGCGTGACGATCCTGACGGTGGTCACCCCCGGTGGCCGCCCCATCGGCATGACCGCGACCAGCCTGTCCTCGGTCTCGCTTCGCCCGCCCCTCATCTCGGTCAGCGTCGACCGCGAGGCCGACATGCACGATGCCATCCTCAAGGTCGGGGAATTCGTGGTCAACGTGCTCTCCAGCCCGCAGGAGACACTGGCCCGACGGTTTGCCGACGAGCATGACGATCGCTTCGACGGCGTCGGGTACCATCTGAGCCCCGACGGCCTCATCCTACTCGATGGCACCCTGGCCCACATCGAATGCCACCGTCATGCGCAGTACCAGGCGGGTGATCACACCATCTTAGTGGGGAGAGTGGTTGGCGGAGCGACCAGCGACGGCCGCCCCCTTCTTTATTATCGCGGCGGGTACGCCGCACTGGGATAAGCAATGAGCGTCCTGTCCATCACTGGAATCGGTGCCGAGCTGCTGGACCGGCCGGACGCTGATCCGGCTGTGGTGGCCGAATCACTGC
>JBBQXQ010000032.1:0-26694 GCA_038209515.1 Gemmatimonadales bacterium
GGATCCGTTCGACGTCGATCGGGGGGGCGGGCAAGCGGGTAGGCGGCAAAGGATCCACCAGGGGAACTGTGCCGCTCAGACAGCTCCCAGCCGCTCGCGCACCAGCCGCTCCAGCTCATCCCGAACCGGCTCCAGGGCTACTTCCTCGATGACCTCGGCCGCGAAGGCGTAGGTCAGGAGCCGCTGGGCCTCAGCCGCAGGCACTCCCCGGCTCCTGGCGTAGAAGAGGGCGACGTCGTCCAGCCGGCCGACAGTGGCTCCATGGGTGCACTTCACGTCGTCGGCGAAGATCTCGAGCTGAGGCTTGGTGTTGACCTTGGCCGTGTCGCTCAGCAGCAGGTTTCGGTTGGTCTGCTTGGCATCGGTCTTTTGGGCCTCTGGCTTGACGAAGACCTTGCCATTGAAAACCGCACGCGAGCGGCCATCGAGCACGCCTTTGTACACCTCCCAGCTGCGGCAATTGGGCTGGTCGTGGTAGATCACCGTATGGTTGTCGACCAGCTGCTCGCCGCGAGTGAGGTAGAGGCCGTACATGAGGGCCTCGACGTTCTCCCCGTTAAGCCGGACATGGAGATTGTGCCGGGCCAGGGCACCGCCCATGGCCATCGAGAACGAGCGGTAATGGCTGTCCCGATCCTGGTCGACGTGGGTTGATCCGATATGGTAGGCCCGCTCGCTCTCTCGCTGGATCCTGGTGTGCTCCAGCCACGAATTGGCGCCAGCAACCACCTCCGTTACGGCGTTGGTCCAGTAGGTGCCCACGCGCGCGAGCGTCACGTAGCTCTCGATGACCGATGCCCGCGCACCGGGCTCGACGACGATCAGGTTGCGGGGGTGGGTTACGCTGCCGGCTGCCTCGTCGGTTGTCACGAAGACCAGGTGTACCGGACGGGCTACATCAGTGTTCGCCGGCACATGCACGAACCCGCCTTCTCGCATGAACGCGGTACTGAGCGCGGTGAAGGGGCTCGACACCAAAGGAGCGTGGCGCCCGAGGTGAGCTTCGATCGCGGCCCCATCGGTATTGAGGGCCTCGCTCAGGCTTCCCACTCGAAGTCCGGGCGCCAATACCCCGACTGAGCTCAGGGCCTCGCTGAACACGCCGTTGACGAATACCAGCGTGGTCCACTCCGGGTGCCCGAAGACGAAGGGGTCGAGTTGCTCACGGCTGACCGTGGTGGAGCCGATGGCCGGCCGCCATGGACTTTGCGCGATCGGCCCCACTGGGGTGAAGCGCCACTCCTCGTCTCGTGAGGTGGGGAAGCCCGTCGCGGCAAAGCGATCCATCGCCGTGCGGCGAATGGATTCGAGCCATTCGGGAGCCTCTGCGGTGGCGGTGCCGCTCTGGGCTTCGAAGTCCTGCAGGAATGCCTCGGTCACGACGCTGCTCCGACCCCTTCCTCGAGCCATTCGTACCCCCGCGCTTCGAGCTCGTGCGCCAGCTCCTTTCCGCCCGACTTCACGATCCGTCCGGCTGATAGCACGTGTACCTGGTCGGGGATGATGTGATTGAGCAGCCGCTGATAGTGGGTGACCACGACGGTGGCTCTGTCGGGACGCCGGAGGGCGTTGACTCCGTTGGCCACGATGCGCAACGCGTCGATGTCGAGCCCCGAGTCGGTTTCATCCAGAATGGCAAGCTTCGGTTCCAGCACGGCCATCTGGAGAATCTCGTTTCGCTTCTTCTCGCCGCCGGAGAATCCCGAGTTGACCGCACGACTCATGATCTCCGGCCCCCACTCGACCAGGCGAAGCTTCTCCTCGAGCAGGTCGAGGAAGTCCATCGAGTCAACCTCCTCGAGCCCCCGTGCCTTTCTGATCTCGTTGTAGGCGGCCCGGAGAAAGTACGCATTGCTGATGCCGGGAATCTCGACCGGATACTGGAAGGCGAGGAACACGCCGGCCTGAGCCCGCTCCTCCGGGTCCATGTCGAGGAGGTCCTTGCCCTCGTAGAGCACTTGACCCGCGGTCACCTCGTAGGCCGGATGTCCGGCGATCACCTGGGCCAGCGTACTCTTGCCCGAGCCGTTCGGCCCCATGACGGCGTGCACCTCACCGGCGTTGACGGTGAGGTCGATGCCCCTGAGGATCTCCTTGTCGCCGGCACTGGCCCGAAGTCCCCTAACCTCCAGCATGGGCTTCATCTTCGCTGTCATCCAACACTCCCTTCGAGGCTTACACCCAGAAGCTTCTGCGCTTCGACCGCGAACTCCATCGGGAGCTCCTTGAAGACTTCCTTGCAGAAGCCATTGACGATCATCGAGATGGCGTTCTCGGTGTTCAGGCCGCGCTGCTTCAGGTAGAAAATCTGATCTTCACCGATCTTCGAGGTCGACGCCTCGTGCTCGACCGAGGCTGTCGAGTTCTGGACATCGATGTAGGGGAATGTGTGCGCACCACAGCGATTCCCGATGAGCATTGAGTCGCACTGGGTGTAGTTCCGGGCGCCGGCAGCTTTGGGCAGCACCTTGACCAACCCCCGGTAGCTGTTCTGCCCCTGGCCGGCGGAGATGCCCTTCGATACAATGGTGCTCCGGGTGTTCTTACCGATGTGGATCATCTTGGTACCGGTGTCGGCCTGCTGCCTCCCGTTGACCACCGCAACCGAGTAGAACTCGCCTACGGAGTTGTCGCCCTGGAGGATGACACTGGGGTACTTCCAGGTGATCGCCGAGCCGGTCTCCACCTGAGTCCAGGAGATCTTCGAGTTGGCGCCGGCGCACTTGCCCCGCTTGGTGACGAAGTTGAAGATCCCGCCCCGACCTTCTGCATCGCCGGCGTACCAGTTCTGCACCGTCGAGTACTTGATGCTGGCATTGTCCAGTGCCACCAGCTCAACCACGGCGGCGTGAAGCTGGTTCTCGTCCCGCTTCGGCGCGGTGCATCCCTCGAGGTAACTGACCGACGCGCCTTCCTCGGCGACGATCAGGGTCCGCTCGAACTGCCCGGTCTCGGCCGCATTGATCCGGAAATAGGTCGAGAGCTCCATGGGGCACTTCACGTCCTTGGGGACGAACACGAACGAGCCGTCGCTGAACACGGCGGCGTTGAGCGCAGCAAAGAAGTTGTCGCTGGCAGGCACCACCGAGCCCAGATACTTCCGCACCAGCTCGGGATGCTCTCGAACCGCCTCGCCGAAGGAGCAGAAGATGACGCCCGACTCAGCCAGCTTGGCCTTGTAGGTAGTGCCCACGGAAACACTATCGAAAATGGCGTCCACCGCCACGCCGGCGAGTAGCTTCTGCTCGGTGAGCGGAATGCCGAGCTTCTGGTAGGTCTCCAGCAACTTGGGGTCTACTTCGTCCAGGCTCCCGAGGGGTTTGGTGGTCTTCGGGGCGGAGAAATAGCGCAGGTCCTGGTAGTCGACCGGGTTGTACTTGATGTTGGGCCAATTGTGCGGCTCGGTCATCTTGATCCAGCCGCGATACGCCTTGAGCCGCCATTCCAGCAGCCACTCCGGCTCGCTCTTCTTGGCAGAGATGAGGCGGATGATGTCTTCGTTCAGGCCCTTCGGAGCGGTATCGGCTTCGATGTCAGTGATGAAGCCGTACTTGTACTCCTTATTGACCAGCGTTTCGACCGACGAGCTCATACGTTCTCCGTTGATATAGGCACGGCCTCCGCTGCGGGTGAGGGTGGAGTGAAACGCACCCGGTACTCGCAGGCGCTGCAGCCGCTCAAGATGTGCTCCTGGCGGTCGACTTCCGCGCCGAGGACAGCAGCGAGGAACCTGGCCTCGGCGGCACAGATTTCCGGAAAGCGCTCGGCAACCGCCTGAACGGCGCAGTTGTGCTCGACGAGGATTCCGCTACTCGTCGTTGCGCTCGCCTCCGCCATGTACCCCTCGTCTGTGAGCAGCCGGGCCACTGCGGCTAACCGCTCGGTGGGGGCCACTCCCGCAAGCTCGCCCTGGAGCCGACGAGTGAGAGTAGCATAGCGCGCCTCGAGCACCGAAACGGCCCCGGCGCGGCCCTCTCGCTCGACCACGTGGTCGAGCAGCTCGTTCAGTGTCGCTTCGTAGCGGCGGGGGAACAGCGCTTCAGCCGTTGGTGTAAGCCGATAAACAAACGCCGGGGCTCCCACGCCCTGATGGCGGCGCTCGTACTCAATCAGCGCCTGCGTCTCCAACTCCTTCAGGTGATGGCGCACCGCGTTGAGGGACATCTTCAATTTGGACGCCAAATCCTTGGCAGTACTCCCGCGAGCCCGTTTGAGCTCGACCAGAATGGCACCGCGCAAGCCCCTGCGGGGCATTATGTTGGAAGGCGACTCTCCGACCGAAGGTGTTATAGTCTCCATAATGGGCAATCATAAGTGTTTTAGTCGGGATTGTCAATTTGCGCCGAAATTTGGTGTGAACTTCTTACTGCTTCATACTCAACCACTTAGCGGCACCTTTTATCGGCCTTCAGCGGCATAGCCCCGTAAAAACGTAGTAGCTGGCGCTGCTACTCTAGGTGGCTGGCCCGCCCCGTGACGATTTCGCATATTTGACTGTCCCGAAGTAGCCCTCACAGTGGCGGCGACCGATGACCATACACCGCATCCGGCTGTTGGGTGACCCTGTTCTGCGAACCCGCTGCGAGCCGATCACCAAGCCTCGTTCAGCTGGAGTCCGGGTCATCATGGATGACATGCGGGAGACGCTACGGGATTGGCAATCGCGGTTTGGAAGCGGCCGGGGAATCTCAGCCCCCCAAATCGGCGCGCCGGTGCGGATGGCTTACATCGAGATGGATCGGCCCTGGCCGCTGATCAACCCGGAGATCATCGACATCGGGAACGAGGATTTCGAGGTGTGGGACGACTGCTTCTCGTTTCCCAACCTTCTGGTTCGGGTGTCTCGCGCCTACCGCGTTCGGGTGCGCTATCAGGATCTCAAAGGTGAATGGCAGGAAGTCGAGGTGGAAGGCGATCGCGCGGAGTTACTCCAGCACGAGATCGATCACCTCGACGGCGTGCTCGCCGTAGATCGCCCCCTGGGGCTGGATCCCTTCTGCCTGCGGGAAGAGTGGCACCGACAGCACGGGCCCATCGGGCGATACGGGCCACCTGAGGCGAGGACCGCTACCTACGCCACCCAGGCTATAGACGGTTGACCGGTACCCTCAAAACCAACGCCCCAGCCGGACGAATACCGCTCCTCGCCCGCCGCTCGTCACCCCGTACTCGAAACGGACCGGACCAACCGGCGTCTCGGCACCGACTCCCACCCGGGCTCCTGCCAGCCAACCTTCAGAATCCATCAGCGGGCCGCCCAGAGCCGACCGGCCAGTGGTGAGTTCCAGCCGGCCCACAAAGGGGCGCTTCAAGGCATAGGTGACCAGTACGCTGACAAACACCTCCCGATCCCCACGGCGCTCACCGAGCTGAAGTCCCGGAAAGCCATCGTCGCCGCCAAGCGGGAAGGTTGCCTGGAGCGGTAGCCGATCACCCCAGCCGAGTCGGATTCGCGGCCGCAGTCGCAATCCACCGACGGTCAGGACTGCCTCGCCGTCCAGGGCGGCTCGCTGGTAGACCCCAGTCCAGAGGAGCTCGGCCTCGAAAACCTGGCCTCGGGAGCGGGTCGCCTTCAAGACGCTGGCGGTGGCACCCAACGTGGCGAGGTCTCGTCCGGGTTCGTGCCAGTCGTGGCCGGAGACGCCAAGGGCAACCTGCCACCCGGGCTCGAAGGTGCGCTCCACACCGGCGAAGCCGAGAGCCTCGCGAGTCTCTTCGGTGTCGAGCTCGTTGCCATCGGCATCGAATCGCCGGACTGACTCCGTGGCGAGCCGGGCCGTGAGAGTGGGCGTCATGAGCTGCCGACCCACTTGATAGTTCCGCCGGAAACCCAGATAAAGCTCCTTGCGGAACTCGCCCAGGAACAGGGCGGTGCTCCCCTCGAGCGAGAGGTCGAAAAGGCGGCGATCTACTGCGCCAACCCACATCCGTCCGCCAAGCTCGTTGTCATAGGCAAGCCCGAGGCCTGCGATGCGTCGAGCCGTTCGGCGGACCGACACATCGAAGGCGACCGAGTCCCCGGCCCCACGGGGAGAAAGCCAGACGGCCTGATATGCCTCCGAAGCTGCCAGATGTCGCACCCTGCTTCGAAGCAGAGCCGGGTCGAGCGTGTCACTCAGCCCCAGGCCTAGCAAGCGACGGAGCGCGAGGCGCTCGGACGGGTTCGTGGTCTGAAAGACAACGCCAGTAACCCGTCTGGGCAGGGACGGCTCGGCGGGAGGACCGCCATGAGGAAGGCACTTGGCCCCCGTGAGCGCTGTCTGTGCGGCATCGGTGCCGCGCTGGATCAGGGCGTCGACTTTCGCCGCCGCAAAATTGAGCCCGGTAAAACCTTCGACTGCCGGCCGGACGAGGATATCATCGGGTCGCAGGGAATCAGCGGGCTGTTGAAAGAGGAATCCGAGCAGCCGGTCGGCCAGGACGATCGGGGAGTAGAGATCGACGGAATCGGTGAGCCGTTCCGTGGCATCCGACACGATGACGCGCTCGGCGCCGGTTGCCCGAGCGGCTGCGATGGGAACGTTGGCCGCGAGACCGCCGTCTGCAAGGATCCGCCCGCTCAATGATTCCGGAGCAAAGAGAAAGGGAATCGCGAAGCTCGCGCGCACCGCCCGGGCCAGGTCGCCGGTGCCAATGACCACTGCTGAGCGATCCACCAGGTCGGCGGCTACCGCCCGAAAGGGGATGGGAAGCGAATCAAAGTTACCCCGAGCGAGCAGATTGCCGCGGAGCAGCGCGGCGTTCACCAGAGCATTCACCTCCGTCTCGGCGACCGACGCGCTCTGGAGGTTGAATCGCTTGCCGCCCTGCTCCCAGATAACCAGTGGCTGCAGAACACCCAGGGAGCGCGGCGCACGGGGCTGATAGGTGCGAAAGAGGTCAGCGATGGAGGGCGTGCGTGCGAGTGAATCGATCTCGCGTCCGCTGTAACCGCTGGCGTACATCGCGCCGACGATGGCTCCCATGCTGCTGCCGACGACGATGTCGGGGCGGACACCGAGGCTGTCGAGCACCCGGAGAACGCCGATGTGCGCCAGCCCCTTCGCGCCGCCACCCGACAGCACGAGCGCAGTGCGCACCGGTCGGCATTCCTGGGCCTCTGCCGGGAGAGCAGCCAGCAGCGCGAGGAAGAGCAGGGTCAGGGGAAGCATGAGAGAGCAAAATATGGTCGCGCGATGCCCCTTGCGCCGCTCCAGCACCCTTCGTATACCTTTGCGAGAAGCGCCGTGTCTTCACCCGGGCCGCCATACGCTCGAGGAGCCGCAGCATGACCTATGTGATCGTCGAGGCCTGCATCGGGGTGAAGGATCGGGCCTGCGTGGATGTCTGTCCGGTGGACTGCATCTACGAGGGAGAGGACCAGCTCTACATTCACCCTGACGAATGCATCGACTGCGGCGCGTGCGAGCCAGAGTGTCCGGTTACGGCCATCTTTCCGGAAGAGGACGTTCCACCAGACCAGGCGCCGTTCATAGAGAAGAACAAGGAAGTCTTCAATAGCGATACGCCGCCGGGGAGGCCGAAGAGGTAGCTGGGGGCTACAAAAGAAAGGAGCCCCGGGATCGTACTGCTTGGCCGCGATCCCGGAGCCTGAGTTTGGAAGGACATCTGTGGCGGTGGGCCAGATTTCCGGCCTGCCGCCACACTTAGTAGACGCCCGACCGGCGCCTAAGGTTTCACCCCAGTGAGCGAAGGAACTCCCGGAGCGCCCCGGTGGTGGCCGCCGGTTGCTCAACCGGCGGGATATGCCCGGCGGAGGGTATGACGGCAAGCCGAGCGCCGGGGATGGCTTGCGCCATGGCCCGCGCCTGGTCTGGTGGAGTAAGGCCATCGGCCTCGCCCACGAGGACCAGAGTCGGGAGGCCCGCCAGCGTCGGGAGCAGAGACTCGCTTTCGGTCCGGTCGCGCATGGCAGCCAGCGCCCCGGCGATTCCCGGGACCGGTGTTCCGGCCATAAGCGCCCGAACTCGTTCGACCACATCGGGGTGCCCGGCCAGTGTGGCGGGACTGAGGACCTTCGGCAGCATCTCCTCTGCAACTGCGGAAGCTCCTCGCTCGCGAGCGACTGCTGCGGTCGCGTCGCGCGCACGACGCGCCTCGGGCGAATCGGCTTCCGCCCGGGTGTCCATCAGCACCAGACCGCGCACTCGAGGCCGCCAGTTCCGCAGGAACTCGAATGCCACGTACCCACCCATCGAGAGTCCGCAGAGAATAACCTCGTCCACGCCGAGAGTGTCGAGCAACGCCGCGAGATCCGCAGCGTAGATTGCCATCCCATAACCCAGGTCCGGTGCATCGGACTGCCCCATGCCCCGCAAATCCGGAGCGATGCGGCGAAAGCCTTCGAGCGCGTTGATCTGGTCGCGCCAGATGGTGTGGTCGAAGGGATAGCCGTGCACGAATAGAATGGCAGGGCCTTCGCCCCGCACCTCCACCGCGAGGTTCACTCCATGCACCATGAGCCGCTGCACATCCCCGGTTACGACCCGGCGTGCGTTCATGAACTGGCTGAACTCCTCCGGCACTGGAATCGGCCGACCCTCGCGATCGATGCAGACGAAGACGAATTCGGCACTCGCGATGAGTGTGTCATCGCGGACCCGTCTGGCCGTTTGGCGCATGGTGAAGCTGGTTCGACCGTGATGGGTGAGCACCTGTTGAAAGCGAAGCACGTCACCGGGGAATGCGGCAGCCCGGTAGTCGATTACGGTTTTCCGTAATGCCGGCCAGGCGCCGGCTCGCGTGAACACATCCATACCGGGGCCGTGCCGGAGCATCTCCCAGCGAGCGCGCTCAAACAGGCTGAGGAACGCCGCCTGGTTGAGGTGCCCGAAGGCATCGCATTCGTCCGGATAGACGACAAGATCGATCTCGGGGTGGGACATGGGGTCTAAGATAGGCGGAGAAGGCGGAGAGGACGGAGAGGGCGGAAGCAGAACCTGCGCAATCACGCTAAAATTCCCGCGACCCCACGGAGCGAACATCTCCGTCTTCTCCGTCCTCTCCGCCTTCTCCGCCATGAAACCACCCACCGACTACATCCGCCACGCTGCCCGTCTCGCCCGAAAGCTCCAGATGGATGCTTCCTTGGGTGGCACACCTCAGCCAGATGCCGAGTTCTTCAAGGCGCTCTCGAAAGCCTTCGACGAGATCGCGGCCGGGCTGGAGCAGGTGGGTAAGCCGGACTGATGGCTGCCCTGATCGAGACGCGGGCAGATCTCGAGCGGCTCTTCGAGCGGCTGAGATTAGAGCCACTGCTTGCGGTGGACACCGAGGCCGCCAGTTTCCACCGGCATCGGGATCGAGTGTATCTCCTTCAGATCTCGTCCCGCCAGGAGACGGCCGTCGTCGATCCGCTGGCGGTCGACAGTCTGGCCCCGCTCGGCGAGGTGCTGGCCGATCCGCAAATCGAAGTCGTGTTTCATGATGCCGACTACGATCTGCGCCTGCTGCACCAGGAGTTCGGTTTCAGCGCAGCGAACCTGTTCGACACCCGGGTAGCTGCCCAGCTGCTCAACGAGCCCGGGGTGGGGTTGGCTGCACTGCTGGAAAAGTATGTCGGCGTGCACCTGGATAAGCGGTATCAGCGTGCGGACTGGTCGGTTCGGCCGCTGTCAGCCGAGATGCTCGAGTATGCCGCAGCCGACACCCGGCATCTCCCTGCGCTGCGGGATCTGCTGCGGGTGCGCCTGGCTGAGCGGGGACGGTTAGAGTGGGCCGAGGAGGAGTTTGGTTTGCTGACCGGTGTTCGCTGGTCGGCATCGGACGCGGACGAGCCGGCGTATTTGAGGATGAAAGGGGCGAAGGCCCTCAACGGACGGGGACTCGCGGTCCTGCGAGAGCTGTTCCAGTGGCGGGTTGATCTGGCCCAGCGCATGGACCGGGCAGCCTTCCGCATTCTTAACAATGAGCCGATGCTGTCTATGGCCAAATCACCCCCCGCGGACTTGCCGGGGCTGAAAGCGGTTCGCGGGATCGGGCCAGAACAAGCGGAGCGGCGCGGAAGGGACATTCTGGCCGCGGTGCGCAGGGGACTGGCGATTTCGGAGGAGGATCTCCCCCGCATCGCGCGCCCTCCCCGTCGCCCCCAGGACCCGGCGTACGAGGCGCGACTGGAACGGCTGAAGGGATTACGTAACCAACTCGCCGTACGCTACGATCTCGCGCCGGGAGTGCTCTGTTCCAACGGTACTCTCGAGGCAATCGACCGGGTCAATCCGTCGACCATCGATGGAATGGGTGAGATCCGCGAGCTGCGTCGCTGGCAGCTCAAGGAGATCGGCGGGGACCTGCTGGCCGCGCTGCAACAGCCCGCTGCGTAGGCCGCGACTCAGAACCCCAGGAAGGTTCGAACCCGGGGGTCCATCTTCTCCGGGGTCCAGTACGGCTCCCACACCAGCTCCACGTCTACCGACCGTACACCCTCCATATCGCCGACCACCCGCTTCACATCCTCGATGATCTCAGCCCCAGCAGGGCAGCCGGGCGACGTGAGTGTCATCTGAACGCGGACATCGCCCGCTTCATCGACCTCGACGTCATATACCAGACCAATGTCGATGATGTTGAGGTTGAGCTCGGGATCCTTGACGGCACGGATCGCTTTTCGGATGGCTTCGCTGGTGGGCATGGCAGGCTCGCGGCTGGGACCAGAATCTCTCAAAACTCCTTGTCGGAAAGATAATGGGCCGGCGCGATCAACACTGGGCAACCAGATCCTGCTGGCAGGCGCGGGGAACCAGACGAAGGGCCGCGTCGGAAAGCTCGGTCCTGATCGGCCGAAGGCGATGAGCCGAGTCCCCGGCCTTCGGGTCGAAGGTTCGGTTGGTGAGAAAAACGAGAAACAGATCGTTCGTGGGGTCGATCCATAGCTCCGTGCCGGTGAAGCCGGTATGCCCGTACGCCGCATTGCTTATGAGGGTGCCGTAGAGGCTCGGCTCACCCTTGATGACTTCGGGTGTGTCCCATCCAAGTAGCCGGGGACCGCTGTTCGTGTCCTTGGTGAGAAAGCGCTTCATGGTTGAGGCGCTCACCCATTGGCCGTGGGGTCCGGCTCCGCCCCGCAGCCAGACCTGGGCGTACCGCGCGAGATCCATCCCGCTTGCGAAGATGCCCGCGTGGCCAGCTGCGCCACCCAGGATTGCCGCGTTGGGATCGTTGACCTGTCCCTGCACTGGTAGACCGCGCCACACGGCGGTGGGCACGGTGCGCCGGCGAACTGCAGGCGAGGGGTGATACATCGTTTGCCGCAACTCGAGTGGGTCGAATACCTCCCGCGCAACGAAGGCGTCGAGCGGCATTTTGGACACACTCTCAACGATTAGACCCAGAAACATGGCGTTGAGATCGCTGTAGAGCGGCAGATCTCCTGGCCGGCGGGTCGGTCCCTCGGTATAGAGCACCTCCAGGGCGCTTGCCCTGCTATGAGCCCGCTTGAACAGCGGGACATAACTCCGAAGTCCGCTGGTATGGTCGAGCAGCATGCGCACCGTTACCTGGTCCCTGAGCCCTCCGGAAAAGCTGGGCAGGTAGCGGCGCACCGGTGCATCCAGATCGAGCCGTCCCGAATCCACCAGCCGCATGATGGCACTCGCCGTGCCAACCACTTTGGTGATCGATGCGATGTCCCACAGTGTGGAGTCGGGGCTCGGAACCGGTGCGGACGGCTTCCAGGTGAAATGGCCGTATCCTCTGGCGTACAATAATGAATCCCGGCGGCCGATGACGACGACCGCTCCGGGGTAAATGCCCCGTTTGATTCCGTCCCGAACGGTGGCGTCCACCTCCTCGAACGACTGGGCCGAGACCGGCAGGGCGCCAATCGACAACCCTGCAGTCAGCGCGACGCCGACCAGCCGGCTCCACCGGATACGCGGCTTCAAGGTGCCCCACCCGTGTCACGAACGGGGCCAGGCGGCAGCCGGTACAGCACCTGGGCGGTACGGCGGTCCCGATCCGAGAGCGTTCCGATCCGGGTGGCCGGAAACATGACGTCGTTGGAGTCGGCAGAGTGGGGAAGGCCGAGGGCATGGCCCGCTTCATGTACGGCAACGGCGAGCAGCGCCGCGTCAGGCAGTGCGAAGCCCGTGTTCGTACGGATGGCGAGGGAGATAGATGCCTTTCGCACCCGCCCAGCCTGATCCCAGGTCAGATCGGTCTGGCCTGCCCGATCGAAGTCGAAGTGATCGATCCAGCGCACCACGATATCGGCGCCGGTGGTGTCCGGAACGATAGCAAAATGGACACCCATTCCGGTGCCCTCCCAAAGCCCGAGCGCTTCCCGCACGAAGCCGAACATCCGTGGCTGATAGCCGGCCAGGCCGCCTTCGACGGCGCTGACGCGCAGGGGGACTCCCTGGCGATCCGGCCAGCGGCGGACGACTGAATCGGTACTGATGATCAGGGAATCGAGATAGGTGAGACTGCCCTCTCGGCTGAGTTGCTGCCGCGCGGCAAGTCGCGCGAGCCGGTCCCCGGGAGGCCGGTTGCCGGGCTGGTCCGCCGGCTTGCCGGCAGCGCTGCTGGCCTCGAGCTGTACCGTCGCCGATCGGGTATCGCTCGGCTCCTGGACCGCAGGCTGATGTCGCGCCGACGCCAAGGCGTGCGACAGCCGGTCCGCCACAACCATCGCAAACAGCCCGAGTGTGATCAGCGGCAACACAGCGCGCTTCATTAGGTCTCCGGATATGAGCCGGCCTGGCCTGGGGTTGCCAGCGCGGGTACAGGGCACCACTTCGGAATGTCTCGGGTCTTTCTCGCCGGCGACGCAAGAACGTGCACCCCTTCCCCACCCCGCCTCCTGCTGCAATTTCTGAGCGCGCCGCCTCAGCGCTTTGCTTCCAGCCAGTTGGCCCCAACCCCGATATCGACCAGCAACGGAACGTGCAACTCGACGACATTCTCCATGTGGGAACGAACCAGCTCAGTCATGGCGTCGACCTCGTCTGGCGGAGCCTCAAAGATCAGTTCGTCGTGCACCTGGAGCAGCATACGGCCGGCAAGACCACGCCCCTGGATGGCTCGGTGGATCCGGACCATAGCCAGCTTGATCAGATCGGCGGCGGACCCCTGGAGCGGGGAGTTCTGCGCGTTGCGCTCGCCGTAGGCTCGCAGGCTGAAGTTGCGTTCCTTGATCTCGGGGATGTACCGGCGGCGTTTGAACAGCGTTTCCACGTAGCCCTGCTGCCGGGCCAGCTCGATCTGCCGATCGAGAAAGGCCCGCACCCCGGAGAAGCGCTCGAAGTACCGGGCAATGAAGCCTCGCGCATCTTCCTGAGAGATTCCCAGCTGCCGGCTGAGGGCAAATGGCCCCTGCCCATAGATGGTAGCGAAATTGATGGTCTTGGCCCGGGCGCGCATATCCGACGTCACCTCCGCGGCGGGGACGTTGAAGATCAACGCCGCGGTCTGCCGATGAATGTCGCCGCCTTGGCGGAACGCCTCGATGAAGGCCGGATCTCCGGACAGATGGGCCATTATGCGAAGCTCGATCTGAGAGTAATCGGCCACCAGGAACACCCAGCCCTCCCGTGGAACGAAGCCGGCGCGGATTGCTTCTCCACGGGTGGTTCGTACGGGAATGTTCTGGAGGTTTGGCTCGGCCGAGCTGAGGCGTCCGGTGGCTGCGCCGGCCTGGTTGAAGCTGGTATGGATGCGGCCGGTCCCCCGGTTGACCCGCTCCGGCAGGGTGTCGACATAGGTGCTCTTTAGCTTCTGGAGCTCACGGTACTCCAGAATCAACCGCGGCAAGTCGTGTCCCATGGCGGCAAGCTGCTCGAGGACATCGGCGTCGGTGGAAGGGCCGGTCTTGGTTTTCTTGAGAATCGGCAGCTGGTTCTTCTCGAACAGAATCGTGGCGAGCTGACGGGGTGAATTGATGTTCAAGTCGGTGCCGGCCACCCGCGCGATCTCCTCTTCCAGCCGGCGAAGGTCGATACTGAGCTCCAGGCTCAGCCGCTGGAACAGTGCACGATCGATGGTAATGCCTTCCCATTCCATATCCACCAGCACCTCCACCAGCGGCATCTCGATCTCCCGCAACAACGGATCGAGCCCCATTTCGGACAACATGGGTGCGAAGAACCGGTGTAGTGCCAGGACGGTAGAGCTGTCGGTGCCGCAGTAGTTGGCCGCGAGCGGAATGGCGACCTCGGCAAAGGGGACCTGCGACTTCCCCTTCCCGGCCAGCTCGCGATAGGTCTGCAAGGTACGGCCAAGGTGCTCGAGGCAGAGAGTGTCGATGGTGTGCGAGCGGCGACCCGGATCGAGGACGAAGCTGGCGAGCATCGAATCGTACGTCACACCGGCAAGCTCGACCCCGGCCCGCCGCAGCACCTGCCAGTCGAACTTGATGTTGTGCCCCGCCTTGGAAACGTCCGGATCGGTCAGCAGGGCAAAGAGTGGAGCACTCGCGAAATCCGTGAGCGGGGGGAGATTCCGGACCGGAGTGGGCGCGGCGAGCTCCCCCGCCACGGGCCGGTGCCCGAGGGGCAGGTACCACACCTCCTCCGGACTGGCGGCGAGCGATATGCCGACGATCTCGGCATCGTGCGGCTCGAAGGATGACGCCTCGATGTCGAGCCCCACCAGCGGTGCCGCCCGGAGCCGCTTCACCAACGCGGGAAGCTCACGGGGGTCATCCACAACGGTGACCGAGGTCGCGGGTGGGCCCGACAGATCGGACAGGCTCAGCCAGGAATCGGCGGTGAGCGCTGACTCCTCAACATCCGGATCCGTAGCCGCCTCCCTGGCGGAGGAGTCGCCCAGATCGGCTTCGACAGCGCCTTGGCCATCATTCTGGCCGCTGAGCCGGCGCACCAAAGAGTAGAACTCGAGCTCGGTCAGGATCCTGATCACGGCATCGCGGTCGGGCTCTTGAAGCACCAGGTCATCAAACTCCAACTCGACCGGCACATTCCGCTGGATGGTGACGAGCTCACGGGAAAGTCTGGCGTTGTCGGCCTGCGTCAGGAGGGCTTCCCGGGCCCGTTTTGCGCTGACGTCTCCTGCCCTCGCGAGAATCGTCTCCAAGTCCCCGAATTCGGCGAGGAGTTTCTGCGCCCCCTTCTCCCCGATGCCCCGCACCCCGGGGATGTTGTCCGAGGCGTCGCCCACGAGCGCCAGAAAGTCTGCCACCTGACGCGGCGGAACGCCGAGGCGCTCGCCGGCGTTCGATTCATCCACCCAACTCTCGTCCACGGCCGCCGGCCCACCTCGCCCGGGGTTCAACAGCGCGACGCGGGGGCCCACGAGCTGATAGAAGTCTTTATCGCCGGACACGATCACCGACTGAAAGCCCCGCTCGGCGCCGGCCGTTGCCAGCGTGCCGATCACGTCATCGGCCTCGTAGCCGGGTATAGCGATGACGGGAACCCCAAACGCCTCCAGCAGCTGACAGATGCGCTCGACCGAACGATCGAAGTCGGCTTGCAGCTCCTGGTCGAGCTTTTGGCGAGTGGACTTGTAATCGGCGTAGCGCTCTTCCCTGAAGGAGGTGCCGGCATCATTGATCCAGGCGACGTAATCGGGCCGGTACTTCTCCCTGAGCCGGAGCAGGAAGTTCACCACCCCCCAGGCCGCCGACGTGTTCTCGCCCTTGGCCGTCCGGAGCGGCCGGGCAATCATGGCGTAGAAAGCCCGATAGATCAGCGCATAGCCGTCGATGAGAAAGAGCTGGGGCGGATTGTGATTGGGCATTGTTGGAAAAATAAGGCGGAAACGGCGGAAACGGCGGAAGGCTCCGTCCCTGTTACGACTGCCGTCTCACCCGATTCAGCGTTCGCTCGAACTCGGCCCGTGAGCCCGGGGTCAGGCGGAGCCGGCCGAAGCCAGTCTCGTCCTGGAAGAAGAGGGACAAGCGGTAGGTGAGGTAGGTCCAGCGGACCACCCGGCCGGCCGTGCCCGGCGTGGTCTCGATGCTCTCGTCGGGGGGGCCGAGGGTGATGAACACTTCGCCACGATCTGTGCGCCAGCCCTGCACTCCCTCATCGGTGAAGCGGGCATTGGCGGCGGCAATCCGCCCGAAGTACTGGTTGAGCGCCTCGTTCTCGGGCGTGATCTTGTTTGGGTCGGTCTCGGCATAAAACACCCGCCAGAGCCTCGACCGCTCCGATGCCGGCGCCTTCCGCATGGCGTTGACTTTTGCATCCTGGCCGAAGTAGCGGAGGATGTCCAGCATCTCATCGAAGTTGGTGATCACCCACGCCTGGGAGAACGAGACCAGAGCCGAAACGCTTCGCTGGGCAGGTCCGCTACCGACCACGAGCTTGAGCTCTCCGAGAGAAATGCTGTCGGGGGCCAGGCGGATGACCTGGCTTTCGACCGAGCGACCGCCCCGGAACCGGAGCGAGTCGTTGTAGATGACATTCTGCTGTTCGTCCAGCACTTCGAAGGGGACCGTCGTGGCGTCGGGAAAGCCGTAACCCTCGATGTACGCCAAGAGGGTGTCCGCACCGTAGCCGACGGCTCCACGCGGGTTCAGCACCACCGAAAGCGGATCATTCAGACTTCCCCGACCGGTGGCCTGATAAGCGAGGACCGGCGCCGATGTAGTGCCGGCCTGGAACGATGGTGCCGTGTAGCGCCCCTGGGCCCGGCTCTCCGCGGTGGAGCCGGCATCCCGCACCGTGACGCTGACATCGTATGGGCCTGGGGTGAGTCGGAGCACCTGCTGGAAGAGAACACTCTCGTCGGCTCGGAGGGTCTCCTGAAACGTGGGCACGCGCACGATCTCGTCCCGAGTGAGCTCCACCGGGCGGGTGCCCTCGCGCCGGAATGAGATGCTCACCCGGTAGCGGGCAACGAAGAGGTTACCCTCGCGTTGAAAGGCGAGGGCCCGGTTTTCCAGGGAGAGCCCCAGGACGGTGATGACCGAGTCGGCCGGGCCGGCCACAAACACCACGGTCCCCACGAACGGGAGGGGGTCGGAGGCGGCCAACCGACCGAGTTTCTGATAAAACGCGGAGACGTTGACCAGCTTGGTGAGCTGGTCGGCGGGAGCCGGCGCGTCCTTGGTGCCGACGCGTTTCCAGCTGCCGCAATTGAGGGCGGCCCCGGCGAGGAGTACCACAACGAGCAGCCCACGCATGACTCTACCCCCAAGTGACCTGCTCACGACCTGCGGGATTGCGGGTCGGCGGAAGGTTAGTGGCGCCGCACGAGAGGCGTCAAGCGCGCCTGGGCGACATTCCAACTTGCTGCCTTATGCGAGATTAACTAGCTTGGCCACTTCATGGACGCAAACACCCTGGTGGGACTCACAGTCGCCGGCTACCAACTCACCAAGTACGTCGGCGAGGGTGGAACCGCGACGGTGTACCGCGCGGAGCACCCGGAACGCGGCGTCGCAGCGGTGAAGATTCTCCGCTCGCGATTGGCCCAGGATCCGGTGGCCGTGAAGCGTTTTCTCCGCGAGGCCGAGTACGGCGCCAGAGTCAGTCATCCCAATATCGTCCGCACCTACGACTTCGGTCAGGCCGATGGACTGCATTACCTGGCGCTCGAGTGGGCCGAGGGTGAGCCTCTCGCGGAGTTTGTCACCCGCTCCGGCCAGCTGGCCCCGCCTCTCGTCGCCAAGATCGTGGAGCAGATCGGTGCGGGGCTGACGGCGGCTCACCGCGCGGGGATCATCCATCGAGACCTCAAGCCGGCCAACATCATGTACAACCCCGCCGAGCAGACCGCCAAGCTGCTCGACTTCGGCATCGCCCGCGATGCCGAGCTGAACCCGGAAGAGCGGCTGACCCGGGCCGGGTTCTTCGTCGGAACCATTCAGTACGTGGCGCCGGAAACACTGAGCGGGGAACTGGTGAAAGAGCAGGCCGACGTCTACAGCCTGGCAACGATCACGTACTATCTGCTCACGGGAACCCTGCCATTCGCCGGGAAGAGCCCGAGAGATTTGTTTCAGCAACTACTAACACAACCGCCGATCCCGCTGAATGATGCACGGAAGGGGCTTCGCTTTTCTCCGGCCATCGAGGCCACCGTCATGCACGGCCTCGAACGCGATCTGTCGAAGCGTTGTAAGACGGTGGACGAATTCGCTCGCGCCTTCTGCACGGCGGCGCGGGAGCACGCACCCAAGCGCACCGGCTTCCTGACGGGACTCTTCCGGAAGGGTCACGAGTGACGGACGACGAGTCGCTCCGGCGGCTGCTGCTGGAGCGCTCGGTTCAGAGGGGCAGCTTTGTTCTCGCATCCGGCCGGCGGTCTCCTTTCTACATCGATTGCAGACCTGCCACCATGTCCGCGGAAGGGATGGTGTTGATCGGCCGCATGGCCTGGGACGCCATTCGCCGGGTGGGCTGGAGACCGGCGGGGATAGGAGGCCTCACCATGGGGGCGGATCCGGTATCCTACGCGATTGCGGCGGCCAGCTTTGGAAGCGATGCGCCGGTCGACGCGTTCAGTGTACGAAAGGAAGCAAAGGATCATGGCACCGGCCGGGTGATCGAAGGCAATTTCAAACCGGGTGACGGTGTGGTGATCGTCGAAGACGTGATCACCTCGGGCGACTCCGCCCGCAGGGCGGCGGAGGTGGTGGAGGGAGCAGGCGGCAAGGTGCTCGGCATCGTCGCCGTGGTCGATCGAGAGGAGGGCGGCAAAGACGCGCTTGAGGCGGTCGGAAGGAAAGTGCTCGCGCTCACCACCGTCACGGCGCTCGGACTGAGGGACCGCGGATGAATCGCCGAGCGGTCGGCAGAACCGTTGCGGCGGTGGCCGCCGCTGCTGCGTTCGCCTGGGCCGGCTGGGCTGCACACGACAACGCCATGCCCGAGTTTAGGATCTACGATGGGTACCGCATGATGCTCGGGGCCACCCTAGCTGTGATCGCCGTGGTCCCGTTCATCTGGCGATGGCGGCGGGACCGCTCTCTGGTGGTGATAGCAGCCACCGCGGCAGTCGGCAGCGTTATTCCGCTGGTGATTTCCGCCATCCAGCATCATATGCCGATCCTTGCCCGCTTGCGTGGTGCCTGGAAACTCGCCGGCGCCGACCTCGTCGGCCCGGCGGTGGTGGTGGGCTTTGTTTGTCTCTGGCTGGCGGTTCGAGCATGGACCCCAAAGTGAGCCGCGAAGGTCTGATCACCTACCTCAATGATCACCTCGCCGGGTCCGTGGCGGCGCTGGAGCTGCTGGATCACCTCATCCGGCTTCAGCCCGGGACGGCGGGCGCGGGGGCGCTGGCTGCGGTGCGCACCGAGGTGGAGGAAGACCGGCAGACTCTCCAAAGCCTGCTGCGCGAGGTTGGCGGCAAGGAGAGCCGGGTGCGCCGGGCTGCGGCATGGCTTACCGAGAAGTTGGGCCAAGCCAAGCTCCGTCTGGATGACCCCGGCAGCGGGGAGCTCCAGATGCTCGAGGCACTCGAGACACTGGCTTTGGGTATCCAGGGGAAGTCCGCCTTGTGGCGCGCACTGGCGGTTGCGTCGGTTCACCTGCCCCCGGTCCGGCACCGGGATTTTGCAGCCCTCGAGGAGCGGGCGCAGAATCAGTTCCAGCGGGTCGATAGCCTGCGCCTCCAGGCGGCCCCGGCAGCTCTATCTTTATAGGATGTCGACGCGACTGGGCGTAGGTCAGCCCGCAAATGGGTGGGTCCTGTACGACGGGGCCTGCGGGGTCTGTAGTCGCTGGGTTCCCCGGTGGGGACCCCTCCTGGCTCGCCTCGGTTTGGCGGCGGCCCCGCTGCAAAGCTCCTGGGTGGAGGAGCGCACTGGTCTTTCGCGGGACGTGCTCCTGACCGATCTCCGTCTACTCCATAGCGACGGAAGCATCACCTCGGGGGCCGAGGTCTATCGATATGTCATGCGTAGAGTCTGGTGGGCGTATCCCCTCTACCTCCTGTCGGTAATACCGGGCCTCAGGGGCGTCTTCGATTGGGCCTATCGAACATTCGCGCAACATCGGATGCGGATCTCTGCCAGCTGCGGAGTACCGCAAGAGAGCCCAAAGGGAGGTAGCATGGACGAGGAAGTCTTCAACCTCGAAGTTCGGAAGTTCCTGAAGCGCTTCGGGGTTACCGCTCAGCGCGAGATCGAGAAGGCGGTTGATGCCGCATTACAGCGCCGCTCGCTCACCGGCAACGAGGTCCTGAAAGTCGATGCAACGCTGACCATACCCGGGGTGCTGCCGCAACTCCATATCGACGGGGAGATCGCGCTCTCGGCTCGACCGTAGGAACCCCGGAACCCTAGACGTCCTGAAAACCAGACACCAGCAAGGAGGCCGCATGGCACCGCGAAGGCGTTACCGGCTGGATCGGGTGGCGGTGGTGCCGGGCGAGCGGCGCGCGTCTACCTGGACCTTCGGCGGCAAACCCGTGTCCGGCACGGAGCAGGCGTACCACGTGCTCGACGGCAATTTCCGCTCGCGCAATGAGTGGGCCTTTGTGGTACGTCTTCCCAAGGAACGGGACGCGAGGATCGAGGTCAGGCCACAAGTGACCCCGAACGTGAAGGTCTGGGCGGAGCTTCCCGATCGGTCCATCACCTTCTCGCGCGCCACCAAGGGTGACGCGCGAGGGAAGTGGTATTGCCAGGTGGCACTTGCCGATCCGACCGGGGGCAGGAGCAGGGATATCGTGCGGGGCGATGAGCGCGGCGCTCTCCCTGCCTGGTTTGACGCCCTCAGGAGCCGGATGCGAGTAAAGAAGAACGTGAAAAACACCAAGGGCACCGACGGTGAGGCGCTGGTGGTGCTGGTATCCGCCGGTGATCATGCCGCCATGATCCGCCTCTTTTTTGCCACCAAGGTCTGGGTGCTGAAGGAGCGAATCACCCTGGCAGCGTGAATAGCGCGTCGGGACCAGCAGCTCCCAGGGGAGGGACTGATCGTGCTTGCAGCGCCTGCGCCGAGATCGCCGGCAATACGGCGGCTCCGGGCGGGCCCATCTTCGACGACGGTCTCTGGTTCGTCAGCCATCATACCGGTCCCTTCACCGACCCCGGCGAGCTGATCGTAAAGACCCGTCGGCATTGCGAGTCACTCGGCGAGCTGAGTGGATCCGAGGCCAGCGCACTCGGCCCAATTCTGAAGGCCGCCGTGAGAGCGCTCGAGCGGGTCATTCTGGCAGAGCGGATCTACTCCGTGTCGTTCAACGAACGCGTGCGTCACGTCCATTTTCTGCTGCTGCCGCGCACCGCTGCGATGCCCCGCGGGCACGTAGTCTCGGACCTGTACCGGCGAGCTCGGAATCTGCTTCGGAGATCCGGTCTGCTGCGGAATCCGAGTCCGGCAGCTCGGGCCGACGCGGCGGAGCGGATACGCAGGCAATGGGGCCAACCCTGACCGGATCGGTGAGGTCTATGACCCGGGACTCACGGCTCGGTATATCTCGCCTCGAGGCCGCGTCGGATGCCGAGTCGTGCGCCCACCTCATGGCCACCTCCGAGCCATGGCTGACGCTGGGCCGCACTTACGAGGCGTCGCTCCGAATCGTGCAGGATCCCGCCAGAGAGGTCTACGTGGCCCGCGACGACGAGGGCCTGGCGGGCTTCCTGATCCTGTGCATGACCGGCGCATTCGTGGGCTACATCCAGACTATCCTGGTCCATCCCGACCGGCGGGGCCAGGGGATTGGCTCCCGGTTGCTCGAGTTCGCCGAGCAACGGATCCTGCAGGAGTCGCTCAACGTCTTCATGTGTGTCTCTTCGTTCAACCATGGTGCCCGGCGACTCTATAAACGGCAAGGCTACAGGGTGGTCGGGGAGCTGGCCGATTATATCGTCGAGGGGTACTCGGAAATTCTGCTTCGCAAGACGCGGGGACCGCTGACCGGCTTCATCCATGGCTCACCGCAGGCGCCGGATCGGGACAAGCGCTTGTGAAGGTTGGCTGAGGTATAGCGCCCAGTCCGGGGCGAAGGTAGGATCGAGGCATGGGAGGAATGGATCTGATGCGTGAGGCGCGCCTGCGTCCTGAGTTTGCCGACCTGTATCCCACGCTGACACCCGGACAGTGGGAGCCGGCGGCGCGGGTTGCCGAGGCGGTGCTGGCCCGGCTGCTCCTGCTCGAGATCTCGGAGGCTCCGCTCCAGGATCGCACCCTGAACGAGAGACACTTCGAATTCAGGGGTGAGACGCCTGACGGGGCACCGCGAAGATCGGCGGTCTCTCGGGCGGTCGACCGGGCGGAGGAATAGCTTGGGCGCGGTAATGGAGGACCTCCGGTACCCGATTGGGCAGTTCCGGTACGAAGGGGAGCCCGACCAATACCGGAGGGAACAATGGATCGAAGAGATTGCCGCGACGCCGGCCAATCTCCGAGCGGTCGTTGGCGGTCTCGCTCCCCATCAACTCGACACTCCCTACCGGGACAAAGGCTGGACGGTTCGCCAGGTGGTCCACCACCTGCCGGACAGCCATCTCAACGCCTATACGCGCATCAAGCTCGCACTTACCGAAGATGGGCCGGTCATCAGGCCATACGAGGAAGCTCGCTGGGCCGAATTGCCGGACGGCCGCGCGGGGCCGATCGAGGCATCGCTGAATCTGCTCGAGAGCCTGCACCAGCGCTGGGTCCTGTTGCTCCGTCAGCTCACCCCGGCCGACTTTCACAGGCAGTACGTGCATCCGCAGCGCAGCAGTCCGTTCGAGTTGCAGGAGACACTCGCCCTCTACGCCTGGCATGGGCGGCATCACGTGGCCCACATCGCATCGCTCCGCCGGCGAAAGGGATGGGACTGACCCCGGCGGGAACGATCCAGGAGCCACACTCGTTTCAGCGGTGGGACTCACGAGGAGTGCATCGATGGCTGAACCGGCAAAAGCGACATTTGGCGCAGGCTGCTTCTGGGGCGTAGAGGTGGCGTTCCGACAGGTGCCGGGAGTGGTTTCGACCGCGGTGGGATATCTCGGCGGAACCCTGCCGAACCCGACGTATGAGGACGTGTGCAGCGGCCGCACGGGACACGCCGAGGTGGTCGAGGTCACCTACGACCCCGAAAGAGTGCCCTATGACGATCTGCTGAATGTGTTCTGGACCAATCACGATCCGACGACCCTCAATCGGCAGGGTCCGGACCGGGGGACGCAGTACCGTTCGGCCATCTTCTACCACGATGAGCAGCAGAAGGCGGCGGCGGCGGCGTCCAAGGAGCGGCTAGGGACCAGCGGCCGGCTCCCGCGACCAATCGTCACGGAGATTACCCCGGCGTCTATCTTTTACCGGGCCGAGGAGTACCACCAGCGGTACCTCGAGAAACACGGACTGGCGAGCTGTCACATTCCGTAGCCGCCTGCCGCAGTCCCCAAGACCGCTTGAGCCAGGAGGGGCGTATTAGCACCTCGATCTTCTTGCGCACGGCCGGACTGCTGATCCTCTCGAACATCTTCATGACGTTCGCCTGGTACGCCCACCTGCGGAACCAGTTGGATCGTCCCTGGTACCTGGCAGCCATCGCGAGCTGGGGCATAGCGCTGTTCGAGTATCTCCTCCAGGTTCCGGCCAACCGGATCGGCTACACGGCACTCTCACTCTCTCAGCTCAAGATCCTTCAAGAAGTGATCACCCTGGTCGTGTTCGCGCCGTTCGCGGTGCTCTACATGCGCCAACCCCTGAAGCTGGACTATCTCTGAGCTGCGTTGTGCCTGGTGGGCGCGGTGTACTTCATGTTCCGCTCACCGGCCGGCCCGTGACCCTGCTCAGAACCACGGGAGCCGCGATTGCTGCCGCACTCATAGTCACGACGGGCTCGGCCCAGGCGCCACCGGAGCGAGCCCGAGACCTGGGGATACCGCTGGACGGCGTCCCCGGCCCACTGGACGCGATCACCGATGTTCCTGGTGTAGCCGTCGGTCACACGACTCTGATCCACGGTGCCGGCCGCTTGCGGGTCGGTGTCGGACCGGTGCGCACGGGCGTGACCGCGGTGTTCCCCCGGGGACCGGGCGATCTCTTGCCTGTCTTTGCCGGCTGGTTCAGCCTCAATGGCAATGGTGAGATGACGGGCACGGCGTGGATCGACGACTATGGCCTCTTGTTATACCCCATCACCATCACGAACACCAACAGCGTAGGAGTGGTGCGCGACGCCGTGATCGAGTGGGGGAGGACGCGAGTTCCCGGCGTGTTCAACTGCTGCCTTCCCACAGTTGCCGAGACCTGGGACGGAGACCTCAACGACATCTACGGCTTTCATGTTCACAAGGAGCACGTCTTCTCAGCCTTTGCAGCCGCCAAGCCGGGACCGGTTGCGGAGGGGAATGTCGGAGGCGGTACCGGCATGCAATGCCTTGGCTTCAAGGGCGGAATCGGCACTGCCAGCCGGGTACTGCCTGCTGGAGCCGGCGGTTTTACCGTTGGCGTCTTGGTCCAGTGCAACTTTGGCCTCAGACGGCAGCTCAGAATAGCCGGAGTACCCGTGGGCCAGGAGATCAAGGAGCCGGAAGCGTGCTACGACACCGACGCGCCGCTCGGGCCAGACGCTGCCCGCAAACGTTGCCCCTGGGGGCAGGCACGGGACCGAGAACACGGGTCGATCATCGTGGTGATCGGAACCAGCGCGCCGCTGTTGCCGCACCAGCTTCGTCGTCTGGCCAAGCGGGCTGCGTTGGGGATCGGACGCATGGGTGGCATTGCGGGCGCCGGGTCCGGAGATCTGTTCCTCGCGTTTTCAACGGCGAGGCCCGGGGCGGCCGATAAGCTAGGGGTGATCCCTGTCCCTATGCTGGATGACGAACGAATCGATCCGCTGTACGAATCCACGGTACAGGCGACGGAGGAGGCCATCATCAACGCCCTTCTTGCCGCCAAGACCATGACTGGTGCCGATTACCTGCGGGTGCCGGCCCTGCCGCACGAACGGCTTCGGGAGGTACTCCGGCAGTATGGGCGGCTGGAACGGGGCCACTAGAGCTCCCGAGCGCCATCCCAACTGCCGGCCGCGACCGGATGAAACGTCCGCCAGATTGGGACATATGGAGTGATCATCACCTCCACGAAGCGCGCGAGGGCGACGGGAAAAGGGAAGCGACGGCGGAACTCCAGGGCCGTCAAGCCAAGCATGGCCCGGAGATGGCGCCCGAAGCTCTGAGGCGAGGAATACTCCAGCCGATACGAGACATCCGCGACCGAGAGGCCGGCCGCCTCGAACAGATACGAGGCGTGCAGCAGCCGGATGGCGGCGAGGTAATTCTTGGGCGACGGAAGGCCTGCCCGGGCAAAGCGGGACATGAGGGTGCTCGGCCGGACATACAGTCTCTGGGCGAGGGTGGTGACGGTTGGCGTGTCAGGGGCGAGGCGGATGAGGGCTTCGACGAAGAGCCGGGCATCCGCCGGTGTATCGGCAAGCGCGTCGAGGATAGGGCCCTGGATCCGGGCAACGGCGCGCGTGGCCGGCTGGCCGACCACTTGGCGCAGGCGGGTCCACCCGGCGGGCGAGGTGACATCCACGACCTGACGCACACCCGAGGCGCCGAGCCGGAGCAGCATCTCCGTGGCAGTGGGGTCGTGCTGCGAGACGAGCGCTACGGTCGGGATGCCGGGAAACTCGCGGACCAGATGGCCCAGCGCCTCGACTTGCTCCGGCGCGCAGCGGTGAACCGACACGAGAACGGCATCGACCGGGCGCTCCCGTACGATCCGCACGGCGTCTGGAATCGAGTCCCGGTGCACCACCGCAAAACAGCCGCTGCCCGCGGCATCGACTCGGGGCCGCTCGACGGGTAACAGGACGGTTGCCACGGTCGGCGAAGCTGTTTCTGAGCCAAAGCGCACGGTGTCCTCCCGAAAGGTCGTGCGGGAGGGTACGGCAGCGGCGTCAAAGGAGAGTAAATCCGAAACGGTGCGAAGCGAAACCTCGTCAGGTTCAAAAACGCGGCGGCCACGGCTGTGTCAGGCAACGTTTCTACCTACGAGCGTATCCAATCGAGGCTGGCAGGAAGGCTGACGTGAGCGATACGATCGATCTTTTCACCGCACTCCAGACGGCGCTGGGCTCACAGTATCGCCTCGAGCGCGAGCTCGGGCGCGGTGGTATGGGCGTCGTCTTTCTCGCCACCGATGCCACGCTCGACCGGCGGGTGGCGATCAAGGTGGTCCACCCCGAGCTCGCGCTGCATGATGCCATTACCCGCCGGTTCCTGACCGAGGCCCGCACCATCGCGCGGGTGCGTCATCCCAACATCGTCGCGATTCATGCCGCCGGGAGCGCGGACGGCCTCCTGTACTACGTCATGGACGAGGTGGCCGGGGAGAGCCTGCGCCAGCGGCTGGCCCGGGAGGGTCGCCTGAGTACGGAGGAGACCGCCCGGATCGTGTCGGACATGGCGTCTGCCCTCGATTGTGCCGGCCGTGCGGGAGTGGTGCACCGGGACGTGAAGCCGGAAAACGTTCTGCTCGATCACGCCACCGGGCGTGCGCTGCTGGCAGATTTTGGGATCGCCCGGGCCGTGGTCGCCGATTCCGGCGGCTCCAGCACGGGCCAGGGCGTGGCAGTGGGGACGCCGGTCTACATGAGCCCCGAGCAGGCGGCCGGCGAGGAGATCGATAGCCGTAGCGACCTGTACGCCCTCGGCGTTGTCGCCTACGAGATGCTGGCGGGTCATCCGCCCTTCCAGGGACCGCACCGGGTGGTGGTCTCAAAACACATTGCTGAACGTCCGGTTCCGCTCGAGCGGATGCGGCCGGACGCTCCCGCCGAGCTCACCGCGGCGATCATGCGGGCGCTCGAGAAGCAGCCCTCCGATCGCTGGCAGAC
>JBBQXQ010000033.1:0-26408 GCA_038209515.1 Gemmatimonadales bacterium
CAGGCGGCCGCGGAGGGATTCCCCCTCCACGTAGGGCATCACGTAGAACAGGAAGCTGTCCGCGGCGCCCGAGTCGAAGAGCGGCAGAATGTGGGGGTGCTGGAGGTGGGCGGTGACCTTGATCTCGGCCAGGAAGCGTTCTGCCCCGATGACCGCGGCCAGCTCCGGGCGCAGCACCTTGAGCGCGACTTCGCGGTCGTGCCTGCCGTCGTGGGCGAGGTAGACGGTGGCCATGCCGCCGCGTCCGAGCTCGCGGTCGACGCGGTAGTGATCGGCAAGAGCAGCTTGGAGGCGACTCAGGGCGTCGGACAAGATGGTCCTGGGGAGAGGCTACACATCAAGGTTACAAATGTAATGACTCGCGACTCGTGACTCGTGACTATTGAGTCGGCTGATACTTATCCAACCAGGCTAGGGTCTCCTGGATCAGCCGCGTGCGCGGAACGAAATGGCTCCCCTCCTCCACTACATATCGTTTCTGATCCGCTGGCGTGCCGAGCAGCCGAAACATGGGGACCTGCGAAGTCTCGATCGGGAAGAAGAAGTCGTAGCGGCCGTTCAGCATCAGCGTCGGAATCGTTACCCGAGGTAGGAAGTTGATCGGGTCCACCTCCGGACGCGCGCGCTCCGTGCTCAGGCCGGCCACATACAACACGCTTACCTTGATTCGCGGCTCTACCGCCGGCATCAACGCACCCATCGCTCCACCCCAACTGACACCGTAGTATGCCAACTGCCGGGTGGTGATGTCGGGACGAGTCTCGAGATAATCGATGCCCCGGCTCAGGTCCTTGGCCCACATGATGACGTGGTCGCGATAGAAGTTGGTGGTATCCTGCACGTCGGCAAACAACGAATCGCTCCGCTGGTAGGTTCCCTTGTACACCGGAAGCAGCACAACCCTGCCGCTCTTGATGATGAAATCGATGCCGCGCCAGGGGAGGTTCTGGGGACGATCGCGGATGGAACCCGATCCGGGGAAGTAGACCACCGCGGGGTAGGGCTTCACTCCGCGCTTCGGACGATAGAGATAGACCAGGAGGCTGTCTCCGGCATAGGCCGCCTGCATACGGACCAGCTCCCGAGTCCACTCCCCTTCGTCTACCGTTTCCACCACCCGGGCGTCGAGTGGCCCCCGATCGTACTCGTACATCCGGCGGTAGACCGAGAAGACCGGATCGGGAACCGGCCGCTCCTTGAGGAAGTCGCGCTGAGCGCGGGTGAGTGGTTGTCCCGCCGCCGTCAGGTTGGAATCCACCGTGAGGTATTTTACCAGCCGGATCCCGTTGGTCGGCGATCGGTCGAACGGAGGTTGGGTATAGACGTCGGTAAACTGGTACGGCTCGTCATTCCACCCACCACCCAGGATGAAACGCTGGTTGCCGCCGGCGTTGACGCACCACTCGCGAACGTTCCCTCCCATGTCGTAGGTCCCATAGGCGCTGATGGCTCGGCCGGTGCCCACCGGTCTGGCACCCTGCCCGGAAAAGTTGCTGAGGGGGACGATCGAGGCGCTCTGATAGACGCTGGCGGCGTGATTCCAGTGCGCGACGGTAGGAATGGCCTTGCCGGCGAACTTGGCAAAGGCGACGGCCTCATACCAGCTCACGCCACCTACCGGATAACCCTCTTGCCCGGGCGAAAATTCGCCGGCCTCCCAAGTAGAGGGGCCGGGCCGCCCGGTGCGGTCGGTCATCAGGGCCATGGCCTGCTTCCAGGGAACTTCTTGGCCGGCGCGGACGAAGGGCTGTTCCCAGAATTCCCGGCGACGGTAGCCACCGCTGTCCACGAAGCGTTTGAACTCGCGGTTGGTCACCTCGTACCGGTCCATGAGATAGTCGCCCAGCTGGATCGGCTTGACGTGCTCCAAGCCGGGGAAGACGACATCAAGCTGTCCCCCGGCGACCCGGACCATCTCGAGAGGGATCGCGCTGTCCCGATCCAGTCTGATCACCGAATCGCGAAAGGGGAGTCCTACGAGGTCGAGGGTCCGGTAACCGGGCGCCTCGATGCGCAGCCGGTTGGTATTGATGAAAGTCCCGCCACCTCCGCTGAGCGCGAGGAGCACGCTGTCGAGGGGAGTGCGTCCCAGCAGGATCCAGCTGGAATCCGGAGCACCGTATGCATTTCGCCAGACCCTCGCGCCCGCGGGATCGGTGCGAATGCTAAGCTTCCGGGCGAACTTGGGCCGAAGCGCGTTGAACAGGGAATCTCCCGGAAGTATGGCGGCAACCCTACGAGCCAGACCGTACGCCGGCTCCCAGTAGCCCGACTCGGCCAGGGACAGTAGCTGCGGAATCGCCTGTTCGCGGGCCCAGCGCCGCTCCCGCATCTGCCGGCCGGGACCGAGCCAGAGCGCCGCGCCGAGGAGCGCCAGGAGTGCTGCCCCCGCCGCCAGTACCCGGGCATTCAAGCCCCGCGTTCGCGCAGCACCGCCGGCGGACTGCTCGAGCCGCGACAGGAGCGCTTCGGCCGATGGCCAGCGCCGCTCCGGCTCCTTCTCCAGACACCGCATGATCGTGGTGACCAGCTCGGGCGGGAGATCGGGGCGGAGCTCCGCCAGCGGCTTCGGCGTGCGGGTGACCTGCGAGGCGAGGATCGCCTGGGGCGTGGTTCCGGTGAACGGCGGCTGCCCGTTCAGCATCTCGTATCCGAGCACACCGACCGCGTAGATATCGGCGCGTGCGTCGACCGAGGCCTGGCCGGCCGCTTGCTCCGGGGACATGTATGCCGGAGTGCCGACCGCGAGACCGAGCGCCGTGAGCGTCCCGGTATCCCCTTCCTGACCCGCAGCCGCCGCCTTGGCCACGCCGAAATCCATCACCAGAGCATGGCGACCGGTCAGCATGATGTTCTCAGGCTTGAGGTCGCGGTGGACGATGCCGTGGCGGTGGGCATGGACCAGCGCGTCGACGATATCCTGGAGGATTCGGATCGTGTCTTGCGGCGAGAGCCGACCAACCCGGGTCAATCGCTCTCGGAGAGATTCTCCCTCGACATAGGGCATCACGTAGTAGAGCGAGCCCGGCCCATCTCCCGGGTGGCCGGCATACGCTCCCGAATCGATGAGGGTCAGGATGTGCGGGTGCTGCAGGTGGGCGGCGATCCCTATCTCGCGGAGAAACCGCTCCCCACCGAGTGCGGCGGCCAGCTCGGGCCGGATCACCTTGATAGCGACCTGGCGATCGTGCTTCAGATCATGGGCCAGCCAGACGGTGGCCATGCCGCCGCGTCCGAGCTCGCGCTCGATGCGGTAGTGGTCGGCAAGAGCAGCTTGGAGGCGACTTACGGCATCAGACAAGATGGTCCTGGGGAGAGGCTACACCTCAAGGTTACAATGTTACAGGGGTGGGGCTAGAGCAGGCGAGTCGCGAGTCGCGAGTCGCGAGATATAGGGTTGTCACCCTGAGGGAGCGCAGCGACCGAGGGGACCGAAGCTTATCTTGTCCAGCGTACCACCGATTTCGAAGGCTTAGCCCGCAAGGAGAATCCCATACCATGCACGCCAAGACCCTCGCGCACCAGCTCGAGCTCTCCAGTAAGGTCCTGGACATGAATACCAAAGACGTGTCGCACGAGGAGAGCCTGATCACGCCTTCGAAGGGCGGCAGCTGCCTCAACCAGGTCCTGGGACACATGACCCGCACGAGGAACATGGCCCTCGGCGGCATGGGTCAGAAATCACCGTATCCGATGGAGGAGTTCGACCCCTACGATGACAGAACCGGAGTGCCGTTCAGCCGGGAGCGTGCGCTCCCCTTCGACGAGCTGAGGCGACGCTACAAGGCGATGCAGGAGCCTCTTGTCAGAGCCATCACGGGCATGTCGCCCGAGGCTCTGGCCGCGAAGCCGCCCCGGCCGTTCACCGGAGAGCCCAACGAGACGGTGGGGAGCAACCTCGCCACCTTCGTTTTTCACGAGTGCTACCATGTGGGGCAGACTGGAGTGCTCAGGCGGGTGGCGGGAAAACCAGGGGTGATTAAGCCGCCGAAGGTGCCCGCGTAGTCATCGCGAGCGGGCCGGAGGCCCGCGTGGCGATCCGGCCGCTTTGTCCTAATTCGACGGCGGACACGCCCGGCTACGCCGGGCCGGGGTTGATTAATCGGGCTCGATGCTCCGCCCGGCCCTTACGGGCCGGGCTCTACCATTGGTGCGGTTCTCCGAACCGCGGGTGCTCCGCGTCCGACGAATCGCATATTTCAAGAATTGCGGGTTGACTTCGAATTGCGAGTTGACCTCTGGTCCGGGGCCGGACCCCTACCGCCGTACCGCCGCACGCCTGTCCGCCTGTCCGCCTTTCAGCGGTCAAGCACCTCGGCGAAGAATCCTGCCAGGTCCAACTCGAACGCCGCCGCGGACTCCAACGGCTGCCACCTGAGCGTCTCGCTGAGGATCTCCGGCCGCTCGTCCCCAGGCCGCCAGCGCTCCACCAGTCGCGAGTCCAGGTCCACAATCCAGTACTCCGGCACCTCCGCCTGCTGGTACAAACGACGCTTGATGCCGCGGTCCCGACCCGCAGTTCCGGGGGAAAGTACCTCGACGGCGAGGAGGGGGCGCGCCACCTCGCGCCAGTGCACGTATGAGGAGAGAGGTCTTGGAACCACAAACAGATCCGGCACCACCACGGTACGCGGACCCAGCACGATGTCTCCGGATATCGGGAACAAGAGCAGTTCCGGATGCCCCTCGAGCGCTGGTGTGAGCCGATGATACAGCGCCAGGACCGCCCGCTGGTGCCGCAAGGTAGGATTCGGGCTCACGACGTAGACGCCGGCGAGCAACTCCTCCCTGCAGGAGCTGTCCTCCGGCAGTGCGAAGAACTCGTCGAGTGTCGTGGCCGGAGGCGGGATGGCAGCCATGCCCATAATCTGTGATCCTCGGCATAAGGGCGGCAAGAGCGCATGGCCTAACATGGAATGCGCCCGGGCGGGAGACGTAACCATTTTTTCGCAGCTCCGCCCGGCCCTACGGGCCGGGCTCTACCATTGGCGCGGTCCTCCGGACCGCGGGTGCTCCGCTTCCGACGAATCGCCATGTACCGCCGTACCGCCGTACCGCGTAGCGATCCAGTAGCCTCCCGCCTACATTCCCCGCGCCACCCACGACCCCTGAGAGGCTCGATCATGGAATGCTTCGCCAGCCGGATCCTGACAGCCGCAGCACTCGTCGTCCTTGCTGGTCCCGCGGCCGCCCAGGTGACCTCCCCGACCGAGATCGAAACCAAGCTTCCGCCGGGCTACATCAAGGAGTTCGGCACCATGTGGACCTTCGAGTCGCCGCCGCTCGACTACTGGAAGGCACGCTACGGGTTCGCCCCGACCAAGGAGTGGCTGGATCACGTCCGGCTGGCCTCGATTCGCCTGCCCAACTGCTCCTCCTCGTTCGTGTCCTCCAAGGGGCTGGTGATGACCAACCATCACTGCGCCCGCGAGTGCATCACCGCGGTCTCCACCCCGGACTCGAACTTCCAGGAGCTCGGCTTCGTCGCCAAGACCCAGGCCGACGAGCGGAAGTGCCCCGGCCTCTACGTGGACCAGCTGCAGAGCATCGAGGACGTGACCGACCCGATCCAGAAGGCGGTCACCGCCAAGGCACCAGCGACCCAGGTGGCCCAGCGCAACGCCGCGATCGGCGCGATCGAGAAGAGCTGTGGGGAGGAGGCCGGCCTTCAGTGCCAGGTCGTCACCTACTACCAGGGCGGCGTCTACTCGCTCTACCGCTTCAAGCGCTTCGACGACCTCCGGCTGGTCATGGCTCCCGAGGAGGCGATCAGCTTCTTCGGCGGCGACCCCGACAACTTCACCTACCCCCGCTACGACCTCGACCTGAGCCTGATGCGGGTCTACGAGAACGGCCGGCCGTACCAGCCCAAGGACTACCTGAAGTGGAGCAAAGATGGAGCGAAGGAGGGCGACCTGGTGCTGGTGACCGGCAACCCCGGCTCCACCGGCCGCCTGCTGACCGTCGCCCAGATGGAGTACCTTCGCGACGTGCAGTACCCGGCCCAGCTCGGCTCCTACGAGCGGAACCTGGCGATCCTGCGGGAGCTGGCCCAGAGGGATGAACAGACCCGGCGCGCGGTGGAGAACGACATCTTCAGCCTGGAGAACTCCAAGAAGGCGGTGACCGGCTATCTCAGTGGTCTGCAGGACTCGAGCATCATGGCCAAGAAGCGCGCCTTCGAGCGGGACTTTCGCCGGCGGATCGCCGCCGACCCGAAGCTCAAGGCCCGCTACGGCACGGCCTGGGACCAGATCGCTACGGCGCAAGGACAGCTCGCGGCCCTGTCCAAGCAGCAGCGCTGGTACAGCTTCGGCGCGTCGCCGCTGCTGAATGTGGCCGGTGGGGTCGTGCGAATCCCCGAGCAGGCCAAGCTTCCCGACTCGCTCCGCCTGCCCCAGTATCGCGGCCGGGGGCTGGAGAACATCAAGAACTCCATTCTGGGCGACGTCTCCAGCGAGCCGGAGCAGGACAAGCAGATGATCCAGGCCTGGCTCACCCAGGCCGGCAAGGATCTCCCCAAGAACGATCCGTACCTCAAGTCGTTCCTCGGTGGCCGGAGCCCCGAGGTCGCGGCCGAGGCGGCGGTCAACGGCACCAAGCTGGCTGACTCGACAACGCGGGCATCGCTACTGGAGGGTGGATCGGCCGCGGTGGCCGGCTCGACCGACCCATTGATTGTGCTGGCTCGGAAACTGAATCCGATTGCCATGCGGGTGCAGCAGCGCGCCGCCCGGCTTCAGGACGTTGCGTCGGCCAACGCGGAGAAGGTGGGGCAGGCGATCTTCGCCGCCTACGGCACCTCACTCCCACCCGATGCCACCTTCAGCCTCCGGATCAGCGACGGAGTAGTGAAGAGCTTCCCCATGAACGGCACAATCGCGCCGTACAAAACCAGCTTCTACGGGCTCTATGGCCGATCGGCGGAGTTCGACGACAAACCGCCGTTCCATTTGCCGGACCGCTGGAAGACCCACCGGGACCGGCTCGACCTGGCCCAGCCGCTCGACTTCGTCACCACCAACGACATCATCGGGGGCAACTCGGGGAGTCCGGTGATCAACAAGAATGCCGAGGTCGTCGGGCTGATCTTCGACGGCAACATCGAGCAGCTACCGAATCGGTTCCTCTATACCGATGCGGTGTCGCGGGCGGTCGCGGTGCACTCGCGCGGACTGACCGAGGCGCTGAGGAAGGTGTACGAGGCGGAACGGATCGCGGACGAGCTGGAAGGGGTGGTTACGGCGCGAGCGCCGGCTCCGCCGCCGGTGAGAGACACCCTGAAGCGGGCGCCGATGCCGGCACCGGCGAAGGACAGCTCGACGGTTAAGCGACGATAGCTCGCATGTCACCCTGACCCCTGTGCGCCTGACTCTTCGAGCCACCTTCAGCTTGCTGATCTGGGCTACACCGGCCGCCGGCCAGAATGCGGACTCGCTCGCGATCACCGCACAGGAGCTGGGCGCTCGGCTGCGATTCCTGTCGTCCGACCTGTTCGAGGGACGGTACCCCGGTACTCGCGCCGAAGCGCTGACCACCGGGTACCTGATCAGCGAGCTGCAGGGGTTCGGGGTCCGACCCGGTGCCTCACTCGTGGCCGAGGACACGATCGCGAGTTGGCTTCAGCCGGTTTCCATCCTCACGCACCAGCCCGACTCCAGCTCTCCTAATACCGCGCGACTCAGTGGCCGCGTCAGTCGCTCTCTCCAGCACGGGCGGGACGTCCGTCTCTCCAACTTCAGCGCCAGGCCTGAGGTGCGGGCGGGCGGCGAGCCGGTCTTCGTTGGTTACGGGATCTACGCGCCGATCTACGGCTGGAACGATTTTGCCGGTGCCGACCTCCACGGCAAGGTAGCCGTCGTGCTACGAGGTGAGCCGGCAATCGCCGGCGACACCCTACGCTTCAACGGAGTCCGCGCGTCGCGCTTCTCCTGGTCAACCGATAAGGTTGCCGAGATGGAACGGCGGGGGGCAGTCGGCGTTCTCTGGCTTCGCCCCCACGATTCGCTTCCCCCGGGCCCGGTCACGGGGAACCGGCAACTCGCCGGTGACATGGGCCACGTGACTCTGCTATTCACCGGGTCGCTGACCGACTCCGTTCTCGCCGGCCTCCTGCCCCACGGGGTGCCCCGCCTAGGAAAGCTCCTCGAAGCCGCTGCCAAGCCCGGCTTCCATTCCCTGCCGCTCGACGTTCGGTTGGACGTGCATTTCCGGACCCGTCCCACGACGGTCGTGACGCACAACGTCATCGGGGTGGTGCCCGGAGTCGATTCCGGCCTCTCCGGAGACCACGTGGTGCTGAGCGCGCACTGGGACGCCTATGGCATTGGGCCTCCGGTCAAGGGCGACTCGATCTACAACGGTGCCCTCGACGATGGCTCGGGAACCACCGCTCTCCTCGCGTTGGCTCGCATCTTCGCCCGCCATCCGCAGCATCGCTCGCTGACGTTTCTCTTCACCACTGCGGAAGAATGGGGCTTGCTCGGTGCCCACGCGTTCGTCTGTGCCGGACCCTTACCGTCTTCACGAGTGGCTGCGAATCTGAATCTGGACGACGGAATCGAGTTGCTGGGGCCCAAGCGTGACGTCGCACCGCTGGGTGTGGAGCTCAGCACCCTTGGAGCTACGGTTGCCGGCGTGGCAAGGAAGGCGGGACTCCGCGTCTCACCGGATCCCTACCCCGAGGAGGGATTTTTCCTCCGGGCCGACAATTACCCCTTCGCCCGCGCCGGGGTTCCCGCGCTCTACATGGCACTCGGCACTGACGGTATCGGGATGTCGCGTGGCTTCGTGGATGCGAAGGTCAAGGAGTATCTCGACCAGCACTATCACCAGCCGAGCGATGACTACCAGACTGCGGTGCTGGATCTCGAGGGCTCCCGGCAGTTCACCGAGTTCGTGCGCGACGTGACGATTGCTGTGGCTAATGATCCCACGCCGCCTTCGTGGCTTCCCTCCGCAGAGTTCCAGCGGGCTCGGGGGTCTGCCGTCCCCCAGGGGTGCGTTCGGTAGGGGGACAGGCGGACGGGCGGACAGGCGGACGGAAACAGGAGCGGATCAGCGTCTTACTTCTGGCCCGAGCGAGACATATAGTCGCAATTCACTCAACCGGCCGAATGTATCCTCGTCTATAATGCCGCGATCCTTTTTTTGCCGTTCCCTCAGCGATGTTCGTCGGTACTGAGAGAGCCGCTCTGCGAACTTGCGAGGTCAGACCATAGCGTTCAGATACCGGCCAGCTGTCTGTGATTCGATAGATTTCGAGCGCCAGTCCATGGGCAGTCTTCCACGCCTCGAACCTCTCATAAGGCATCATTCTCAAAAATCTCTTAGGCACGTGGCGGTATCGCATCCTAGTTCCGCAAACGTTACCCATTTGCTCCGTCCGCCCGTCCGCCCGTCCGCCCGTCCGCCCGTCCGCCCGTCCGCCCGTCCGCCCGTCCGCCCGTCCGCCCGTCCGCCCGTCCCGCCTTGCGCCTTGCGGGAAGTCGCCGTATCACGAGAAAGCAATCATATCCCGGAGGAGTCCCATGCCGACGCTGCGTCCCGATCCCACGTTCTATCCTTCCGCCAAACAGGCGGCGCAGGCACCTGCCGAGGAGCTCGCCTACCTGGCGATGCTGAGCCCCGACGCGTCCCGCCCCGATGCCATTGGGGTAGTGGATGTAAAACCCGGTTCCAAGTCGTATGGCCGGGTGGTCGGACAGTTCGACATGCCGAACAAGGGCGACGAGCTCCACCACTTCGGCTGGAACGCCTGCAGCGCAAGCCTCTGTCCGTGGGCGGCGCACCCGCACGTCGAGCGCCGGTACCTGGTGGTGCCGGGAATCAACTCGTCGCGGATCCACATCCTGGACACCAAGTCCAATCCGCGCCGGCCGGAGCTGGTGAAGGTGATCGAGCCGGAGACCCTGGCAAAGAAGACCGGCTACGCCTCGCCCCACACGGTCCACTGCGGTCCCGACGGCATTTATCTGAGCGCCCTCGGCGCGCCGAACGGTGACGGGCCAGGCGGCCTCTTCATACTCGATCACGACAGCTTCGAGCCGAAAAGCGCCTGGGAGCGGGACCACGGCCCCCAGCAGCTGGCCTACGACTTCGCCTGGCACCTGGGCCACGACACCACCATTACCAGCGAGTGGGGCACGCCGAGCATGGTGCGTAACGGCTTGGTGCCCGAGCTGTTGCTGGGCGGTAAGTACGGCAACTCGCTCCATGTCTGGGATCTCCGGAAGGGCACTCACCAGCAGAAACTTCCGCTGGGGGACCAGTATCAGATGACGCTGGAGCTGCGCCCCGCCCGCGATCCCAGGAAGGCGTACGGGTTCGTGGGCGTGGTGATCTCGCTGGAGGATCTGTCGGCGTCGATATGGGTGTGGTATAAGGAAGGCGGAGAGGGCGGAGAAGGCGGAAAGAACAAGCGCGGAAAGGGCAGAGAGGGTCGCAGTGAGTGGAAGGTGAAGAAGGTGATCACCATTCCTGCCGAGCCGGCGGATCCGGCGGACCTGCCGCCGCTGCTCCAGGGGTTCAAGGCGGTGCCGCCGCTGGTGAGCGACATCAATCTCTCCCTCGATGACAAGCAGCTCTACGTGTCGTGCTGGGGGACGGGCGAGCTCCGGCAATATGACGTTTCCGACCCGTTCATGCCGAGGCTCACGGCCACCACCCAGATCGGCGGGATCGTCCGCCGCGCCGCACATCCGGCCCAGCCGAACCAGCGGTTGAATGGGGGCCCGCAGATGGTGGAGCTGAGCCGGGACGGGCGCCGGGTGTATCTCACCAACGGGCTCTACTCCCCGTGGGACGTACAGTTCTATCCCGACGGGATGAAGGGCTGGATGGTGAAGCTCGATACCAAACCCGAGGGCGGGATGGCGCTGGACTCGCGCTACTTCCTTGCGATGGAGCCGGGGATGCGCTGCCACCAGGTTCGGCTTCAGGGCGGCGACGCCTCGTCCGACTCGTTCTGCTTCTCCTCATGACCGACCCCGCCGCGATGTCCTGGCCCGCGCTCCTCGCCCTCGGCGCCGGTCACGGCGTCAACCCGGCGATGGGATGGCTCTTCGCCGTGGCGCTGGGGCTCCAGCGGGAGAGCCGCCGGGCGGTGTGGGCGGCACTGGGCCCTCTCGCAGTGGGGCACGCCTGCGCCATCGGAGGCGCCGTCGCCGCGGCGGGTCTGGTGGGCCTGGTGCTGCCGCTCGCGGTTCTTCGCTGGGTCACCGCCGGTTTGCTGGTCGGGCTCGGTTTCTACCGGCTGGCTCGCTCGAGGCACCTGACGTTCGGCGGAATGCAGGTGGGCGCCCGCGAGCTCGCGATCTGGTCGTTCCTCATGGCCTCCGCCCACGGGGCCGGACTCATGGTGCTGCCCCTGGTGATGGCGACGCCGCCTTCGGGTCACGCGCTGCACCAGATGTCGGCGTTGCCCTTGGCCAGTGTGGAGTGGAGCGGAGTCCTGGCGACGCTGGTGCACACGGCGGGCTACCTGCTGGTGACCGGACTCCTCGCCGTGATCGTGTACGAGAAGGTGGGCGTACGGTTTCTCCGGAAGGCGTGGGTGAACCTGGATCTGATCTGGGCCGTCGCGTTGGTGGTAGTCGGCGTTGCGACTGTGTCATTCTGAGCGCAATGTCATCCTGAGCGCAGCGAAGGATCTCTCCGTGGTCGTTCGAGGGATTCTTCGCTTCGCTCAGAATGACAGCTAGACAACTAGAAGCTGTCGCACAACTGCTTATTTTCGAGAATGATCACAACAACCCGCCCGGAGGTCGGCGAGTACGCAGCGTCGTTCGCCGATTATGTAGGCCGCATCGCCGAGGACGAAGACATCCTGGCGGTGTTGGTCACTCAGCTCGACCAGGTCCTCGCCCGTCTCGGCCGGATTCCCGAGGCGCGGGGCGACCACCGCTACGCGCCGGGCAAGTGGAGCATCAAGGAGATGGTCGGTCATCTGTGCGATACCGAGCGGGTCTTCGCCTATCGGGCGCTCCGAGTCGGCCGAGGCGACAAGACTCCGCTGCCCAGCTTCGACGACCAGGCCTACGTTGCGGCAGCTGGAGCCGGAGACCGTACCCTGGCCGATCTGGCCGCGGAATGGGGCGACGTCAGGCGGGCGACCATCGCGCTCTTTCGTAACTTGCCGGCCGAAGCCTGGCACCGGCGGGGGACTGCCAGCGACCAGCCGATCAGCGTCCGCGCCCTCGCTTACGTCATTGCGGGACATGTGCGGCATCACCTCCAGATTGTGGACGAGCGCTACACCGAGTGACGGCTAGAGACGGTCGCACTGCTGCTTATCTTCGTACATGACCTCCCTTGAACTAGACCGCCTCAGCTCTGCCCTCGCCGGCCGTTACGCCATCGAGCGCGAGCTCGGTCGCGGCGGCATGGCGACGGTCTACCTGGCCGACGATCTGAAGCATCGGCGCAAGGTGGCGATCAAGGTGCTCCGACCCGAGCTCACCGCGGTGCTGGGACCGGAGCGGTTCGATCGCGAGATCCAGATCGTCGCGGGGCTCAACCATCCGCACATCCTTCCACTGTATGACAGCGGGGCGGCTCCCCTGCTCTGGTTCTCGATGCCGTACGTCAGGGGCGAGTCGCTTCGGCAGAAGCTCTCCCGCGAGCGGCAGCTCCCGATCGACCAGGCCATCGCCATCGTGCGCCAGGTGGCTTCCGCGCTGGATCACGCCCACGCCCACGGCCTGATTCACCGCGACATCAAGCCGGAGAACATCCTGCTGCATGAAGGCGAGGCGATGGTCTCGGATTTTGGGATCGCTCTCGGGCAGGGAGGCGGGGAAGCGGGGAAGCGGGGAAGTAACGAGCCAGACCGGCTTACTGGAACAGGCATCATGCTCGGTACGCCGGCGTACATGAGTCCCGAGCAGGCGGCCGGGGAACGAACGCTCGATCCTCGAAGCGACGTGTACAGTCTGGGCTGCGTTCTCTACGAGCTGCTCGCGGGTGAGCCGCCGTACACCGGGGTCACGGCCCAGGTAATGATCGCCAAGCGGTTCACCGACCCGATACCTCGAGTGCGCCGCCTCCGGGCCACCGTCTCGCCCGCGGTGGAGCAAGCGATCATGAAGGCCCTCGCGACCACTCCGGCCGACCGGTTCCCCTCGGCTGCGGCGTTCATCGAGGCGCTCACCGCGCCGACCGGCGAGCAGGCCCGGTCTCCCTCGGTCGCGGTGCTGCCGTTCCGCAACCTCAGCGCGGATCCGGAGAATGAGTTCTTTGCCGACGGGATCACGGAAGACGTCATCGCCCAGCTCTCGAAGATCCGCTCGCTCAAGGTGATCTCCCGAACTTCGGTGATGCAGTTCAAGAATCGTGAGCAAAGTCTGCGGGAGATCGGGGCCACGCTCCAGGTCGCCACGCTGCTCGAGGGGAGTGTGCGGCGGGCCGGCGATCGGGTGCGGATCGTCGCCCAGCTGATCGATGCGGAGGTGGACCGGCATCTGTGGGCCGAGACCTACGACCGGCAGCTCACCGACATCTTCGCCATCCAGACCGACGTCGCCCTCCAGATCGCCTCCGCGCTGGAAGCAGAGCTGTCGCCGGATGAGCGGACTCGGATCCGGCGAAAGCCGACGAGCGATGTCCGTGCCTACCAGCTCTACCTCCAGGGGCGGTACTGCTACAGCCGTTATACCGAGGAGAGCATGCGAAAGGGCATCGAGTATTTTCGGCAGGCGATTGCGGTCGACCCGGACTATGCCTTGGCCCACACCGGTGTGGCCTTGGCCTATGCCGAGCTCGCGGCTGGGGCAACTGGTGGCTTGCTGAAGCCGGACCTGGCGTTTCAGCAGGCCATGGAGGCGGTCAACAAGGCGCTGGCGCTGGACGGCCAGCTGGGAGAGGCCCACTCGGTGCTGGCCTTGCTCAAGTTCACCCACGATTTCGAGTGGGCGGGCGCCGAGGCGGAGTTCAAGCTGGCGCTCCAGTTGAATCCGGGCGCAGCCGATATCCACGACCACTATGGGTGGCTCTGCGGCGCGCAGGAGCGGTGGGACGAAGCATTGGCACTGGGGAAACGGGCGCAGGAGCTCGACCCCCTGGTCCACCGGGTGGACGTCGCAACCACGCTGCTACGGGCAGGACGGTACCAGGAAGCTCTGGAGGCGGCCTTACGATGCGTCGAGTTCGAGCCTGACTTCCCGAGGGGGCGTTCCACCTTAGGGTGGGCGTATCTGAAGAGCGGCATGCCGGACCAGGGCCTGCCCGAGTTAGAGCAGGCGGTGGCGCTCGCCCCCGATGTTACCATGTACCGGGCACAGCTGGGGCAAGCCTACGCAATGACCGGCAAGACCGCGAACGCTCGGGAGGTACTGCGACAGCTGGAACAGTTGTCGCAGGAGCGATACGTCTCCCCCTACCACATGGCGTACGTATACACCGGCTTGGGTGAGGCGGACCAGGCGATGGATTTTCTGGAGCGAGCCTACGAGGAGCGAGCCGGCTATGTGCACGGGATCAAGGGCTCATTTCTGTTCACCAGCCTGCACTCGCACCCGCGGTTCCAGGCGCTGCTCAGGAAGATGAATTTGACCTGAGCGGCGCGGTGTCATAGACCACCTCATAGTGAGACACGTGATCGTCCCGCTCGATCAGGAACCGCTCGTCCTCAGGATAGAAGACCGCCTTCTCGATGTCCTCGCCGGCGAACTGGCGGATCGCCGCTTCTGATTCCCAAAGCGAGATCAGGAAGAATTCCGCCCGCCCGTCCACGATCCGCTGGAGGCCTAGTACACCGCGATTACCGGGCGTCTTTCGGTACTCGGCAAGGCCGGTCCGGTGGAGATACTTCAGGTAAGCCTCGCCGTCCTTGGCCTCGGTGGCCCCGCGCCAGGTTCGAGCAATCATGATGACTGTTCCCGAGAGAAGAAGTCCTAGGTTACTCTCCTCGAAGAGCTTGGGCCAGGTCCGCTGGCAGGTTCGTAGCATAGCGTGACGCCCGTCATGGTGAGCGCATCAACCGTGGCCGCACACTACGTATGATGTCGTCACCTGCCGTGCGCCGCTGGACCCGTCCCCTGGCCATCATAGGCATCAGCGTGCTCACGCTGGTGGTCGCGGTCCTCGCACTGCTGCAGCTTCCCCCCATCCCCACCTGGGTAGTGCGCCGCCTCGTCACCGTCATTCCCCTCAATCCCGGCTACCGCCTCGAAGTAGGCCGGGTGGGTGGAGACTGGCTGCACCATCTGGCGCTGGATGAGGTGCGGCTGGTCAGAAACGACCGCGAATTGGCCCGGGTGGACCGGCTCAAGGTGGGTTACGACCTGCGGCGTCTCCGAGGGGCCGAGCCCCGGGTACGCGAACTGACAGTGGAGGGAGCACGGGCGATAGCGCGGCGGGAGGGCGACAGCTGGGACCTGTCGAATGCGCTGCGGCGCTCAGCTGACACTACCGGGAGCGGCGGCGGGTTCACGCTGGAACGGCTGGATCTCCGCGACGTGGAGCTCGTGGCCGAGCTCGCCCCGGACTCTGCGCTGCGGGTGCGGGGGCTCAACCTCCATGCGCGCGATCTGGTGATCGGCCCGCAGGTGCTCGTTCGAGTGGACCAGCTTAATGCAGCGGTGGCGTCGCCCGGCAGCGGACGCTGGTTTGCGGTCGCCACCCGGGGTGAGATCACGCGGGACGAGTTCCGCTTCAATCCGGTGCGAATCCAGACCGAACGGACTGACGTTGTCGGCCGGGTGGTGCTGCCGCGCAATCTCGACGATCCTCGCCTGGTGGACCGGCTCGACGTCGGGGTCAAGACGATGCCGCTGGCGCTGGCCGATCTCGCCGCGGTCGTGCCCGCCGTGACTCCTGGAGGTGACCTACGCCTGGAGGCGAGCGCGGAGGGTAATGCGGACGGACTCATCACCGCGCGACTGGGTGCGCGGCTGGATGAGGCCACCTTGACGCTGAGCGGTGCTGCGCCGCTGGCCAAAGGGGCCGCCAACTACCGGTTGAACGGTGCCATCCGCCGGCTCGATCCCTCCCGGTTGTACAAGGTGGCCCCATCGGGCAGCCTCAACGGCAAGGTCGAAGCCGACCTCGAGGGATCGACGCTCGGCCGGGCTGACGGGAAGGTGGATCTCCGGCTTACCGGGTCGCGCCTCGCCGGAACGGCGCTCGAGCGGCTCCGCCTTCATGCCGACGTGCGCGGGGGAAGCGCGGCGGTGAGGCTTCGCGGTGTGGCCGGGGGCGGGGCGTTCGCTATTACCGGCCGGATGCGACCCTTCGATTCCGTTCCCGAGTATCGGTTGACCGGCGTGGCGAGTGGGCTTCCCGGCTCTGATGCCATCGCCCGCGCCCTGGCCGGCGAGTCCGGCGAGCCGGTGCTCGATGTTCGGCTCCATCTTGCTGGCGCCGGAGTTTCCCCCACATCCGCACGTCTCACCGGCCGCGTGGAGCTCACGGCCCTGCGCCGCGACGGTGACAGTGTGCCGCTCGGCCACAGCACACTGGCTCTCGCCCGCGGGCGACTCGAGGCGCGCCCGGAGCTTCTGGTCGCTGGAGGGCGAGTTACCACTCACCTTGTCGCGCGCCTCGGCGACACGGTGACCTACGAGCTGAGGCGCGGAACGATCGACCGCGTGGATCTCGGCCGGCTCCTCGCCGACACGAGCATGGCGCCATTGTCGGGTCGGTTTTCGCTGGCTGGACGGGGTGTAGCACCCGACGCGGCGATCGCGTCCCTCCGGATCGAGCTCGACGAGCTCCAATATGGCTCGCGCCAGGTGGAGCATATGGCGGGACGTGCCCGGCTCGCCGGCGGCAGGGCTCAACTCGAATTAAGCGGAGCGCTCCAGGGCGGGCGACTCGCCATCGACGCCGACGTGCGGCCGTTCGATTCCACGGCGGCGCTCAATCTCCGCCGTGCGTCGATCGAGCGAGTGGATCTCGGCACCTTCCTGGGCCGGCCGGATCTGGCCGGGCCGGTCACCTTGCACGCCAGCGGAAGCGGACGATGGCGTGGGGCGACCCGCTCGCTCCAGGGGCGAGTGACGGTTCACCCGTCGCGACTGGGGCGAGTCCAGGTCACTGCGGGAGCGCTCGACGTAAAGATGAGAGGAGAGCGGCTCACCGTCGACGGATCAGTCAACAGCAATGCCGGCGCGCTCGCCCTCGCCGGTGAGGGACGACCGTTCGCCGAAGACCCGTCGTTCGCGGTCCACCGCGGACGGGCCGACTCGCTCGACCTCGGCACACTGCTCGGGCGGCCCGGCCTGCGGACCGGAGTCAACGCGCGATTCACCGGCAGCATGACCGAAGGCCCAGCCGACGGCGTGCAGGGCCGCCTCGCGGTCGAGCTGCTCCCGTCCAACATCAATCAGGCCCAGCTCACCGGCGGACGGCTCGGGCTGGAGCTGGAGAGCGGAGCGGTGCGTGGTAACCTGCGCCTGGCGGGTCCGGACGGCGAGCTCGGCGCCACGCTGAGCGGTAGGCTGGGCGACACCAAACAGGTCCACACGGACGGGACCCTCCGCCTCGAGCGCCTCGCCCGATGGACTGGCCGCCCCGATGCGGGTGGGCGGCTCGAGTCGCGCTTCATCCTGGACGCAGTCGGCGACAGCACCGGCCTCGTTTCTCTCGGCGGCACCCTCGACGCGATTGGCGGCATTGGCGGCGTGCATCTCCAGACAGTGCACCTGTCGCTGCGACCCGAGTTCGGCGCGATCCAAGTGGACACCCTGTTCGTCAGATCCAACGTTGCTGCGCTCGACGGCGGCGGGCGGTTAGCGCTCCGAGAGAGTGCGAGGGCCGATACTCTTCGGCTTACCGGCAGCGCCGCCGACGTGGCTCCGCTTGCCGCACTGGCCGGCGCGGACTCGGTCACACTCGACTCGGCACGCATGGCGCTCACGGTCAGTGGCCCGGCCGGGCACTGGCGACTCGATGGCAAGGCCGATGTCCATCGAATACTCTCGGTCGGCAACCTTGCCGAGCTGATGACGGTGCAGGCCGGCGCCACGCTCGACAGCACCGGAGTCTCGGAGGTGGCTGGCGAGCTGCGTGTGGAGGACGCGGCGTACGGCAAGGTGAGGATTCCCGAAGCCCGGCTCTCCGGGCGCTATGACTCGCTCATTACGGTCGAGGCAAACGTCACCGTAGGCGATAGCGTGAGGCTCGTGGCCGGATTGCGCGGCGTCGTCGGTCCCGACACCGTGCGAGCCGTGCTGCAGCGACTCGATCTCACCGAGGGTGGGCGGGACTGGTCCCTGGAGCAACCGGCCGATTTGATGCTGCGTCCTAATGTGATAGTGGACGGGCTGGCGCTTCATGCTGGCAGGCGTCGCATCATCGTGGACGGCACTTTCGATCCCCATCACTCCAGCGATATCGCACTCCGGCTCACCGACGTGGATCTCGATGTGCTTCGCGAGGTCAAGCTGACACCGATCGGAGGCCGGCTCGATGGGTGGCTCCGCTTTGCGGGACCAGCAGCTGGGCCGACGCTCGAGGGCAGCGTGGGGCTGACCATTCGCCGCCGAAAGGGACGGGAGATCGGCCGCATCCGCACCGATCTGGCGTGGACCCGCGAGGGATTACGAATTGACGCCACGGCCGCGCCCCAGAAGGGCGGGCGCCTCACGGTGAATGGCACCCTTCCCTGGCGGCTCACCCTCGCTCCGGCCGATACCACTGCAGGGATTGGGACGGTGCGCGCATCGGCCGACACGCTGGCGCTCGCGGTGCGGGCCGACAGCTTCGACCTGGGCTTGTTCGAGCCGTTGCTCCCGCCGGAGACCGCGCGGGACCTCCGGGGCAGGCTGGTGGCCGACGCGCGCGTGAGCGGAACGCCGGACGCGCCGCGGGCGAACGGCACCATGCAGGTCACCGGTGTAGGGCTGACGCTACCAACGATGGACGTGAGTTACCGGGGGGGCGAGCTCATCGGGAGGATGGCGGGCGATGAGCTCCGGATCGATCGGTTGCGGCTCAGTACCGGCAAGAAGGAAATGCTCACCGCCCAAGGCACCGTGCGCCTGCGGCCGCTGACCGACCCATCGCTCGACCTTACCGCCGACCTGAAGAAGTTCCGCATCTCCCATTCGTCGTCGCTGCAGTCGGTGGCCTCGGGACAGCTTCGCCTCCGAGGCACCGCGGGGGCGCCTTTCCTCACCGGTCGGCTCACGATGGGGCGGACCGACATCATCGTCGGAGGTGGACAGGCGGCGGCGACGGTGGAAAAGGTCAAGCTCACCCCGGAGGACCTCCGCCAGGTTGCACGGGAGTTCGGACCGGGCGTGCTGGCGCGGGTAGGCAAGAGTCCAGGACTGGTGGATCGCTTTCGCCTGGATCTGGATCTACGGCTCCCCCGGCGCGTCTGGTTTCGCCGGAGAACAAGCCCCAAAGCCGACATCGAGCTGAACGGGCGGATCCGGCTACAACAGGAGCCGGGCCAGCCAATGCAGTTCTTTGGCCGGGTCGAGCCGGTCCCGGGCCGTGGCAGTCTCGATATCTACGGACGCGAGTTCCGGCTCACCGGCGGTGAGATCACTCTGGCCGGCCCAACGGATTCGACCAGGCTCGAGGTGACGGCCCAATATCAGGTGCCCACCCAGGGCGGACCCGAGGACGAGGGCGTGCTCATCGATGTCACCGCGAAGGGGCATCCGGACAGCCTCGCGCTCGAGTTCAGTGGGGATCCGGAGATGAACCAGGATGACATGCTGTCCTACATTGTCACCGGTAAGCCGGCGTCGGACAATCCGCTGGCCGAGCGTGCGGGTGGTGGAGAGAGCGCGGGCGAGATGGGTGCCCAGGTCGCGCTCAGCGGGCTTTCGCAGAGCCTGTCGAATGCAGCGGAGGAGGAGCTGGGGCTCGATGTCTTCCAGATCCGGCAGGAAGGTCTTCATGGGCTGACCTTGACCGCCGGACGTTACGTGGGGTCTCGGGTCTTCCTCAGCCTTCACCTGCCGATCGAGCTGGGCGGTGATGTGCAGCAGACGCCCGGCGCCAACCTGGGCCCAAGCTTCGAGCTGGAGTACGTGGCGCAGCGCTGGCTCCGAGCCAACGTCCGGGGCGGCAACGTTCCCCCCCGGTTTACTCTGCGGAGCCGCTACGCGTATTGACCGGTCGGTGATCGCGCTCGGCTTGATGGCGTCCGCCGCGACCCCGCTTCAGGCGCAGGACGCGCTCAGCCTGGTCGGCCCTCGGACCGAGGTGAAGTCCATCGAGTTTCGGTTCAAGGGTGAGCAAACCGTGCCAGAGGAGGATCTGCGCCGGAAGATCGCGCTCACGGCACGCGGCGGCATGGTGGGGATCCGCCGCTTCTTCGGATTTCTGCCCTTCGTGGCCCCGGTCGGCGTCCACCCGTTCGATCCGCTGGAGCTCCAGCGAGACGTGGTCCGGCTGCGCAATCACTATTGGCGGTCGGGCTTCCTGAAGGCTGACGTGAAGTACGATGTGCGCTACGACGCAAAACCAGACCTGGTGCAGGTCGCCTATATCATCGACGAGGGGCCACCCCTGCAGGTGCGCTCGCTCCGGTTTGTGGGAGACAGCGGGGAGCTGAGTCTTCCCCCGAAGTTCGCCCGGGACTGGACCAGCTTCGTGCGGCGAGAGCAGCGGAACGCCAATCGCTTCGGCAAGGACGAGCAGCGCGAGCTTGCGGACAGCACCACCCGGTGGCTGCGCGATCGGGGCTATCCGTTCGCTATGGCGGACCCAGCCGGAACGGTAGACACGGCGGCCGACCGGGTCGACGTCACCGTCCGGGTCCGTCCCGGGCTCCGCGCCCGGATCCGGGAGATAGCGGTCAGCGGAAACCACGGCATCCCCGCGCGACACGTAACCCGCCAACTGCCGGTGAAGCCGGGTGACTGGTACGACGCCGGCGAGCTGGAGAAGGGACGCCAGCAGCTGGTCCAGCTCGACCTGGTGCGGCTGGCGCTGCTCGACGTGCCGCGCGACAGTGCGGATGATTCCAGCGTGGTGGTACGGCTGGACGTGACCGAGAATCCACCGCGAATCGTGCGCGGAGAGGCGGGGCTCGCCTCCGGCGGCGGGCTCTCCGGCGAGGTCGAATGGACTCATCGCAGTTTCCTTGGTGGCCTGCGGACCTTTACCGCGGCCGCGTCTGCCCAGACCGGCGCGCTGGCGTTCGAGACCCCGGCCCAACAGCTCTACCGGGTCGCCTTGACGGCGTTCCAGCCATACGTCGGCGACCGGCGTCTCTCCGCGGCAGCCGGCCCATTCGCCGAGTACCGCAATGATCTGCGGGACCGCTCACGCGCCGTCGGATTCGAGAGCTCGCTGGTCTACGCCGCCGGACCGCTCCGGTCCATCTCACTCGGCTACTCTATCTCTCATCGCCGAATCCTGGACTACGGTTTCGGCAAGGACCTCGATCCGGTCGAGTATCTCCCCCTCCTCGGCCTTGCCGCTCCGGATGCCGCCAGCAGGCTGGGTACAGCGAGAAATCGCAGCGCCGTCAGCCTGCAGGGGAGCTACGGCCGACTCGATAAGTTCGCCAATCCGCGTCGGGGCTACGTCCTGCGGCCGCGGATCGAGATCACGGCGCCGGGCGGGTTCAACACCAGTGAGTACCTCCTGCTCGATATTGGGAGCACCGCGTTTCTGCCGCTCACCTCGCGCATCGGCTTCACTGTGCGCCTGGGTGCGGGACGCATCTATCCCTTCGGCCGGAGTCTTCGGCAAATAGGAGAGGGGTCGCCGTTCGTCTCGCTCCTCAGGCTCAGGGATGTGCTGTTCACGGCGGGAGGAACACGCGATGTGCGGGGATGGGGAAGTCAGCTCGTCGGCCCCAAGCTCCCTGCGGTCAGCTTGATGTCGCAGGGAGGTCAGACCCAGACCATCGCCGAGCGGTACGCTCCGGTAGGCGGGCTGGCCCGGCTCCTCGGAAGCGCCGAGGTCCAGCTCCCGCTTCCGGGCTTCGGTGACGCGTGGCAGAGCTTCCTGTTCTTCGACAGCGGCCGGGTTTGGACTCCGGATAGCCGGTTCGCGCTCAACGCGGGCGAGCTGGACCAGGGCGGTTACTTCGCCTCGATTGGCGCAGGCCTTGGCTATGAAACGGTAGTCGGCGCGATCGAGTTCGCCGTGGGGTACAAGCTGAATCCGTCGGCATTGGATCTCCGCTCGCCGCAGGGCGTGCTTGAGGCACTCGAGGAAGGCCGGCCGCTCAGCTCAGTCCCGGCCGAGCCCCGGCGGCGATTACATCTACACTTCTCGATCGGCTCGAGCTTCTGACTTGGCCGAGCTACGGATTCACCGTAATAGTCCCGACCATGTTGGGGTGAATCGAGCAGTGGTACGGGTAATCGCCGGTGGTGGTGAGGGCGACCGAGTAGGTCCCGTTGCCGCCCAGCGGCCCCGACGCCGTGAAGGCACCATTATCCGAAGTGATGTTATGGACCGTGGCAGTCCCGCTGGTGTAATCGCCCCCGGTGATGTCCTTGTTCACCCAGCGCACGGTGAGGCTCGGGTTGCCGCCCAGTGACACCACCGTCGGGTTGGGGCTGAACGCCGTCGTGGTGAGTCCCGAGGCACCGACGACGATGCTGACATCGTTCGCCTGAACCATGGGCGGAGGTGGGTATTGACGGATCCTCCGTTGTTGCGTACGATATATCGTACGTATGTTCGTACGGAATATCGGACGCACCAACGGAGGCTCTAAATGTGTAACCCACGTGATGACTGGGGCTTCGGCCCTGGATTTCCCTTCGGCGGCCGTTGGTGGGCCGGTGCCTGGCAGGCCAAGGGTCGAGGCCCGCGGCGCCGGAGCCAGATGTTCGAATCGGGCGAGGTGAAGTTCGTGATCCTCCGCCTACTCAAGGAGAAGCCCCGCCACGGGTACGAGGTGATCAAGGGGCTCGAGGAGAAGCTCGGCGGCTACTATACCCCTTCGGCCGGCACCGTCTACCCCACGCTGCAGCTGCTGGAAGATGAGGGCTACATCAAGGCGGACGACTCTGACGGTAAGAAGGTCTATCATGTGACGCCCGAGGGGGAGCGTTATCTCGAGGAGAATCGCGGTCTGCTGGACGACATTCTCGATCGGGTACGGGAGACCGTGCGCGACTTCACTGGTGGCGGGATCGGCGAGCTCCAGGGCGCCTTCGTGCACCTCGCGGGGGTCACCTTCAAGAAGGCCTGGCGGCGAGGGCCGGAGGATCCGGCGCTGAAACGGGTCGCGGAGATTCTGCGTAAAGCCGCGGACGAGATCGAGCAGGCATGGACGGCAGGGCAGCAGAGTGGCGGGTCAGCAGGGCAGGCATGATAAAGGAGGAACGATGGGCTTCTTCGGATTGGTGTTCTGGCTGGCGGTGGCCTGGCTCGCTTTCAGGGCCTTTCGTCGGTGGGGGTACTGCGCACCGGTAGGGCCGCGAGGGTATGCCCCGGGCTGGTACTCGAGAGAGCGGTACGATGCTCCGATGACCCACCCCAGTGTGCCGGCGCGAAGCCGCAAGGATGGGCAGGACTACATCGACGCGTTGGAGACCCGGGTGAGTGAGCTGGAGCAACGCCTGGATTTTACTGAGCAGCTGCTGGCGGAACGGCGGCAGACCGAGAATAACGCCTGATCGATGTCAGGGTCGGAATGACATCAGTACGACGCCGGAATCGACTGGCACCGGATCCGGCCCCGGCTCCGGTGGCAGCGCCGGCGGTGTCCAGGCGATCACCTCCAGCCGCACCCCGTCCACGCTGCTCGAGCCGAGCGAGAGGGTGTGGCTCCCCTCGTAGCGGAGCGGCTCCACCGTCATCCCGAACTCGAACCGGAAGCTCGCCGCCTCACAGCTGAATTCGGCCCAGTCGAACGTCGCCCGATCCTGGGTGCAGGCCCCCGATGCGCTGATGAGATCATTCGACTGATCACCTTCGACTGCCCACCAGCTCCCCACGTCCCGCACCAGATACTCACCCATGAACCCGGGATAGCCGCCCACACCGCCGCCGCCCCCGCCCGGAGCGCTGTCCGGCGGGGCAGTGGGTGGACCCGAGGGATCGGTGGCAACTGTGCTCGGCAATCCGGTCATCACATCGGGCACCCCGGGCGCCACTGCGTTGCTCCCCACATCCGCGACAATCCGCACGACTTCCGCCATGTGCTCCGGCTCCCAGGCGATCAGCGTGCGCATGGAGTAGGTGCCCATGACGTGGCACTCGGGCGGGGGCTCCCCCGGAGGTGGCAGGACCACGGTGTCAGGGGTCATGCCGCCGCCGCCCCCCCCATCGGGCGGGACTACGCCGGTACTGTCGCCCGGAGGCACGACAACGGTATCTCCGGGTTCGATCCGACCGCTGTCGGAGGGCCAGCTGCACTCGAGATTGGGGAAGTCGATCTGCTCGGCGACCGCGAGGAAGTTCCGCGCGGCCCCGTCGATGGTGAGACTGACCGGCGAGGCGTGTCCGGTGAGCCGGGCGATCTCCGCCGCATGCCGCAGCGCTTCGGCGGCGGGAGAGTAACCGCCGGCATCGACGGAATCGGCGAGACGATCGAATTGCGCTGCGAGTCGACAGCCCTCGTTATCGGCCGCGGGGCCGGTTCCGCCGTCGCTACAGGCGAGCACCAGTGCCGCCCCACCTGCGATCAGAACCAGACTGCTACGCACGTGGCCTCCTCAGTCCGAGCAGCCGCACGCTGTACTCTTAGGAGATAGTCTAGCTGTCCGACCGAACGGCGCGAGGTGGTGCTGAGTAAACGGCGACTCACCTCGGCCACAGCCACCCGAAGGTTCCCGCCGTCACCATCCCGTACAGCAGCGCGTCGAAACCCGACTTCAACGCCACCGTCCAGGGCGTCCCCATCCAGACGGCGTCCACGAACTGCCCCGTGCCATACGCCAGGAAGCCGATCGGGCCGACGACGCAGAACACGTCCAGGTAGCGGGCACCCGGGGGGATCGTTCGCGCGACGGCGTAGGCGATGAAGAAGGAGATCACGAGGGTGAGTACGAACCATTGGGACAGGTTCTTGCCCATCTTGGGCAGCCCCGGGCGCAGGAGGTTCAGCACGCCGATGGGTCCTTCGATGTACTTCTGCTTGACCTCAGGCTTCGCCATCTCCTTCATGCCGGTGCAGTAGGGGATCATGTACTGCCCGGGCGGAGGATTGCCGGCCCGGAGGGCAGTCCGGACGGCGTCCTCGTTGGGCAGTTTGCGGTAATCGCTATTGTGGTACCTGAGCACCATGTGGATGATGCTGCTGGTGATGAAGACCAGAACGGCCGAGAAGACGATGGGGAGCCAGAGGGAGCCGAGGGATACCATGGGCACTCCGGATCAGAGGTTATGGAGATGGGGACCGCATAAGGTCCGCTAGAGACCCATCCGCGTCAACACCCGGCGAAACCTGGGATCCTTGCGCAGGGGATCCAGCAACGGATCGAAGAAATTCTCCGGGATGTAAATGTCCCGCTGGTCAATGCCGTGGTTCAGCCATTCGATCCCCCGAGTCGCGTCACCCAGACCGGCATATACCGTGGCAATGTGAACCGGCGGGATCAGCTCCCGGGCCGAGCGCCGCTTCAGATCATTGACGATTCTCATCGCTGCGCCCCGATTACCCGACACGGCATAGGCGTACGCCAATCCAGCAGCGGATTCGGGATAGAACGCGCCCAAGTTTATCGCGCGCTTGAACGAGGCGATGGCCTCGCGATAGCGGTGTTGCTGAATCTGGACCAGGCCGAGCCGATAATGCGCTTGGGCATAATTGGGATCGAGCTCGAGGGTTTGGCGGATGTGGGTTGCCGCCTCATCGTTCCGGTGCATGAGGTAGGATACCCACCCCCATTCGGCTCCAATCTGCCGCGACAGAGGATCCAGCTGGTGGGCCCGGCCCATCTCTGCCAGGCTCTCAGCCAGCCGGCCGCGGCCAGCCAGGAAATCGCCGTACCAGTGGTGGCCCGTCGCATAGTTGGGATCGGTGGCGATGGCGCGCCGCAAGTTTTCTTCCGCCACCGGCCAGTTCCAGGCGTAGATCATGTTGCCGTATCCGAGCGAGGTGTACGCCTCCGCCGACGTGCTGTCGAGCGCCAGCGCCTTCTTTGCGGCGGCTTGGGCCTTTCGCCAGGTCTCGGCGGGCAAGCCACCGGCATACGGGACCACGAGGATGTACGCGTCGGCTAGGGCCGCCCAGGCGCGGGCAAAGGTCGAGTCCCGGGCCACCGCCTGTTCCAGGTAGCTCACTGCTTCCTGGAGGGCTGGACCGGTGCGCTGATTCCAGGCGAACCGTCCCTTGAGGTAGAGGTCATAGGCCTGCAGATCGCCCGTGGGCCGGGCGGCCAGAGCCGAGTCGCGGGCGGGTGCGAGCCGCACCCGAAGAGCGGCGACGATGGCTCGAGCGATGTCCTCCTGCACGACAAAGACATCGGCCAGGTCACGATCGTAGGAGTCGGACCAGAGCTGGTACCCATCTTTCACGCTGATGAGCTGGGTGCTGA
>JBBQXQ010000034.1:0-26404 GCA_038209515.1 Gemmatimonadales bacterium
GCAGTGACTTCCATCGTGACGGCTACGACTTCAGCTTCGGGTTTGGTCCAGGTCATTGTACGCTCCGGTTGGTGTAGGGCAGTCGTAGGAAACTCACCTGGGTGCTTTCACCCACTCGGGTCGTTAAGCGACCCGACGACACCAGCGATAAAGCAGGTGACGTGCCAACCCGGGCTGCGATGGAAGCGCGGGGTCTAAGTTTGTTTCCTCCAAATCCTTGGGTCCGGTGATACTGGCGGATGGCGACGCGTCGGTGATGGCCATGATTGGGGCATCCGAACCAATGTGGGTGATTTCACCCACCCTGAATGCCGAACTTCTTCAGTCTGTAGCGAAGGGTGTCGCGCGTGATGCCGAGCCGTTGCGCTGCCTTGGTCTGGTTGCCACCGGCCTCGCGCATGGCGCGCTCAATCATCGTCCGCTCCCACTGGCTGAGGTCCACCCCGATCAGAAGCTCGGCTGGGGTCGGGACCGCGGCCTCGATCTCGGGGACGGGCGCGTGCCCGTCGGACTCCGCCCGGACGGGGGTCGTCAACGAGAGGTGCTCGACATCGATGGTGTTGTCCCGGCTCCAGAGCACGGCGCGCTCGATGACGTGACTCAGTTCTCGGATGTTCCCGGGCCAGGGATACGAGAGCAGTACCTCGCGGGCCCGAGCGTCTATCCGGCGAACGTCCTTCCCGTACTTGGTGCTGAAGCGCCGCAGGAAATGCTCGGCGAGTATCAGGGCATCTTCGCCCCGCTCCCGTAAGGGCGGGAGGTGGAGCAGAATCACCGCCAGGCGGAAGTACAGGTCGCTGCGGAAACGGCCTTGCTGCACTTCCCGCTCGAGATCGCGGTTGGTGGCCGCGAGAATGCGAACGTCGATCTTGCGATCGCGGATCCCGCCCACCCGGCGCACGGTTCGCTCCTCGATGGCCCGAAGCAGCTTCCCCTGAAGCGAGGGCTCCAGGTCGCCGACCTCGTCGAGGAGTAGAAAGCCGCCTTCGGCCGCCTCGAACAGGCCCAGCTTCGACTCCTTGGCATCGGTGAACGCGCCACGCTCGTAGCCAAAGAGCTCCGCCTCCATGAGGCTCGCCGGCAAAGCGGTGCAATTCACATCGATGAACGGCTTCCCCACCCGGGGGCCGGAGCTATGGAGAATGCGCGCCACCAGTCCTTTGCCGGTGCCGGTTTCCCCGGTGATGAGAACCGGCGGAGTCTCGTTCAGCGCGGCTACCTGGCGGACCTGCTCCATGACCGAGCGAATGGCGGGGGAGTTGCCGAGCACTCCGGCCAGCGGCAGCTCGCTGGCGGCACGCTGCCGGTAGTAGGAGAGTTCCTGCTTCATCAGGGCAGTCTCGCGGGCCCGGTCGGCCAGGAGCTTCAACTCCTCCAGGTCCACCGGCTTCTTCATGTAATCGAACGCGCCGAGCTTGACCGCCTCGACCGCACCTTCGATCGAGCCGTATGCGGTCATGATGATGACCGGAATGGCGGGATCGAACTCCTGGATCCGCCGGAGGAGGTCGATGCCGCTCATGCCCGGCAGCCGTACGTCGGCAAAGATCACGTCCGGCCGCAGCGTAGGAAGCAGCTCGATGGCCTGCTCGGCATCACTCGCGACCTCGGCCTCGTAGCCCGCCTGGACGAGGAAGGCCTTCACCGCCCGAGCCAGGGTGCGCTCATCGTCCACAATGAGAACGGTCGAGCCACTCATACCGAGACCGTCACCTCGGCCTGCGCTGCCGGCAGCCGCACCCGCACGCTGGTCGCCCCGGGCCGGCTCGTGATCTCGAGCCGTCCCCCGTTCTGCTCCACGTATCGCTTGGCAATAGCCAGCCCCAGCCCCGTCCCCTCGTGCCGAGTGGTAAAGAACGGTTCACAGACGGAGGGAAGCACGTGGTCGGGGATTCCGGGTCCGGTGTCGGTGACCTCGACGGTGACGTACCCGGCGCCCGATAGGTGTGCATCCACCGACGCGGCGATGCGCAGGCGCCCACCGGAGGGCATCGCGTCGAGTGCGTTGGAAACGATCTCTACCAGGGCCTGCTCCAGTTGCATCGGATCCACCCGGACCTCAGGGAGTGCGCCGGGGAGGTCGAGCTGGAGCTCGATCCCTCGCTCTCGCAGCAGCTGCGAAAAAGCCGGCAGCAGGCCTTCGACCAGACGGGACACTTTCTCCTGAAGTGGATGGAACGGCGCCGGGCGCGAGAAGCTCAGCAAGTGGCTGATCCGGCGGTCCAGCCGGTCCACCTCCTCGACGATGGCATCGAGATGCTCTCGGGAGGACGGGGCCTCGGGATGCTGGCGTACCAGCTGCGCCGCCGCGCGCAGGCTGGCGAGTGGGTTCCTCAGGCCATGCGCTACGGCCGCCGCCATCTCGCCGATCGAGGCCAGCTTCTCGGATTGAACCAGGGCGGCCCGGGACTGGCGCAGGTTGTCGGTCATCCGCCCGAAGGCGCTGGCGAGCTCGCCGATCTCGTCCCGGGAGCGGGGGGTGATCGGGTGATCCAAGTGCCCGGAGCCGACCACGGCCATTGCGCCGGTGAGCTCGTTGATGGGTCGCGCCAGGCTGCGGGAAATGAGCCAGGAGCCGAGCAGGCCGGCGGCGAGGGAAAGGACAAGGATCAGGAGGAGTACGCGCTCCTGCGACGCGAGGATCTCCTCGAGACGGGCGTAGGCGCCCCGCACGCTCGACTCGCGCGCTCGCCGGTAGATCTCCCGATTCATCTGGGTAAGGGCGGGAAGAAGCCGGCCCTTGAGCTCTCGCTGAGCCAGGGTGAACGCCGCCTGCCGCTGGCCCGAGTCGAAGAGGCGGAACACGCTGGCGGCCGCGGTCTGGATCTGCTGCTGGATGCCCCGTACCCCATCGGCCAATGCCATCTCCTCCGGCCGAAGCTCGGCGGCCCAACGCTGTTGCCAGTAGTCGACCACTTGTCCCGCGAGGCGGAACTCCTTTTGGGCGGTGGGATCCATACCGGTGAGATAGCGCCAGATGATATCGCTCTGGTCGAACATCGCCGTCTCCAGCTCGGCGTACGTCCGGGTCCGCGCCATGCTTTGGCCCAACGCCTGGAGTGCCCGGCGCTCGAGGAGATTGCTCCGAATCGCCTCAGCCCCGACCAGGAGGGCGGGGAGGACCATGAGCGAAAAGCCAAGCAGCAATTTGCGCTGGAAGGTCACGTTACAAAGCTAACCGATACAACATGGTCCGGTGAGATGACGCATTTTCCCCGCCCCCGGCCCGAGGCCACGGATGGAAACGGATTAAAGCACCACACCACCACCAGAAAAATCATTGGGGTGTTTTTTGACGTTTACAATGAATTGGGTGGTGGATTTCTGGAGGCCGTCTACGTAGAGGCACTCACTTTTGCCTTACGGGAGGTCACCTCTCGGTGGAACGAGAGGTCCCACTGAAGGTCAGGTTCCGAGGTAACGTCGTTGGGAGGTTCCGCGCAGATCTCGTCGTGAATGAGACTGTACTGGTTGAGACTAAGGCCTTTCCCAGGCTTCAGTCGGCCCACGAAGCGCAACTGCTCAATTACCTGCGCGCCACCGCTCTAGAGGTGGGACTCTTACTCAATTTTGGCCCCCGCCCGCAATTCAGAAGGCTAGTTTTCGAAAACCACTTAAAGAAGCATTCCTATTATGTCTGTCCGGAACTTCGGCGCGGAGCTCTGGCCGGCGAAGGGACAATCCGTTCCCATCCGCGTTCATCCGTGGCCTCATGATCTACTTCACCGCGGCTGAAGTGGAGGGCTCGCCGTGACGACCGCCAGTGGCGATGTCCACATCGACCGACATGCCCGGCCGGAGCAGGTGAGTCGAGTCGGTCGACTGCTCCACCGCGATCTTCACCGGAACCCGCTGTACCACCTTCGTGAAATTTCCGGTGGCATTATCCGGGGGCAGTAACGCGAAGCGGGCGCCTGTGGCGGGGCTCAGGCTCTCCACCCGCCCCGCGAACTTCCGCCCGGGATAGGCGTCTACGGTAAACTCGACCGAGTCACCGACGCGCACGTTGGACAGCTGGGTCTCCTTGAGGTTGGCCGTCACCCACACGTCCCGATCCGGCACAATTGACATGAGACTCTGGCCGGGCTGAACCAGGGCGCCGGTTTCGGCATTTCGCCTGGCGATGACGCCGGCTGTGGGAGCGGTGATCCGGGCGTAGCTCAGGTCAAGCCGAGCGTTGTCCACCGCGGCCTGAGCCGCGGCCAGGCGAGCATCCGCACTGCGAACCGCGGCCCCCGAAGCCGAGACCTGGCTGCCCGCGGCAGCGGCTTGCCTCCGGGCTGCTTCCAGCTTGGCCGCCGCGGCCTCGAACGCGGCTTGTGCCGCATCGAGCTGCTGTGCCGGCACGATTTTCTTGGCAGCGAGGCTACGGTAGCGCTCCAAGTCAGCGGCCGCCTTCTTGTAGTCCGCTTCGGCAGCAGTCACCCCGGCCTCCACGGAGGCAGCCTGGGACCGAGTGGCCTGGAACTGAGCCTTGGCTTCCCCGGCGCTTCCTCGAGTCCCTGCTGCGGCCTCGGCTGCGCGGAGGTCGGCCTCGGCTTGCTCCAGCCGCACCTTGATATCGCGGTCATCCAGAATGACCAGCGTATCACCGGCCTTCACATGTTGGTTGTCGTCCACCAGAACCCGGGACACAAAGGCCGCGATCCGGGGGGCAATCAACGTGATGTGGCTGTCGACTTGAGCATTGTCGGTCGACACGTGATGCCGGGAGTAGAGGTAGCGCTGTACGCCCCACACACCCATGGAGAGCACGACAACTCCCACGATCAGAAGCGGAATCCGCCGACGCTTGGCCGGGGGAGCCGCCGGGGGGCTCTCGGTCGTCTCTGCCGCAATATCGGTCGCCATGTTCTGGTCTCAGTCCGTGAGTACACGGTTCAGTGGAGTTGGTCGATGACGCCGAGGACGCGGTAGGCTCTCACTCTGGCGCTGCCGTAGTTGACCCGGGCCTGGATCAGCGCGTCGTGCGCGGAAATGACCGAGCTCTGTGCGTTCGTCGTTTCGACACTGCCCGCCACGCCGGCCTGAAACCGCTCCTGCGCCTCGGCCAACTCGGTCGCGGCCAGGCGGACCCGCTCGCGCGCGATCGCCACCTGCTGCTCGGCTGAAGAAAGGTCGAGCACCGCCTGGCGCGCCTCGGTTTCGATCTGATTGGCCAGGGCGTGCTCCCGGACCTCTTGGATCTCGACCTTGGCGCTCTGCTCCTTGGAGCGATTCTGTCGGCGGAAGCCGTCGAGTATCGGAACGTTCAGAAGCAGCTGCAGATTGTAGCTGCCGGCCAGAGTCCCCGTCTCCCGGCCACTTTCGATGTAGGCGCCGTCGGCCGAGAGACTCGGCAGATTCTCGTACCGGATCGCCCGGAGGCTGCGACGAGCCGACTGTGTTCTGGCGCGCTCGGCCGCGAGCTCGGCCCGGTGCTCGCGGGCAAAGCGAGCAGCCTCGTCGGGCTGGCGGGGAATCTCGAGTGGCGCGAGTCCCAGCGAATCGGCCAACTCAAGCCGGGTCCCCGACGGGAGATCGAGCGCTCGCACCAGATCGAGACGAGCACCGTCCGCGGTGTTTCGCGCGATCTCGAGTTGGGTACGCACCGCGGCGAAGCTCACCTCACTGCGGGTGGCATCGATGGCGGGGTTCACTCCGGCTTGCACCAGCTGGCGCGCCTGGCCCAGCAGATCCGCGGCTACGGTGCTATCAGCCTCCCGGGCCCGCACGGTCTCGTCGGCGCTGAGGACCCGGAGATACGCCAGCCCCGCGGTCGCGCCGGCGATCTCGCCGACGGCCTGGGCGTCCAGTCCAGCAGCGATCGCGGTGTCCCGACCTGCCCGTAGCCGCGCGATAACGCTCGCGTCGAACACGGTCTGTGAGGCGCGAATTTGGAGGCTGTAGATGTCGAACGGATCGGTGACCCCGGTGGCCACAGGGATTCCGAACTCATCGAGGTTCAGGGTTTGGCGCGTCAGTGATGCTCGACCACCAATGTTCGGCAGGAGGTCGGCCCGTCGCTGTGCTGTCCGCGCGTTGGCGGCACGTACGTCCAAGCGCGCGACCACTGCGTCGACTCCCTGATGCCGACCAAGATTTATCGCGTCGATCAGCCTGATCGGGCCAGTGGGGATAGCAGGCGCCTGAGCCAGGAGAGGGGACGCAAAACCGGCAAGCGCGCCGATGAGCGTGGCCAGCACGTAGCGCATGACTGTCGAACCTCAGGTCCGGGAGTCGGGGTGAGCCAGCACCCCATAGAGACAGAAGTCGATCAAGCCCTCGAGCGCCTCTTCGTCGCTCAAGGCCTCAGGATCCAGCTTGCGGAACCAACACTGCACCTGAACTGAATGAACCAGGAGGGACGGCAGAGCCCGGGCGCCAAAGCCGTGCGGAATCGCCCGAAACTCACCGGCCTGGATTCCCCGCTCGAGAACGTTCTCGACCAAGCGGCGGGCGCGGACGATGACCTCATCGAAGTAGAACTGGGCCAGCTCGGGGAAGCTGGCGAACTCCGCCTGGGCTACTCGTGAAATTGTGACGATCTCCTGGTTGCGCATGGAGTGAAACATCCCGGTGATCAACTGGACTAGAAGGTCGCGGCACGACCCCGAATGCGACTCCAGCAAGGCTTCACTCTTGGTCAGAAGCGCGACGATCTTGGCCCGGACCATCTCCCGAAACAGCGTCTCTTTGGAATCGAAGTAGAGGTAGAGTGTTCCTTTGCTCACTCCGGCCAGCCGGGCGACGTCATCCAGCTTCGCGCGCGCAAAGCCGCAATCGCCGAACACCTTTCGGGCGGCATCGAGGATCTCGTCTGGCCGGGATTCGGGGCGGCGTTGCCAGCGGGGTTGCAGCGTGGATTCGGCAGGTGGACGGTCTGGCACGGCGGTGCTTTCAAGGAGCAAGTAACTGACCAGTCAGTAAAATGACGCCAGAACTGACGGCGTCAACCCTCCGGCACCAGCCCTGTACCATCCCCCCTAAATAGCTTCAGCCGTTGAAATTGGGGGTGACTGCGGTCACTACCAGTCGCGATCCGGATCGTCTAGGCTCCAGACGGTGGAGTTCTCTTGCTACGCCTGCTGCAACTTCGTAGTTTGTCGATAACCAGCCGCGGGAGGCCCTGCCGATGTCGGACGCATTCCTCAGCTCCGACGACTTTGACGAACAAGCCCATCACCTCTATAACGAAGGCCGCTACGATGAAGCCCTGATCGTCCTCAAAGAAGGCATCGCTCTATATCCCCACGCGGTTGAACTGCATATCGGCAGTGCCTACGCCCATCTCGCTCGGGAGGAATTCGCCTGGGCTCGGCGGAGCTTTGAACAGGCGCTTGCACTGGATCCCGATCACGAGGACGGTCTCGCGGGTTTGGGGGAGACTCTGCTCAAGCTCGGCGACCGTGCCGGTGCCATGCGGGCCGTCGAGCGCATTCTGCAACTCGGCTTTCAGGACGATCACGAGCTGATGCTCCAGATCGGCAGAGCGCTGTTTCGGGAGGGTCTGGTCGCCCCTGCCCATCGGTTCTTTGATCTGGCGGCATCGGCCCATCCGGAATCGCCAGATGCGGCGGCCTGCCTGGGCTATGCCTCCCACCGCATGGGGAACGACGCGGGCTCGCTGTATTGGTTGCGTCGCGCCCTGGAAATTGATGCAGGCTACAGCGAAGCCAGGATCTACCTCGCCAACCTGCTCTACGATCGCGGCGAGACCGAAGCGGCACTGCATCACCTCGAGCGCACCCAGCCCGAGGATCATTATGACGAGCTGGGAATCTGGCGTCACATCGAGCTGAAGAAGACGATCTACCGGCTGCCCGACGAAGATCCAGAGCTTGCACCCTGGCTCGTTCGGCTGGGCGAAGTGGCCGGAGAACCCGACGCCATCGACATGCTGCTGGCCGAAGTCGAGGCGCAGCACGCGGACGGCGGGGTGCGAGATCCGCACCAACTCGAGCTCTTCGGCACCCTGCTCACCGAGCTCCACGCCATGCAGAAGAAGCCGGCCCAGGCCGAAGCCCACCTGATCATGACGCTGGCCGGCCACACCATTCGCGGTACCTGGGACGAGATCCTGTTGCAGATGAAGGCGGCCGATCGCGAGTGGGCGCAGGGGTCGCTCAGTGATTTCATGGCAAGTCTGGCCCGCCGCGGACAAGCGGAAACCGGGGTCATCATCCCAACGACTGACGCTGAGGCGTTCATCATGGGAAGTGCCGAGGCGGGGGTGCTACGCATCGTTCAGTAAGAGGGTGAGAGGTGAGAAGTAAGCGGTGAGAGGTAAGCAGTAAGAGGGGTAGGTCTGCGTGAGCGTTGAGCGGGTTGTCCGGTTAGGTTTTCGGATATCCCGCTCTCTTTTTTCTTGTGGCCAGGATCCAAGCGCAATGACAGCATCGCCAGCCCCCTCACCTCTCACCTCTCACCTCTCACCTATCTGGACCGCCGGCGTCCACCGGAAGGTCCTCCCCAACGGCCTCACCCTGCTGGTTCAGCCGGACCATTCCGCACCGGTAGTGGCGGTGGTAACTCACGTGAAGGCGGGGTTCTTCGACGAGCCCGACCGCTGGACCGGGATCTCGCATGTGCTGGAGCACATGTTCTTCAAGGGTACCGGGAGGCGCGGGGTGGGCGAGATTGCCCGGGAAACCAAGTCCGCGGGAGGCTACCTCAATGCCGGTACGGGGTACGATCACACCAGCTATTTCACGGTGCTTCCATCATCGGGGCTGGCCGCCGCTCTCGACATCCAGTCCGACGCGCTGCGCAACTCCATCATCGATCCCGATGAGCTTGCCCGGGAGCTTCAGGTCATCATTCAGGAAGCCAAGCGCAAGCTCGATACAGCCGGCGCCGTGGCCCAGGAGACACTGCACGAGGTGATGTTCGACCGGCACCGGATCAGACGCTGGCGTATCGGTCACGAGGCCGAGCTCGCGAGGCTCACCCGTGATGACGTCCGGTCGTACTATGGCTCCCGCTACGTGCCGGAACGAACGATCGTGGCGATCGCCGGAGACCTCGACGCGGACCAGGCGTTCGATCTGGCGCATGCCGCCTATGGCGATTGGGCGGTAGCCGCGGGTGCGGTGGACCGCTCGCCCGACGAGCCGCCACTCCGCGAGGTTCGCGCCCGCACGCTGCGCGGAGATGTAAGTCAGGCCGAGCTGGTTCTCGGATGGCGAACGGTACCCCCGCTGCACGACGACTCACCAGCGCTTGATGTGGCTGCCGCTGTACTCGGGTCGGGGAGAGGCAGCTGGCTCTACCGAGCGCTGCGCGAGCCGGGGATCGTCACCTCCGTGTCGGCGAGCAATTACGCCCCCACCGAGCTCGGCGTCTTCAGCATCAGCGCCGATCTCGCGCCCGAGCAGCTTCCCCGAGCGCTGAACGGCATCGCCGAGTCGGTCTCCCGCCTGACGCTTCTGGGTCCGAGTCCCGCCGAACTGGACCGGGCCCGGACTCTGCTCAAGGCGCGGTGGGCCCGGCGGATGGAGTCCATGGAGGGGAAGGCGTCGGCGCTCGCGGCGGCGGAGGCGTTGGACGACGTGTCCTTTCTGGATCGCGAATACGAGGCGCTCGGGAAGATCGAGGCCGATGACGTACGAGAGGCGGCGGCCCGCTATCTCCAGCCCGACAACGTGGCCGGCGTGGCCTACCTCCCCAACGGCGAAGGGCTGGACCTGACCGCACCAGTGCTGGAGCGGACCTTCGCAGTGACCGCACTGAGAGAGCCTTCGACCCAACCCGTACCCCGGCGGAAGGTGCCGCCCGCGCACCGGGCCGCCGGCCGCTCCCAAGCTGAGGTGTTCCATACTCCGCTGCCGGGGGTGGACCTGCTGGTGCGGCGAAAGGCTGGAGTTCCGCTGGTGACGCTCGGGGTTTACGTGCCGCGTGCCGAGTTCGATCCGCCATCTCAGGCCGGGCTCGGAGCCCTGTCCATCCGCAGCTCCGTGCGCGGCGCGGGTGACCTCGGGGCCGGCGAGCTGGCATTCGCCTTTGAGCGTCTGGGTGGTACCGTCGGCGCCACGGTAGCCTCCGACTGGCTCGGTTTCGGGACCACTGTCCTGAACGAGCATCTGGGTGAGGCGGCTGCCCTGCTGAAGCTGGTGCTCGAGAGCCCGCGGCTCAGGGATGGAGATGTCACCACCGAGCGCGACCTCATGGCCGTCGAGGCTGAGCAGGTGGCGGACGACATGTTTCGCTATCCGTTCCAGCTGGGATTCGCCGCCGCTTTTGGCGAGGCGGGGTACGGGCTGCCGGCGAGCGGTCTGCCGCACACGCTTCCCAACATTGCGCCCGCTCAGGTTCGGGCGTGGCATGAACGATCGGTCCTGGGCGTACGTCCGGCTGTCATCGCGGTAGGCAACGTCGATCCCAACCAGGCCAGCGCGACACTGGCCGGCGTGTTTCACGATCGCCCCCCGCTGCCTGACCGGCGCCATCTAGCCCCGGTGCTCTGGGCAGGCGGCAACGTCGAGGAGTCGACGAAGGTGGTCAACCGGGAAAAGGCCCAGTCGGCGCTCGCCATGATCTTTCCGGGGCCGAGTCGGCGCGACCCCGATCGTATCGCTGGCGAGGTGTGGGCCGCCGTGGCCAGCGGGCTGGGTGGGCGGATGTTCGAAGCTCTGCGCGACCGGCGCTCACTGGCCTATACGGTTCTCGCGACGAGCTGGCAGCGGGGTCGTGCGGGCGCGCTGGTGACGTACATCGCTACCTCACCCGACCGCGAGGAAGAGGCACGGGAGGCGATGCTGGACGAGCTGGAGCGATTCACCCAGACGCCGGTCAGCGACGCCGAGCTGAGCCAGGCGGTGAACTATCTGTCGGGCCAGGCGGAGGTCGGGCGGCAGAGTGGCGGGGCGCTGGCAGGAGAGATTCTCGAGGCGTGGATGATCGGCAACGGGCTCGGCGACCTGGAGAACCCGGGCGCTGCCTTTCGTGCGGTGACCGCAGATGACGTGTCGCGAGTTGCCCAGCGTTATCTGCAGCGCTCAAAACGGGCAGAGGGGGTGGTACGCGGAACCGGACTCAGCCCCCGAGTCGGCGGCTGATCACGCTGATTCCCTTGCTGACGTCGGCCGGGGCACGCGCGATGATCTCCACCAGGCAGACGCCTTCCGCTGGCGCGCCGTGGAGAACGATGTGGCCCTCGAGGCAGAGGAGAGCGACGGCGATGGCCCCGGCTCCCTCGCGCACGACCGGTGGTCCCAGCGAAGGCATTCCTACCGCTCCCGCCGCCGATACCACCAGAGCCGAGAGTGCGCCAGCATCCCGCAGTCGGGCTGGGTCCACCGAGGTGAGCTCGAGCAGTTGGTGATTAAAGCTCATGAGGCACCCATCTGAGTCAGGCCCGCGCGGGAAATGCCGCCACCGCTTCCCGATAGCCCTCCGGAACTCCGACATCGAAGAACTTGGCCGGGCTGATCACCCCGGCCAGCGTTCCCCGGCCGGCAAGGCGCTGGAGCACGGGGACATCGTCGAGCTCCACGCCAGGTCCGAGACTACGCCCCACTTCGTCGAACTCGGCGAGGACGTTGCCCGCGAAAGCCATTCGGCCGATGGGCGTGACCGCCACCTGGTCACCCGTGGCGTCGAACCGGCCGGCCCCCTTGTCGGCGATAGCCGTGACCCGAAGACTGCCATCCGGCTCCGTGCGAACGGCGGCCCGGCCGGTGGCGCCCTTGGAGCCGGCATCCTTCCGCTCGATCTCCGTCAGGAGGACAGTGGTCAAGCCGGTTTTCCGGTAGGTGGAGATCAATGCGGCGGTAGGGTTGGTTCCCTGGAAGAGGTTGTCGGGAAGAAGGGCGACGAACGACGACCCGCCGAGGTTGTCCCGCGCCCGGAGGAATGCGTCGCCCAGCCCCCGCGGATGATCCTGCGGCACGAATTCGAGCTCGAGCGGGCCCTGATAGTTCCGGGCCACGGCCTCGAGCATCGGCTTGTGCGGGTTGGTGATGATGATAGCCCGCAGCAGCCCGGCATCGGCCGCCTCGTCCAAGGTCCAGTAGAGGACCGGCTTCAGCCCAACTGGAAGCATCTCTTTCGGCAGCCAGCGGGTGATTGGATGTAACCGGGTACCGAGCCCCCCGCACGGAATCACTGCCGTGTCGAGCATCATGAGCGGATCGAGGTCACCAAGGGAAGCGGGGGCAGGCGAAGGACCTAGGTATCTTGTACTCTCACGTTCGCGGGGGGAGCAGCGTGTCCGAAGCTAGTCCTGGTCCGAGGGGCGAGCAAGGTCGCGTGCACTGGACGCCGGCCGATTTCCTGAGTGCCATGCGGATCCCGTTGGCCGTCGCATTCCTTCTTGCGCCGGATGCCAACTGGCGGCTCGTCGTCCTGGCAGCCTCGGTCGCCAGCGACCTGCTGGACGGCCCCCTCGCACGGCGGTTCGGCAGCTCGGCGTTGGGCCCGGTGGTCGATCCGATCGCCGACAAGCTGTTCATGGCCTGCGCCTTCGGTGTGGTGGCGTTCTCCAGGCGCTTGGAGCTATACGAGATTGCGGCCGTCCTCCTGCGGGATGTGGTGGCGACGGTTGCCTTCGTTACCACCTTCCTTTCCCGTCGGCCGCGCGCCATCCCGGCCCGGCCGGGAGGAAAGGCCGTGACTGTGGCACAGGTGCTGACGCTGGTAGCGTTTCTACTCGACTCTCCTCTGCTCCGCCCGATGGCCTGGGCAACCGGAGCGATCGCCATCTACGCCATCTGGGACTACTACCGAGTAGCCCCGAGGACAGAGCGACGGGTGGGCGGCTAGCATGGCGCGAGAGACCAAGCGGGCGACAGTGATCTGGCAGCAGGCACTCCGCTTTACCGCTGGCGAGCCCGGAGGGCCGGCCATCACCGTGGATGGTGACAGTATCATGGGCCCAGGACCAATGCTCACGCTGCTGCTGGCGGTGGCGGCCTGCAGCGGGTCCGATGTGGTGCTGATCCTGGAGAAGATGCGGATCAACCTTCGCGGGCTTCGCATCGAAGTCGCCGGAACCCGGCGAGAGGAGGAGCCCCGGCGCTACGTGGCCATCCATCTGGACTATCACCTGGGTGGCGAAGGGATCGACCCGGTGAAGGCCCGCCGAGCCATTGACCTCTCGCTGGAGAAGTACTGCTCGGTGATCCATTCACTCGCGCCCGATATTCCCGTCACGTATGCACTTTCCCTGGGCTGAGCTGCTCGTGGCCGCCGGCGCGGCTCTGAGCGCGACTCGAGGAAATACGCAACAGATTGGGGAGGTCGGTATCCAGGGGATCGTGACAGCGTCCGACCCGGCGCTGGCCGTCATTGGGCCCTATGGCGCGCTCCGCACCTCTGGGCGAACCCGTATCTCGGCCTCTGTGGGTGGCGGTGCCTCGGATGGTGACTTTGCCTGGCGGGCCGAAGCCTTGGGGCACTTTCTGCTCAGTCCCGACCGTCGGCGGGGGTGGGGAGCGTACGTTGCAGGTGGCGTCGCAGGCGTAGGCGGACCGGTCAATCGGGGGTACATCGTACTCACCCTTGGTGCCGAAGGACGGCCGGGGGGCTCGTCCGGCTGGGTTGCGGAGGTTGGTATCGGTGGTGGGGCCAGGATCGGTGTGGGGTATCGCTGGCGACGGTTTCCCCGAACCTGGCGGAAATAACAACGCCCCGGAAAGCTGCCCGGGGCGTTTTCGTCGTTCCTGAGGTTGTTCAGGCCGCGCCCGACTCCACGACGAGGCCGCGAACCGGCTGGCAATAACGCTCAGCCAACATCCGGAGCTGTGCCAGCTCCTCTTTGCTCAGGCCTTCGTAACGATCTGCAACATAACCCATGGTGTCGTCCAACCAGTCCTTCTGGTGCTCCGGCAGGGCGTCAATTACGCCGCAGCGGAGTATGTGACTGAACAATTCATCGCGGGCCTGGGCGAACGACGCTGCCTCAGGGATACTGCGGGTTTTCTTTTGACTCATGCACCATCCTTTGGGCGTTCAAAACAGGATTCTCGGCTCTTACTAGGGTGAATTATAACCGGTTGCACCATTTGGTGCAAAGCAGACAGACTCATAGCTGCCGTCCTCCGACTCGTTATCTTTATCGGCCGGAAAAACATGAACTTGACCGAGGGCGAAGCGGCCCTCGAGGTATCTATGGCTGATCATGACGAGGTGTATGGGAAGGAGCGGGCGGAGCGGCTTGTGGCCCTCCTGCGGTCCCTGGCTGCCCGCATCCAGGAGCTCGACCGGAAAGGCCAACTGCTCGGCGGCGGGCCGGAACTGCTGCGCATGATGGGAGATGCGCGCAGCGAGCTGTTCTACTACGAGGTCCGCTCGACCTACGACACGCCGGAAGTGGCCGACAACCGCCGGATCGTGGAAGAGGCCGAGCGACAGGATTCCTTTCTGCCGGACGAACCGGAGGATGACGAGCCATGGCGGCCCAGCAGGCCGGAATGAAGCGCTTCTACGCAGTGTTCGGCGCCGTGGCCGTGATCGGACTCGGAGCGCTCGCATACCTGACAACCAGGCCCCAAACGCTCAGCATTCCGGCCAACGTCACCATCCGGCCCTCGGACACCTCGGGCTTCCGCGGGTACCTGAAAGGATCGCCTGATGCTCCGGTCGAGATCACCGAGTTCGCGGACTACCAGTGTCCCTTCTGCCAGACCTTTGCCACCCTGCAGATGCCCACCATCGAAGAGCGTCTGATCAAGACGGGGCGGCTCCGCTGGCGCTACCGTGACTTTCCGTTGCAGCAGCATTCGTTCTCCCGGCTGGCCGCGCACTCGGCGGCATGCGCCGACGAACAGGGGAAATACTGGGAGCAGCACAAACGCATCTACGAGGGGCAGACGGAGTGGGCCACCGCCCGCGACGCGGCACCGATGTTCCGGCGGTATGCCCAAGCCGGTGGCCTGGACCTCGGGCGCTACGACGCGTGCATGAAGGCTGGGAAGTACGCCGGCCGGATCCAGGCCAGCCTCGACGAGGGAGTTCAGGTGGGCGTGAACTCGACCCCGACACTCCTGGTGGGCGGCAAGCTCTATCGTGGCCGCTTTGACTCGGATGCCATAACCAAACTGGTGGACTCTCTGGCACCCCGCCGCGCACAATGATCTATCGCATGAGCGCGGCGTTTCTGAGCCTCGCCGGGCTCTTCATCTCCGGGTACCTCTACCTTTACAAGATCGGAAGGATCGGGTCTCTGGCCTGTGGCACCGGCGGCTGTGAGACGGTGCAGCTGAGCTCATGGAGCCGGTTTGCCGGTCTCGAGGTGTCTCTCATCGGTGTGCTGGGCTATGCCGCTTTGCTTGGGTTGAGCCTGGCGGCCCTCCAGCCTAGACTGGCGCTTCAACGGTGGCCCGCCACCCTCATGGCGGTGCTGGCGGGACTTGGCGCGGCCTTCGTCGGGTACCTCACCTACGTCGAGCTTTTCGTCATCCACGCGGTCTGCCGCTGGTGCGTATCCTCCGCCGTCATAATTGTCGGCATTTTTATAGTCTCATACATGGAACACCGACGGCGCTCTCGCTACGAATCAAAAGATCCCACTGCCACCGGAGGCGCGTCGTCCTGAATGACGGACCACCCCCGGAAGCCCGCCCCGCGCGGCCGAGCATTACTCGCCCTAGCCGTGGTGGCCCTGGGTGTTGTCTACGGTGACATCGGAACGAGTCCGCTCTATGCCCTGAAAGAGTGTTTTAGCGGGCGTCACAGCATTCCACCGACGCCCGAGAACGTCATAGGAGTTCTGTCACTCGTTGTCTGGTCGCTGAACTTCGTGGTCTCGTTCAAGTACATCACCTTCGTGCTCAAGGCCGACAATCGCGGTGAAGGGGGCATTCTTGCGCTGCTTGCACTGGTTCGTCCACTAGGGAAGACGTCCGCTGGCCGCACGGTGCTGATCACCCTCGGCCTGTTCGGCGCTGCTCTCTTGTATGGTGACGGGGTCATCACACCAGCCATTTCTGTGCTGGGCGCAGTGGAAGGGCTGAGTGTCGCCACGCCGGCATTCAAACAGTATGTCTGGCCGATCGCTGTCGGTATCCTGAGCGTCCTCTTCTTTTTCCAGCGCCACGGCACTTCTAGGGTAGGACGGGTCTTTGGCCCGGTCATGGCGCTGTGGTTCGGTTCGATTGCGCTGTTGGGACTCCGAGGGATTCTGATGGAGCCGGGTGTACTCAAGGCCGTCAACCCTTGGTATGCATTTGACTTTTTCGTGCGGGATGGAGTGCGTGGCTTCCTGATTCTGGGTTCGGTCGTACTCGTGCTGACTGGAGCCGAAGCACTGTATGCAGACATGGGTCACTTCGGACGACGTCCCATCCGGGTTACGTGGTTTGCGGTTGTGCTGCCCTGCCTCCTGTTGAACTACTTCGGCCAATCGGCACTCCTGCTCGACCGACCGGCAGCGGCTACTAACCCGTTTTTCTCGCTGGTCCCTGCTTGGGGTCTGTATCCCATGGTGGGGGTTGCCACTGCTGCGGCGATCGTCGCATCACAGGCCTTGATCTCCGGGGCGTTCTCCCTGACCCGCCAGGCGGTGCAGCTCGGCTACAGTCCACGGGTGACGATTGTGCATACCTCCACGAGTGAGGAGGGGCAGATTTTCATTCCCGAAGTCAACAATGCCCTTTGGATTGGATGCATGGCCTTGGTCGCCGGCTTTAAGAGCTCCAGTAACCTGGCAGCGGCCTACGGAATTGCGGTCACGGGCACCATGATCATCACGACTCTTCTTTTTCACGCGGTCATGCGGGAGCGCTGGAACTGGAGCTGGTGGAAAGCGGGTGGGCTGACGCTGCTCTTTCTGAGCGTGGACTTGGCATTCTTCTCGGCCAATCTAGTCAAGATCGCGGACGGTGGTTGGTTCCCGTTAGTCGTAGCTCTGGCCATTTACACGTTGATGAACACCTGGAGCAAGGGACGCGCGCGCCTCCAGGCTATAGTGCGTGAGAACACCCTGCCGATGGAGTTATTCCTTCAAGATGTCGCCAAGCGGAAACCTGTGAGAGTGCCAGGCACGGCGGTGTTTCTCACCTCCGATCCCACTGGTGCCCCACCAGTTCTTCTGCACCATTTGAAGCACAACAAAGTGCTCCATGAGAAGGTGATGCTTTTATCTGTTTTAAGTGAAGAGATCCCGCAGGTAGATGAGGACGATCGGGTGAAGTGTCGTGAGTTGGGGGAAGGCTTTTATCAAGTTATAGCCCGCTTCGGCTTCATGGAGACTCCGGATATACCCTCTGTCCTCCAGGCGCTAGGCCGCGAGACCTCGAACGGTCGGCCGGTTGTGGTGAAAGTTATGGAGACCACTTTTTACCTGGGTCGAGAGACGCTCATCGCTACCGGAGACGGCCGTCGCAAGGGGAAAGCAGCTCCTCTGATCGATGGAGTCACTCCGCCTATCGAGAAGATGGCCCACTGGCGCAAGCGGCTTTTCATCGTCATGACCCGCAACGCACGCTCCGCAACCGCATTCTTTGGCCTGCCACCCAACCGGGTGGTGGAGCTGGGCGCGCAGATACAGTTCTAGGGAGGGAAAGTTGGGAAAGAGGGCACTTGAAGCCCCGCTGTCATCCTGAATGACAGTCCGCAGCCTTCGTCACCTGCGCGTCCTTCCCGTCCTTCCCGTCCTACCCTTCCTTATCCTCATACATCTCCTTCAACCGGCTCACCACGGCCGGGTCCGCCAGCGTCGTCGTGTCTCCGAGGGTGCGGCCCTCCGCGATGTCCTTGAGCAGCCGGCGCATGATCTTCCCGCTCCGGGTCTTGGGGAGATCGGCTGAGAACAGAATGTCGTCCGGCCGGGCGATGGCCCCGATCTTCTTCACGACGTGGTCCTTGAGGTCGTCCTTCAGGGCTGCCGTGGGCTGCCTCCCCTCCTTGAGCGTGACGAAAGCGGCGAGGGCCTGACCCTTGAGATCGTGGGCCCGGCCGACCACGGCCGCCTCCGCGACCGCCGGGTGATCCACCAGCGCACTCTCCACTTCCATCGTGCCGATGCGGTGCCCCGCCACGTTCAGCACGTCATCCACACGCCCCAGAATCCACCAGTAGCCGGCGTCGTCGAGCTTGGCTCCATCGCCGGCAAAGTAGCGACCGGGGAACCGGCTCCAATACGTCTCCTGGTACCGCTCGTCGTCTCCATAGATGGTGCGGAGCATGCCGGGCCAGGGCTGCGTCAGAGTCAGAAAGCCGCCGCCTTTGTCCAGCCGCTTACCGGTGGAATCGACCAGCTCGGCCGAGATGCCGGGGAACGGCACCGTAGCCGAGCCGGGTATCGTGGTGGTCACCCCGGGGAGCGGCGTGATCATGATGCCGCCGGTCTCGGTTTGCCACCAGGTATCGACGATCGGGCAGCGTTTACCGCCGATGTTCTCGTGATACCAGATCCAGGCTTCGGGGTTGATCGGCTCGCCGACGGTACCGAGCAGCCGGAGGGTGGAGAGGTCGTGCTTGTCGGGGTGTTCCGCGCCCCACTTCATGAAGGCGCGAATGGCGGTCGGTGCGGTATACAGGACAGTCACTCCGTACGTCTCGACCAGACTCCAGAACCGGTCGCGCCCGGGCCAGTCAGGCGCCCCCTCATACATCACGACCGTGGCACCATTGGCGAGAGGGCCGTAGACCACGTAGGAATGGCCGGTGACCCAGCCGATGTCGGCGGTGCACCAGAAGACGTCCTCCTCCCTCAGGTCGAAGACGTATTTGGTCGTGGCCGCGACCTGGGTGAGATACCCTCCCGTGGTGTGCACGATTCCCTTGGGCTTTCCAGTCGTGCCCGAGGTGTAGAGGATGAACAGCAGATCCTCGGCGTCCATCGGCTCGGGCTTACAGTCGGTGGAGGCGTGCTGCAGCAGCCGGTGCCACCAGTGGTCGCGTCCCTCCTGGATAGCGGGACAGGCCTCGTCGCCCAGGCGCGGTACGACCATGCAGTGCTTGATCGAGGGGCAGTTCGCCAGCGCTTCGTCGGCGAAGCGCTTGAGTGGGAGTACCTGCCCCCGCCGATATCCGCCGTCCGCAGTGATCAGGGCGACGGCTTGTGCATCGTTGATCCGGTCTCGTAGCGACTCGGCGGAGAATCCTCCGAACACCACCGAGTGCACCGCGCCGATCCGCGCGCAGGCCAGCATGGCGATGGCCGCCTCCGGGATCATCGGGAGGTAGATCGCCACCCGGTCGCCCCGCTTGATGCCGAGCCCCTTGAGCGCGTTGGCGCAGCGGCGAACTTCGCGCGCGAGGTCCCAATAGGTCAGAACCCGCCGATCTCCCGGCTCTCCCTCCCACACGATCGCCGCCTTGTTGCGACGCGGGCCCGCCAGGTGCCGGTCGAGACAATTGGCCGATGCGTTCAGCCTGCCGTCGACGAACCAGCGTGCGTGCGGTGGCTTCCAGTCGAGCACCTGGCGCCAGGGGGACATCCAGTCGAGCGCGCGGGCTTGCTCCTCCCAGAACCGCGTCGCATCGCGTCCCGCGGTATAGAGAGCCTCGGTGGCAGCTGCACGAGCGGCGAATGCAGGCGGCGGAGGAAAGCGCCGCTGCTCGGAGAGGAGAGTTTCGAGTTGGTCCTTCATTGCCATAGGGGGTAAGAGACAGGGCAAAGCTAAAGGCCCTACGCGGCCGTTGTAAGAGCGCAACCGCGCGCACCCGCTACTTTTGCAGTGGTCTGCCGCGGAGTGCGGTGGGCGAGGGTACTGCAAGAGTTGGTAAGAGGCCTCGCAAAAGATTGCGAATCCGAAGCTTGTCGTCAGTGGCACCAGTCTCGCTTTTTCTCCGTGCAAGACCGCGGAATCTGTGGTCGAGCGCGAATCCGCCCGATAAGAGCACACCCGGAGTGATTCGGGGCCGCAAAACTAGAGGTCTCGCCTGGTCGACTGTACCAGGGCTGAGATAGCTCGGTGCCGAAGGAGGAGAGATGAGGACCACGCACGACGCAGAGCGCGCAATGGCAGCACCGGAGACACTCGGCCTCGATACCAGGGTCGAGATCCGGAAGGCCGCCGTCAGGCTGCTCGAGGAGATGCCCGAGGGTGTGGGACGCCTGGTGATCGATCTCGGGCGCACCCGCCACGTAGACTCGGCCGGGCTGGGGGCGCTGATGTTGATCCAGCGCCGGGCAGCGGAGCGCCGGCAGCACGTCGTCCTGCGGAACCTCAGCGACGAGATCCGCTTCCTGCTGGTGCTCACCAAGCTCGACGACCTCTTCCAGCTCGAATCCGCCGCCGCCTGAGGGTCCAGGCGGCGGGGCCGTGGTTACCGCCGTACCGCCGTACCGCCTTTGATGCCCCCTACGGCTCCACTTCGGGATGGACGACTCCCCCCTAATTGGTTAGAGTACCCCACCAAGCGCAGGTTCCTCCTGTCCCCTCCGGGAGTACTGGCTGCGGAGTCAAGGAATGAACAAGGGAAAGCGCCGCCGGCGAGTCTTGATCGTCGAGGACGAGCCGGCGCTTCGATTGAGTTATGAGCGGGCGTTCAATCCACGATACGATCTGGTCTTCGCCTCAACCGGCGCCGAAGCGCTGGAACAGCTCGAGCAGCACAAGCCTGATGTAGCTGTCCTGGACATGCGGCTGCCGGACACTGACGGGGTCGACCTTCTGCGACGCATAAGGCTGAGCCGGCCTGAGCTCCCCGTTATCATCACCACGGCGTACATGAGCATTGAGCCCCAGCTCAAGGTCCTCGATCTCCCTCATTCCGGCTACATCGTCAAACCATTCCGCCTCGACGAGCTCGGCGCGCGGATCGATGCCGTCTCATGACGGCGCATTCCTGCTCGAGGCTCGCGGACTCCATCGCAGCTTCGGGCGAGTCCGCATTCTCCACGGGGTAGACCTGTCGCTCGGGCCGGGTGAGGCCCTGGCGGTCATCGGCCCAAACGGGGCCGGCAAGACGACACTGCTGCGGCTCCTGGCCGGCCTGATGCGGCCGACCGCGGGCGAGGTCCGCCTGCTGGGGCAGCCGTTCGGCGCAGCCACCCACCACGCCCGTCGCGCCGTTGGATTCCTCTCCCATCAGTCCCTGCTCTACGACGACCTGACCCTGCTGGAGAACCTCACGCTGGCGGCGCGGCTCTACCTGCTCGAGCGGCCGGTGGAGGTGGCGCGGGCGGCACTCGACGCGGCGGGTCTGGCCGACCGGGCCGGCGAGCTCCCGAGTCGCCTCAGCCGGGGTCTCATCCAGCGGGCCGCAATCGCCCGCAGCACGCTGCACGATCCCCGGGTTCTCCTCCTGGACGAGCCGTTTACCGGCCTCGATGCCATGGCATCGGGCCGTCTCCGGGATGATCTACAGGCGCGCCTCTCACAGGGTCTCGGGTTGGTGCTGGTTACCCACAACCTGTCAGACGCGTGGGAGCTGGCGTCCCGCGTGGCGGTGCTGGTCCAGGGGCGATGGGCGGCGGACGAGCCCCGGTCGGGGACGCTGGAGGCCTTCCTGCCTCGCTACCAGAGGCTCGCCGGTGCCTGACGCAATCCGTTTTGCTCTCGCCATCGCAGCCAAGGATATCCGGGCCGAGCTCCGCAGCAAGACGGCGTTGCTCTCTGCGCTCGTCTTTGCGGCACTGGTGCTGGTGGTGTTCAACTTTGCCCGCGACCCCACGGTGCTGGCCGCGTCCGATCTGGCCCCCAGCGTGCTCTGGGTGACGTTCGCGCTGGCCGCGATCCTGGCGCTCAACCGCGCGTTCAACATCGAACGCGAGAATGCGGCGCTGGATGGCCTGCTGCTGGCGCCGGTATCTCGAGAGGCGCTGTTTCTCGGCAAGCTGCTCGCCAATCTGGCTTTCGTCGGGACGGTCGAGCTGGTCACCTTGCCGCTGTTCACCCTCTTTTTCAACGTGACTCTCGGACGGGCGTTGCCGGGGGTCCTCGGCGTGACGGCGTTAGCCACGATCGGCTTCGTGGCGGTCGGGACCATCTTCAGCGCGATGGCGGTGCGCACCAGGTTTGCCGAGTTGATGCTGCCGGTGCTGCTTCTGCCCTTCATGGTGCCGCCGCTCATCGGCGCCGTGCAGGTCACCTCGCGCTTGCTGGCAGCGCGTCCATTGAGTGAGATGTGGGGCTGGCTTAGGTTACTCGCCCTCTATGACATCGTGTTCGTGACGCTCTGCGTGCTCACCTTCTCCGCGGTGGTGGACGAATGAATGCGTCCGACGCAGCGCTCGAGCCGGCGCGCCGCATCGTACGCCGCGGGCTGGCGCTGAGTCTTCTGGGACTGGTCGGGCTGGCTGGGGTGTATATGCTGGCGCTCGGGTTCACTCCGATCGAGGCGCGGCAGGGGCTCGCGCAGAAGATCTTCTACCTGCACGTGCCCGCGGCGTGGGACGCGCTCCTGGCCTTCTCCCTCGTCGGCCTGGCGAGCATCCTGTACCTCTGGCTCCACGATGCCCGGCTGGACCGGTTCGCCGCCGCATCGGCCAACGCAGGCGTGGTGTTCAGCGCGGTCATGTTGACGACGGGCCCGATCTGGGCCAAGCCGATCTGGGGCACCTGGTGGACCTGGGATGCGAGGCTCACGCTGACGCTATTCCTCTTCTTTTTATTCGTCGGATACCTCGCGCTGCGGGCCGCGGTACACGACCCGTCCGAGCGGGCGAGGTTCAGCGCGGTGGTCGGCATTCTGGGGATGCTGCTGGTGCCCTTCATTCACCTGAGCGTCTACCTGTTTCGCACCCTGCATCCGCAGCCGATCGTGCTCAAGCCCAGCGCGCCCTCGCTTCCTCCGGAGATGCTGCGAACTCTGCTGATCTCGTTCACCGTGTTCACGGTGCTGTATCTGGGCTTCGTGATGACACGGTATGGGCTGATGCTGGCCGAGGAGTTACAGGAGGAGGCGCGCGATGGGGGCTGAGCCGCCGCGCAATGGTGAGTACCTCGTCGCCGCCTACGTTGTCGCCACCGTGATTCTGCTGGGCTATTGGATGAGGCTCTGGCAGAAGGCGAGGCGCGTCTTCCGCTAATCCGTCCGCCGCCGCCGCTGCGGTGTGCGGGGTAGCAGGAAATGCTCCCACAGCAATGCAGCTAGAACTGCCCCCGCAATCGGCCCCACCCAGTAGACACCATGTCCCACCCATTCACCCGAAACCAGCGCCGGCCCGAATGCTCGTGCCGGGTTCATTGCCGCGCCGGTGAGCGGGCCGCCGACCAGGATATCGAACAAAAGGACCAGACCGATCCCGAATCCGCCAACCCGGGGAGCGTCGGGTGAGACTGCGGTCCCGTATACCGCCGACATCAGGAAGAAGGTCAGGATCAGCTCGAGGCCGATTGCCTGGCTCAGCGACATGGATCCAGCGATGACCGGCACGCCAACCAGCGCGCTCCGCACCGCGCCCACAGGAAGCAGGGCCTTCACCAGAAAGGCTCCGGCCACCGCCGCCGCGAGCTGGGTGACAATGTACGCTGCCGCCGAGCCGGCGCTGATGCGCCGGGTGGCCAGCAATCCGAGAGTGATCGCGGGGTTCAGGTGGCCACCGGATATGGACATCGTCGCCGTAATCATCACCGACAGCACCACCGCGTGGGCGAGGGCAATGCCCAGGAGCCCGATGCCGCTGTTAGGGAATCCGCCGTTGACGACGACGACGGCAGCTCCCACGAACACCAACCCGAATGTGCCGAGGGCTTCGGCGACCAACCGGCGAGGGAGAGAAGGCATGCGGATTCCTTGAGGAAGAAGGCGCGGCGAATCTAGGTACTTATTCAGTCCGCCGAAAGAGCAGCGCCGCGTTGATCCCGCCGAAACCGAAGGAGTTGCTGAGGAGATAGTCGGGCGCGAGGTCCAGACCCGGACCAGTGACGTGGGTCAGATCGCAGGCCGGGTCCGGCAGATCCAGGTTGACTGTCGGCGGAACCCAGCCGCGGCTGCTGGCCAGGGAGCAGATGGCCGCCTCGATGGCCCCGCTCGCGCCCAGCGCATGGCCGTAATACCCCTTGGTGCCGCTGAAGGCCAGGCGGTAGGCATGGTCCCCGAATACCTGCTTGATCGAGGCGGTCTCGGTCGGATCATTCAGCGGGGTGGACGACCCGTGCGCGTTGATGTAGCCGATCTCGTGCGGGGCCGCGTGTCCCTCGGCCAGGGCGTTCCGCATGGCCCGGGCGGCTTGCCGTCCATCCGGCCGGGGCGCCGTCATATGGTGGGCGTCGTTAGTCAGTCCGAAACCGCAGACCTCGGCATACACCGGCGCACCCCGGGCAAGCGCGCGGCCGCGTTCCTCCAACACCAGTACCGCGGCCCCTTCGGCCATGACGAATCCGTCGCGCCCGGCGTCGAATGGTCGGCTGGCCCGGGCCGGATCGTCGTTGCGGGTGGACATCGCTCGGATGATGGAGAACGCACCGAAACACAGGGGGGCGAGCGGGGCCTCGGCACCACCGGCCACCATAACGTCCGCCTCGCCACGGACGATCGCTCGAAACCCCTCGCCGATCGCTATAGAGCCGGATGCGCAGCTCATTCCGTTGGTAGAGTTGGGACCGGTGAAGCCGAACTCGATGGCGATGTTGCAGCTGGCAGCCCCGGCGAACACGGTGAGCGCCAGACCCGGGTCGACGGCTCTGGGTCCCCCGGTCATGAACCGGTGGTACTGGGTCTCGCCGTGGGCAACTCCGCCGAGCGCCGTGCCCATCATGGCCCCGACGCGGTCAGGGTCCTCCCGCGACGGAATCAGGTGCGCGTCGGCCAGGGCCATGCGGGTGGCCGCGACGCTGAACTGAGAGAAGCGGTCCAGCCGCCGGGCGCGACGCTCCTCCATATGGTCCGTTGCGACGAACTCGCCGACCTCGCCGGCGATCCGCGACTTGAACACGGAGGGATCGAAGCGGGTGATGCAGCGTACGGCCGACTCACGCCGGCGGAGCCCTTCCCAGAGCCCCTCCACGCCGAGGCCGATGGGAGTGATGGCACCGATGCCGGTAACGACGACTCTACGCTCGTCCATGAGAGATCCCATCCTCCACATGCCTCGCGATCCCGGCGAGGGTCCGCGACGCTATTCCATGTATGAACACCGGCCCAATCACCAGAGACGCCGCTGCCCGACCGACCAGCGGCCACCGGGGTCCGTCCCACGCGTGCACGATCGTCACTTCGGTGTCCCCCTCGATCGAGTCGAGCCGCCACACGACGTCCATACCGGCGGTGAGGCCTCGCACATGACGGTAGCGGACTGCCCCTTCGCCCGGATCGATCCACATCTCCGACACCCACCAGGTAGGATAGTTGAACCGCCCGAATGGTCGCCACGCCGCCATCTCGACCAGACCACCGTCTGGCCGCCGTTCCAGCATCCGCACCCAGCGATAGTGACTGAGCAGCGCCGGCCATTGTTCGACGTCCATCGCCGCGCGAAAGACACGCTCGACCGGCGCCTTCATGCGTAGACTATCCACGGTGCGCATTAATTCCCCTGGGGCACCCAGGTGGCCACCAGCCGGAACCCGGGCCTCCGATCCACCCGGCCGGCGACGCCGGCTTTCGCCAGCAGATTCTCGAGCTCCGGCCGGGTAAAGCCGCGCCTAAGCGAGGTCATCCCATCGGCGACCGTCACCGGATCGAACCGAAGCAGGCGCGCCCCGCACCAGTACGACGGTGGAGCGAGTGGATGGCGGCGTAGATCGGCCAGGATCACGGCCCGACGAGCAAGCCGGTCGCAGGTGCGGACCAGGTGCACCACCGATGCATGGGTGAGATGATGCGCCACCTGGCTGACCAGCACGATGTCCACTCCCTTGTCCCGGACCGGGGGGGAGCCCGCACAGGCGACTGCCGTCGCTAAGCCTCTGCTTCGGGCGAGCGCGGCGGCCGACCGGTTCAGCTCCAGCCCGATTGGAGCCACCCGAATGCCCCGGGCCGCTCCCCAGCGCACGGCTGCCCGCGGCAGGTCGCCGAGTCCGGTGCCGAGATCGAGCAGCGAGAGCGTGCTTCCTGCGGGCACGTGCCCCAGCGTGCGCCCAAGACCAAAGCGCACCGCCGCCGCCCCGCCGAACCAGCGGTTGGCCCGGGCGATGTTCCGCAGTGATTCGGCCACCACAGCCGGATCGGCGTCCGGCCGGTCCAGCAGCTCGGCACCGATTCCAGTGATGGAGAGGACGCTCATTGCTTATCCCAGTGCGGCGTACCCGCCGCGATAATAAAGAAGGGGACGGCCGTCGATGGTCGCTCCGCCAACCACGTTCCCCACTACGATCGTGTGGTCACCCGCCTGGTACTGCGCATGACGGTGGCATTCTATGTGGGCCAGGGCGCCATCCAGTAGGATGAGGCCGTCGGGGCTCAGATGGTACCCCACGCCGTCGAAGCGATCGTCATGTTCGTCGGCAAACCGTCGGGCCAGTGTCTCCTGCGGGCTGGAGAGCACGTTGACCACGAATTCCCCGACCTTGAGGATGGCATCGTGCATGTCGGCCTCGCGGTCCACACTGACCGAGATGAGGGGCGGGCGGAGCGAGACCGAGGACAGGCT
>JBBQXQ010000035.1:0-26138 GCA_038209515.1 Gemmatimonadales bacterium
AGCTGGCCATGAACCGCATCATCTCGGCGTCGCTCATCGACTCAGCATCGCGCAGCGCCGCCAGCCGGCTGAGCGAGAGCCGAGTGAAGCCGTCGCGGCCGATGGTCCGGAGGTCGGTGCCGCTCCCCTTCACCAGGAGCGTGTCGCCCTCCTTCATCGATGTGTTGCCGCCGCCAGGCTGGACCAGCCGGGTATCCTGGCCCATCAGATGGGAGAGATGGACCAAACGATCGAGCGGGTCGGCCCCGACGCGATCCCAGTTGTCGGCGCGCCGAGTGGTGTGCAGGTCTGTCATGGGGAAGAAGATGACGCGAAGCGCGAGTCATTGCGAGGGCCCATCGGCTGCGCTCAGGGCAAGCTCGCCCGAAGCAATCCAGCGGCCACGGGATCGCCACGCCGGCTACGCCGGCTCGCGATGACTGATGTTCTGCTACGATCGCGCCTCGAGCAGGATCTTCTTCCACGCCTTCCGCAACAGCTTCCGGGTGCCCTTGTAGCTCAATCGATCGAGAGCGTCATCCAATCCGCACCACGCCCTCGCACGCCCATCCTCCGGGGGACCCGTCTCCCGTGTCAGCACCGCGAGGAAGTATTCGACCCGCGCCTTGACTCCGAAAAAGCCGTACTCGAGCACACCGGCCGGCCCGATGAGTTTCCCAGCCACTCCTGCCTCTTCCTTGGCCTCCCTGAGCGCCGCGGCTTCCGCCGACTCCTTCTTCTCGATGTGGCCTTTGGGGAAGATCCACTTCCGGGGATTCCGCCTGGAGGTGACGAGCAGAACCCGGGGCTGTTTGGCGTCGAGTCGGACGACGATCGCGCCGCTCTGGCGAATTAGAGGCATGCTGGCGGGGAGCTAGGAGCTGGGGGGAGGTGGGAGTGAAACGAGAAGCCCCCTGCCAAGCAATGGCTCGGGGGCTTCCCAGTTTTCATGAGGCCGCCATTTTCGAGACACCGATCTCAGATCAGGCGTGCGCCGGCTGCCTCTCATCCTGTGCGCCTCGGTTTTGCAATCGGGGCTTCGGTCGCGAGGCAACGGCTGTGCAGTCACTACCGCGCGGTTTGTTGTGGGCGGGGTGGAGCAGACGACACGGGCAGGGTCCGAAGACAGGCTCTCAGGCGGCCCCACCCGACTGAGTAGATCCCTCGCCCGTTTCGCTGCGCTAAGCCGGGCTTGGGATGAGGAGTCGGGAGCGCCGTACGATCAGCAATAGCTCCCAGCTCCCAGCTTACTAGCGTGCCGAGTGGGACTCGGCCGGCTTCTCACCTTTCCGGAACAGCCCGACGTACTTCCCGTATCCCTCCGCCTCCAGCTTGTCCACCGGGATGAACCGGAGCGCCGCGGAGTTCATGCAGTACCGGAGCCCGGTCGGGGCCGGCCCGTCGTCGAACACATGGCCCAGATGGGAGTCGGCGTGGGCCGACCTCACCTCGGTACGGTCCGCGGTCAGCCGGTGGTCGTCCTTGGTCTGGAGGTTGGCGGGCTCGAGCGGCTTGGTAAAGCTGGGCCACCCGGTTCCCGACTCGAACTTGTCCAGCGAGCTGAACAGAGGCTCGCCCGATACGACGTCTACGTAGATGCCCGCCTGATGGTTGTCCCAGTAGGCGTTGAGGAACGGCCGCTCGGTGCCCTCGTGCTGGGTCACGGTGTACTGCTCCGGCGTGAGCCGGCTCTTGAGCTCGGCAACATTCGGCTTCTTGAAGGTCACTGGATTCCATCCTGTCGGTTGGGTCTGCGCGGCCAGAGTGCCGCTGCCGAAAAAGTCGCGAGTCACGAGTCGCGAGTCACGTTGCGGGAGTCCGAGAGAGGCCGCAACGATGAGCGTAAAAACCAGCGTAAATCTCATTTCACGGCTCCCGAGTCATGAGCCCCGACCCGTGACTCGCGACTCGAGACTCGTGACTCGCCCCACAGCTCCCGGATCCGCTCGTCGCGCCCGCAGCCGATGCGATAGGCCTCGTACCGGGCCGGATTCTTCTTGTAAAACATCTGGTGGTACTCCTCGGCCGGATAGAACTTCGTCGCCGGCTCGATCGCGCTGACGATCGGCGTGCGGAACCGGTGCGACTGGTCCAGCGCCTGCTTCGAGGCTTCTGCCAGCCGCCGTTGCTCCGCGTCACGATAGAAGACGATCGAGCGGTACTGCGGGCCGTGGTCGCAGAACGCCGCGTTGGGGGTCAATGGGTCGATGTGGTGCCAGTAGATGTCGAGCAACCGCTCGTAGGAGATCCGGGCCGGATCGTAGATCAACTGCACCGACTCGGCATGTCCGGTGTTCCCGCTCTCCACGTTCTCGTAGCTGGGATCGGCCTTGGTGCCGCCGGCATAGCCCGCCGTCGTGCTGATGACGCCGGCCACCCCGTCGAACGCCTTCTGCATCGACCAGAAGCACCCGCCGGCAAAGGTCGCCACCTGCTGGGACGCCGTGGGCACCGGCAGGGCAGCCGGCTGCCTATCCGGTCCCGATCCCCCGCCTAACCGCAAGCCGGAGATCGACATACCAAGCAGTCCAATGACGGCAAGACCGGCGAATGGAACCAGGGTACGACGAGGCATGACAGTCACTTTCACGAGAGGTACCTACATAACGTCGCCCGGAGACTTTTGGATCCCGGCGCGGCTTGCCTACTTCATCCCGGCGGTCTTCGTCTCGTACACGGCCGTCAGCCGGCGTAACTGCTCGACATGCCGGGCAACTAGGCGGTTGAGATCGGCGCCGCCGGCCGATGCCAGCTCCAGCGAGCCTTTGACCACCGAGTCGGCGAGCGCCTCGTACCCGGGGTCGCTGGGCACGCCGAGCTCCATCATGTCCGAGTGTATCGCATCGACCACGTGCTTCACTTCCGCTCGATGCTCTGACATGGCGCCCCGCATCATCGCGGGAGTGTGGGCCAGCGAATCCAGATGCGCCCGGAACCCTGGGAGCATCGGCATGGCCTTGAGCTCCATCCCGGCCCTGGGCGATGCCATAATCGAGTCGGCCACGGGAGAATCGTTCCGAGCGGCTGGGGCCCCCGCCTTGCCACTACAGGCGACGATCACCAGGAACAGAACCCCAGCGGCGACTTGCTTGTAGCTCATCAGTTCCGCCTTGCGTGACAGGATGACAGCCGGAGTCATTGGCGAGGGCGAAGCCCGAAGCAATCCAGCGGCCTAACGTGCGGATCGCCACGCCGGCGGAGCCTGTCCTGAGCGTACGCGAAGGACCCGCTCGCGATGACTACGCCGTGACGCCGAGCTGCTGCAGCATCGTGGTCATGTCGAAGTAATGGCGCTGCAGCCTGGCCTTGTCGCCGGCGATCTCCGTCACAAAACAGGCCCGGATGTCGATGTGCTTGCCGGTCGCTGCGATTGGACCCTGAGGCGTCGGGAGCGGCCCCTTGTGGGTGCCATTCCAGGTCAGCTCGAGCACAACGGTCCTGTCGCTGGGGAGCGCGCTGTGGAACGTGGCCCTCGCGTCCGGGAACGCCGTGGCCCAGTCCTGCCACAGGGGGATCACCTGATCGACTCCTTGAACCCTCCGATGGGTGGCTACTTCATCGTAGACGAAATCTGACGTCACGCTGGCTCGTACCGCATCCCAGTCCTTTTCATTAAATGCGATCAGCGGAGCCTTGGCTGCGTCGATAAGCTGCTGTTGCGACATCATGGTCGATTGCGCTGACATGAGAGTCCTCCTTTTGTCGGCCGGTGTCCCATTTAGCCAGTAGCCCATAGCCCCTAACTCCCCCATTATACTGCCCTGATTCGTAGCAATGACAACCGCGTCCCACCCGAGGTCCCCGCCATTCCGCTGAGCACGCGCCGCTCCTTCACCATCCTCACTCCCCTGCTCCGGACAGATGCCCGCGAGGATCGGCTCGCCGGGCCTATCCGCGGCGAGCTGCTCGGCGCCGAACGCCTGGCCGAGCGGGCCCGGGAGGTCGCCGCCAGTCAGCGCCTGGCGACCGGACGACGGGCTCGGCGGAGGACCCCGCTGCTCGCGCGTCTCAACGGGACCCGCAAGGTCCTCGAGGAAGCCTACGCCCGGCTCACCGCCTCGGACGGGGCGGCAGACGTCGGCCCCGCCGGTGAATGGCTGCTCGACAACTACCACGTGGTACAGGAGCACATCGGCGAGGTGCGGGAGAGCCTGCCGGGCGGCTTTTACCGGGAGCTGCCGGAGCTGGCCCACGGCCCGCTCGCCGGTTACCCCAGGATCTACGAGCTGGCCATCACGCTGATCTCCCACACCGAAGGGCGAGTGGACCTCGACAACGTCACCGGCTTTGTCGAGGCGTTCCAGGAGGTCTCGCCCCTCACCATCGGCGAGCTGTGGGCGGTGCCGGCCATGCTCCGCCTGGGCCTGATCGAGAACGTCCGCCGGATGGCGCTCCGCACGGTGCAGCGGCTGGACGAGCTCGAGGCGGCGGCCGCCGCGGCCGCCCGCATTGCCGCCGCCGCCGACGAGGGACAGCGAGCACTCGATGCGGAGCTCGACCGGTTTGCCACCAACCCGCCACCGCTCACCCCCAATTTCGTCTCCCGCTTCCTCCAGCAGCTCCGGGTGGAGGGGGGCTCGCTCCCCGCCGTCGTTCGGCTGGAACAGTGGATCGCCGAGGAAGCCCTGGGCTCGGAGGAAGCCACCGCCCGGGCCACCCAGCGGCTCGCGCTCACCCAGGTGGTGATGGCGAACAGCATCACCAGCCTCCGCGCCATCGCCCTGATGGAGTGGAACAGCTTCGTGGAGGGACTAAGCCGGATCGAGTTGGTCCTGCGCGACGACCCGTCGGGCTTCTATGCCAGCATGACCTTCAAGACCCGGGACCGCTACCGGCACGTGGTGGAGCGGATCGCCAAGCGGACCCGCCGGTCGGAAGAGGCAGTCGCCCGGCACGCCATCGCCTTCGCGCGGGACGGCATGGCGGAGAGCGCCAGGGACCCGCGCCGGGCGCACGTAGGCTACTACCTGATCGACGAGGGCCTCGCCGAGCTGGAGCAGGCGACCGGGTACCGCGCATCACTGGGACAGGCGATGGACCGCTGGGTCCGTGGCCACCCCAACCTGGTGTTCGTGGGCGGCGTGGCCGTCGCGACGGCTGCCGCCCTCGCGGCGGTCCTGTGGCTGAGCAGCCCATCGGCCCGCGCGGCGTGGGTCGCCGTCGTGCTGCTGGGCCTGATCCTGGCCAACGACATCGCCGTCAATGTGGTCAACCAGCTGGTCACCGCGTTCCTGACGCCCCGGCCGCTCCCCAAGCTGGACCTGCACGAGCACGGCGTGCCGCCCGAGTACCGCACCGCCGTGGTCGTCCCCACGCTCTTCGGCAGCGTCGACGCCGTCGGCGAGGCGCTGGAGAACCTGGAGGTCCAGTTCCTGGCCAACCGGGAGGCGCACCTCCACTTCGCGGTGCTGAGCGACTTCACCGACTCGCCCACCGAGACCCGGGAGAACGATGCGGCGATCGTGGCGGCTGCGGTCGAGGGAGTGAAGGCCCTCAACGCCCGCTACGCCGACGGCCGGGAGGATGCCTTCTATCTCTTCCACCGGCCCCGCCGCTGGAACCCGCAGGAGGGGGTCTGGATGGGGTGGGAGCGGAAGCGGGGCAAGCTCGCCGAGTTCAACCGGTTCGTGCTCGGCGGTGGAGACGAGGCCTTTTCCGTGATCGTGGGAGACGTCAAGCCGATCAGGCAGGTGCGCTACGTCATCACCCTCGACTCCGACACGGTGCTTCCGCCCGACGCGGCTCCCCTCCTGGTCGGTGCGCTGGCCCACCCGCTCAACCGCGCGGTATACGACCCGGCGCTGGGCCGCGTGGTGCGCGGCTACGGGATCCTCCAGCCCCGGGTCGGCGTCTCCCTCCCCAGCGCGAACCGCTCCATCTTCGCCGCCATTCACTCGGGGCACCCCGGGGTGGATCCCTACACCACGGCGGTGTCCGACGTCTATCAGGACCTCTATGGCGAGGGCAGCTTCACCGGCAAGGGCGTGTACGACGTCGCGGCCTTCGAGCAGGCCACCCACGGCCGCTTCCCCGAGAACACGCTGCTCTCCCACGACCTGATCGAGGGGAGCTACGCCCGGGCCGGCCTCGCGACCGATGTGATCGTCTACGACGATTACCCGACCCACTACCTGACCTACACCCGCCGCAAGCACCGCTGGATCAGGGGCGACTGGCAGCTCCTGCCCTGGCTGAGGGCGCGGGTGTCGGGCCCCGACGGCTCCGAGCCCAACCGGCTCTCGCTGCTCTCCCGCTGGAAGATCCTGGACAACATGCGCCGGAGCACCGTCGAGCTGGCCCAGCTTGCCTTTCTGGTCGGCGGCTGGACGCTGCTCCCCGGTTCCCCGCTCCGCTGGACCCTGCTCGGCTTGGGCGCCATCGCCGCACCCTGGATCGTCTCGCTCCTGCTCGGGCTGGCCCGGCCGCCGCTCGACAAGTCGTGGCGCGCCTACTACGCGGCCGTGGGTCACGACGCCGCGACCAGCCTCCAACAGGTGGCGCTCGCGATCGTCTTCCTCCCCCACCAGGCCTGGGTCTCCGCCGACGCGATCGTCCGCACCCTGTGGCGGACGGCGGTGTCTCGCCGCCACCTGCTCGAGTGGCGGACCGCGTCCCAGACCGAGCGCGCCATGGAGAGCTCGTTCCGTTCCGTCTGGCGCGGCATGTGGCCGGCCGTTGTCCTCGCGATGGCGATTGCCGCCGTGGTGGTCTGGCGGGCGGTTGCCGGGCCGGGACCGGCGGTTCCCCTCTGGCAGCTCGGGGTGGCGGTCCTGCCGCTGATCGTGGCCTGGACCGCCTCGCCGGCCGTCGCGTACGGCCTCGGCACGCCCGCCGTGCGCCGGGAGCACCGGCTCCCTCCGGACAGTCGGCGCCAGGCGCTCCGCTACGCCCTGCTGCACTGGCTCTTCTTCGATCGTTTTGTCACCGCGGAGAGCCACTGGCTGGCGCCGGACAACTTCCAGGACGATCCCAAGCCGGTGGTGGCGATGCGCACGTCGCCCACCAACATCGGCCTTCAGCTGCTGGCGACGGCGAGCGCCTGGGACCTGGGCTTCATCACCCTCAACGAGATGACCCGGCGGCTGGAGCTGGCCTTCCGCGCGCTGGAACGGATGCGCCGCTTCCACGGACACTTCTACAACTGGTACGAGCTGGAGAACCTCAGTGTCATGGAGCCCGCCTACGTGTCCACGGTGGACAGCGGCAATCTGGCCGGCCACCTGATCGCCCTGAGGCAGGCCTGCCTTTCACTGGTCGATGAGCCGGTGTTCGATGCCCGCATTTGGCGGGCGCTCGACTCCGCGCTGGCCCTGGCCGACGAGCGGCTTCGGGAAAAGGCACCGGGCCATCCGGCGCTGGAGTACCTCAAGCGCGCGCGCGCCGCGCTGGTCGCGTCGCGTCGCGAGCCCGCCTCCAGCGCCGCTCTCCTGCGCGTCGCCGAGCCACTCAGACGAGCGGAGGCGGCGCTCGCCGGAGCCGGACTGACAACCGAAGTAGCGGGCGCGGCGACGGAATGGATCTCGTGGAGCCTCCGGCTCATCGCCGGGCACCGCGAGTGGTATGAGGAGCTGAGCGGCGGGGCAGTCATCGCGGGCAGTCAACAGCCTCGCGGCGATCCGGCGGCCCCGCAGGTGACCCCGTTCGCCACCCTTCGCCACCTGGCGGCACAGTCACCGGCGGCGGCGGAGCTGATGAAACGGCTCGAGGCGATCGCCGACCGAGCGTACGACTATGCGATGGAGATGGACTTCAAGTTCCTCTACGACGCCACCCGGAAGCTGTTCGCCATCGGCTTCCAGCAGGGTACGCACTCGCTGGATGGGTCGTACTACGATCTCCTGGCCTCCGAGGCGCGGCTGGCGAGCTTCATGGCGGTGGCCAAGAACGACGTCCCGGTCGACCACTGGTTCCGCCTGGGCCGCACGCTGACCTACGCCGCGGGAGCGCCGGCGCTGGTGTCGTGGAGCGGGAGCATGTTCGAGTATCTGATGCCGATGCTGGTGATGCGGTCGTATCCCCACACCGTGCTGTCGCAGACCTACGAGGGTGCCCTATCCCGGCACCGAGCGTACGCCGCCGAGCGGGGGGTGCCCTGGGGCGTGAGCGAGAGCGCATACAACGTTCGCGACCGGCACCTCACCTACCAGTACCGCCCCTTCGGGGTGCCCGATCTCGCGCTCAAGCGCGGGCTGGGCCGGGAGCTGGTGATCGCCCCCTATGCCTCGGTCCTGGCGACCATGGTAGACCCCGCGCGCGCCCTAGCGAACCTGGAGTTGATGGAGGACATAGGTGCGTTGGGACGCTACGGCTTTCGGGATGCCATCGACTACACCCGTCCCGACCCCGAGAAGGACTATGCCGTAGTCCAGAGCTACATGGCGCATCACATGGGCATGGGTCTTATCGCCCTGACCAACGCGCTGACCTCACAGGTGTGGCAGCGCCGCTTCCATGCCGATCCGATGGTCCGCTCGGCCGAGCTGCTGCTGCACGAGCGGATCCCGCGCCGGGTGGTGCCGCAGGAGGCGCAGGGAGCACGGGTCGATGAGGCGCTGCCCGAGGCAGAGCTGGATCGCCCGTCGGTGCGCGAGATCGACACGCCGCATACGGCCCAGCCGCACGTCGCCCTGTTGGGTCACCTGCCCTACACCATCATGGTGAGTAACTGTGGCGCGGGGTACAGTCGCTATGAAACGCTCGCGGTCACCCGCTGGCACTCGGACGGGACCCGTGATGCCACCGGCCAGTTCTGCTACCTGAAGGACCTGTCGAACGGACGAGTCTGGTCGGCGGCGCACCAGCCAGTGTGCGCGCCCGCAGACTGGTACAACGCGTTCCTCGCCACCGATCGGGTCACCTTCCATCGCGCCGACGGAGACATCGAGACCCGCACCGAGATCGCCATCGTGCCGGAGGACTCGGCCGAGGTGCGGCGCATCACCCTCACCAACAACAGCGACGAGACCCGCGAGATCGAGCTGACCAGCTACGGCGAGATCGTGCTGGCCCCGCCCGAGGCCGACCGCGCCCACCCGGCGTTCGGTAACCTGTTCGTGGAGACCGAGTGGCACGAGTGGTGTAATGCCATCACCGCCACCCGGCGCCCCCGCTCCTCCAAGGAGCAGCCGCTCTGGTGCGTGCATGTGGTCGATACCAGCAAGGAGCGGGTGGGATCGGTGAGCCATGAGACCGATCGGGCCCGCTTCCTCGGCCGGGGGCGCTCAACCCACGACCCGGTGGTACTCGAGGGGGACGAAGCTCTCTCCGGTACGACCGGCTCGGTGCTCGACCCCATCTTTGCCCTCCGTACCCGCGTCCGGCTGAAGCCGGGGCATTCCGCCTCGGTGGGGTTCACCACCTTCGTGGCTACCAGCCGCGACCACGCCTTCGAGCTGGCCGACCGGTACCGGGACGCCCACGCCGCGCAGCGGGCACTCGATCTCGCCTGGACCTCGAGCCAGGTGGAGCTGCGCGAGTTCCATCTTACGCCGGGCGATGCGGCCGTCTTCCAGGAGCTGGCCGGCCACCTTCTCTATGGAAGCGAGGCATTGAGGGCGCCTCAGGCCGAGCTACGCCGGAACCGCGGCTCCCAGCCGCTGCTGTGGGGGAACAGCATCTCCGGCGACTGGCCCATTCTGCTGGCCACGATCGACTCCGCGGACGGGCTGCCCACCCTTCGCCAGATCCTGACGGCGCACCGCTACTGGCGTCGCCGAGGGATGGTGGTCGATGTGGTCGTGCTGATCGCGCGGACGGAGACCTACTTCCAGGACCTGGCCGACCGGGTCAGCTCCGCGGTGCATGCCTTGAGCGACATCGCCGCCATCGACAAGCCCGGCGGCGTGTTTGTCCGGCGCCGGGACCTGTTGAAGGAGGAAGAGCTCCTCATGCTGCGTGCCACCGCTCGGGTGCACATCTCCTGCGACGGCCGGAGTCTGGGTCGCATCCTGGCGACGGCAATGCCGGAGGAGTCGCCTCCCGAAGACGAGCTCGAGGGACTCCCGGCCTTCCCCCGTCCACCGGCGCGAAGCGACACGCGGCTGGGACGAGTGGCCCGACAACTGAAGATCCATCTGCCGACAGTTCCGGCGCTGATCGCCGCGGCCTCCTCCGCACTGAGGCCCGCGCGCACTCCGGCTCGCACAGAGCCCTCGCATCCGGCGCTGGCTAACGGCTTCGGCGGTCTCACCGACGAGGGCGACTACGAGATTGTGGTCTCGGGCGATCGGGTGCCTCCGGCGCCGTGGGCGAACGTCGTCGCCAACCCCCACGGCGGCTTCCTCGTCACCGAGCGGGGCGGCCAGTGCACCTGGGCCGGAAGCAGCCAGTTCTTCCGGCTGACGCCATGGCACAACGATCCGGTGAGTGACCCGGCGAGCGAGGTGGTGTACCTCCAGGACGATGAGACCGGGGAGCTCTGGTGTGCCACGCCCGGGCCGATCCGCCAGCACACGCCGTACACCGTTCGCCACGGCGCGGGCAGCTCGTCGTTCGAGCACGAATTTGACGGTATCACCACCCACCTCACCCTCGGCATGGCAAGAGAGTCGCCGGTCAAGCTCGCGCTGCTCCGGGTGACGAACGGCGGTACTCATGCCCGCCGCTTGACGCTGACGACATACATGGAATGGACTCTGGGCTCGCTGCGCGAGCATACCCAGCACCAGGTGCAAACGAAGTTCGACCGCGAGCGGGCCACGATCTTCGCGCAGAACTACTTCGACCCGCAGTTCGCCGGGTGGACCGCGTTCCACGCCATCACTGAGCCGGTGATCGGTTATACCGGGAGCCGGCGCGATTTCCTCGGCCGGAACGGCACGGCTGACGCGCCCGCGGCGCTCCAGACCGGCGGCACCCTCGAGGGCATCACCGGGGCGGGCATCGATCCCTGCGCCGCGCTCCAGTGCGGGCTCGAGCTGGCGCCGGGCCAGACCCGGGAGATCGCGATTCTGCTCGGAGCGGCTGACAGTGAGATCGGAGCGCGGCAAGCCGTCGACCAGTACCGCGACGTGGCGCGCGCCCGGGCCGAGGTGGAGAGCGCCGTCGCCGGGTGGGCCCAGCGGCTCTCCGCGATTACGGTACGGACCCCCGAGCCCACCTTCGACGCGATGCTTAACCGGTGGACCCTCTACCAGGCGCTGTCCTGCCGGATGTGGGGCCGCACGGCGCTGTACCAGAGCAGCGGCGCGTACGGTTTCCGCGATCAGCTCCAGGACGTGATGGCGTTCCTCTATGCCGAGCCGGCCCTGGCACGGGAGCACATCCTCCGCGCCGCGTCGCGCCAGTTTGTCGAGGGCGACGTACAGCACTGGTGGCACCCGCATAGCGGGCGCGGAGTCCGGACTCGATTCTCCGACGATCTGGCCTGGCTCCCCTACGTAGTGGACCACTACGTCCGGGTCACCGGGGACAGCTCGGTGCTCGACGAGTCGGTGCCGTATCTCACCATGCGCCAACTCCAGCCCGAGGAGCACGAGATATACGACCTGCCCCAGGTGACCCTCGATCACGGGAGCGTGTACGAGCACTGCCTCCGGGCCCTACGCCGGGCGTGCACCTCAGGCGCGCACGGCCTGCCGCTGATCGGCATCGGCGACTGGAACGACGGGATGAACCGGGTCGGGGTGGAGGGAAAGGGCGAGAGCGTGTGGTTAGCGTGGTTCCTCATCACCACGCTCCGGGCTTTTGCCGAGCAGGTGCAGGCGCGAGGCGACACCACCGTGGCGGCCGAATTCCGGCGCCAAGCCGACGCCTACGTAACCGCAGTCGAGACGCAGGGGTGGGACGGCGAGTGGTATCGGCGGGCCTACTTCGACGATGGCACGCCACTCGGCTCCCGCGAGAGCGACGAGTGCCGGATCGACTCCATCGCCCAGAGCTGGAGCGTAATCTCCGCGAGCGGAGCGGCGGAGAGGCGGACCATCGCAATGAGATCCCTGGAAGAGCATCTGGTGAATGAGGACGCGCGGCTGATCATGCTGCTGACCCCTCCGTTCGACAAGACGCCGAAGGACCCGGGGTACATCAAGGGGTATCTGCCCGGCGTCCGGGAGAACGGCGCCCAATACACCCATGCGGCCCTATGGGCGGTGCTCGCCACGGCGCTCCGAGGCGACGGCGACCGGGCGTTCGAGCTGTATCAGATGCTCAACCCGCTCACTCACGCCCGCACGCCGGAAGACGTCGCGACCTACAAGGTCGAGCCCTACGTCGTCGCCGCCGACGTGTACACCGCCAAGGGCCAGCTCGGCCGCGGTGGCTGGACCTGGTACACGGGCTCGGCGAGCTGGATGTATCGGGTTGGGCTGGAAGGGATCCTGGGCTTCCGGAAGCGCGGCGATAAGCTCTTCATCGAGCCGCGGGTCCCGGCCGCCTGGCCGGAATACACGATCGAATACCGATATGGTAAGAGTCTGTACGTCATCGTCGTGCGAAACGATGGAGACGGTGCAGGGCTCGAGGTGACGATAGACGGGCGGCTCTCTCTGGGGCCAGGCATCCCGCTGGTGGACGACGGCGAGCGGCACACCGTGGTAGTGCGTCCGCGAGTCGCGTCCGAAGCAGCTACGGTTTCACTCGATGGGGCGGGGCGGCCAGCGGACTGGACTGGCCACGAGGGCTGAGCGCAAGGGCTGCCGTCGAGCCCATACCCACGGCAACTGCTCCGCCCCACCCGCAGGCTACGGTCTCACTCGATGGGACGGGCGGCCGCGGACTGGACTGACCCCGACGACAAACGCTGGCGCTGGTCACACCGCCGACGGAGTGAGCTCCGCGATCGGCTCGAGGTCGTGGACACCGCACCAGTTGAGCAGCCCGGCGACGTCGACTGCATGCTCCGCGGTATCGACCATTACTTCCGTATGCTCGTTCGTAACCACCGGGATGTTGTGGAGACTATTACGCCCCGGCCGGCTGAGCGCGCGGGCGTCTGCCCGCCACGGGCCCTCTGCCTGGTCCAGGTCCACCCCGTTCGCCTTCACCTGCTCGGCCAGGTGATACACCACAACAGGCTCGTAGCGCGACCGCTGACTAGGCTGCTGCTGATTTCGAATAGTGTTCTGTAGTAACGGTGCAGATAGGGTGGAGACGTACTCCTTGGATTTCATCCTGGGACCTCCCCGTAAACACGTGGGCCTGTAAAACACGTAGGCCGAGCTGCCTGGGTGGAGCTTAGGGGAGCGGAGAGGCAGGGACTGTGAGGTGGGTCACCACATAACGCAAGCAACTAAAGTGGCGAGACTTGGGTTTGTATCAACTTCCGAGCCCCTCGAGAAACGAGACGATCTCCGGAAGGGGGAGCATGCATTCCACTGCTCCCCGCATCTCAGCGGCCCGCGGCATCCCGTAGACCACGCAGGTCGCTTCGCTCTCGCCGATGGTGAAGCCGCCGCTCGCGCGGATGGTCGCCATGCCCTCCGCGCCATCCTGGCCCATCCCGGTCAGCAGGATCCCCAGCACCCGACCAGGCCGGGCCCGGTCGGCGGACATCATCGTCACATCCACGCTCGGGATGTGCTTCGCATCAGCCGGCTCTGGCTCCAGCGCCACCGTGAGTCTGCTCGTGATCCGGAGGTGCTGTCCGGCGGGAGCCACCAGCACCCGGCCCGAACGAAGTCGGTCTCCTTCGACCGCTTCGCTCACCTGGAGCCGGCTGAGGCGGCTGAGCCGCTCGGCAAAAGGCCCGGTGAACCCCGGCGGCATGTGCTGCACGATGGCGATCGGCATGGGAAACCCGGCCGGGATGCGTTCCAGAATTTGATGCAGCGCGATCGGCCCACCGGTCGAGGCGCCGATCACGCAGAGCTCGCAGCGCGCGGCCGCAGTCAGCTTCGCGGCGCCATGACCGGCCGCCGCCCCGACTCCCTTGGGCCCGACTGACTTGGAGTCTCCCAATCCCAGGATCTTCAACTTCTCGATCACCTCTCGCCGGAGAGTGTCGAAGTCCATGACGTTGAAGCTGGTCTTGTCGATGAAGTCCACCGCGCCGGCGGCCAGCGCCTCGATCGTCGCCTCTGCTCCTTCTCGGGTGTAAGCAGACAGCATCACCACTTTCAGCGTCGGCTTCCACCGAAGCAGCGCCCGAAGCACCTGCTGGCCGTCCATCCCCGGCATCTCGACGTCGAGCGTCACCAGGTCCGGATCGGCCCCCGGAATCTTCGCCACCGCCTCCGCACCGCTCGCCGCCTCACCGACGAGCTGGAGACTCGGCTCGGCCTGAAGCACTCGAGCGAGGGCCTTGCGGATGAAAGCCGAGTCGTCCACCACGAAGATGCGGGTCATGCAGCGTCCATTCCTTTGCGGTATACCACGCCACCCTCGAACGAGACGGGAACGAACGGCGTCTGGCGGTCGAGTAGTGACTCGGAGTGCCCCAGCAGCAGGTACCCGCCCGGCCGCAGCGATCGGGCGAAGAGGCCGATGAGGTTGTCGAACGCAGGCGCCCCGAAGTAGATCAGCACGTTCCGACAGAGGATGGCATCGAACACGGCCCAGCCGAGTGCGCCATTCGGAGTCACCAGATTGGTCTCGAAGAAACGCACGCCCTTCCGATGCCGCTCCTTCAGTTGATAGCGCCCGTCCGAGGGCGTGAAGTACTTCCGGCGGGCGTCCGCGTCGCAGGCGCGGAGGGAGGTCGGTTCGTACATCGCATCCCGCCCACGGGCAACGCGCAACGGATCCACGTCGTGGGCATCGATCTCCCAGGTGATCCCCGCGAGCTCGAGCCCCGCGTTCTGAAAGGCGATCACCATGGAGTACGCCTCTTCCCCGGAGGAGCAGCCCGCGCAAAGGATCTTGAACGGTCTCTCTCTCAGGCTCGGCTTGAGCGGAGGGAGCACGTGGCGGATGAGGATGTCGAACTGGTGGGTCTCGCGGAAGAAGTAGGTCTCATTGTTGGTGACGAGGGACGCGAGGCGGCCGAACTCCAATTCGCGTTGGGGGTGGAAGCGGAGGTAGAGGTAGTACTCGCGCAGCGAGTCGAGGTGCAGGGCACGGAGTCTGGGACGGAGCCGACCCTCGAGGATCTCACAGCGCACGCCGTCGAACATCAGTCCGAAGCGAGCCTGGATCAGATCCGTCAGCAACTTCCAGTCGGCCGCCTCAACGGGGGTCATGCCGCGGCCGGGGCTACCGTCCGCAGAAGGACGAGGGCAGCGCGTGCGGTGCTCGCGACCACGGGCTCCACGTCGCGGGCAAGAATGAGGAGGGGTTCGCGACACTCGGCCATCCCCAGCAATCCGAGGCCGCGGGCGGCTTCGTCGCGAATGCACCAGTCGCTGTCCGCCGCCAGGGCAAGCAGCAGGGGAAGCTGGGCTCGGTCCGCCAGCGTTGCCAGGCCCCGGGCGGCCACGCGGCGGATCTCCGGCTCCGATTCGCTCAGCCGAGTCCGCAGAAATTGGGCGACTCCGGGAGCGGCGATCCGGATCAGCGCCAGAACGATCTCCACCTGCTCGTGAGGTCCGCACTCGCTGTAGAGGCCCTCCAGCTTCGGCGCCGCCTCGGGCGCACGCAGGTGTCCAAGCGCTCGGATGACGTGGTACCGGAGGGAGTCGTCGGCTCCGAGTAGCGCGGCGAGCGTGGAAACGGTCTTGCCGTGGTCCCGTTTGACCAGCAACTCCAGCGCTTCTACCTGAATCGGCTCGTGGCGATCCGCCAGGGCACGAATGAGCGCCACCTCGGCCCGGGACCCGGGCAACTGGGCAGCAGCACGAATCGCCGGTCCCCGCACTTCCGGCGACGAGTGCCGGGCAAGCTCGATGATCCGCGCCTCGAACTGTTCCATCTTCTGCGCGTCGAAGCGTTGCATCTTCCGCCTGCCGAGAACCTCGAGGGCTGCGGCCTGGAGCGGGTCGGGAGCGTCCGGCCGGAGACACGGCTCCAGTGCGTCGAGCGATTCGGCGGGAAACTCGGCAAGTGCGTCGACCGCGGCGGCCCGCTCCACTTCCACGCCTTCGCGCAGGCGGTGGACCAGCAGCGGCACCGTAGCCGGGTTACCGATCACTCCCAGGGCACGGCAGGCGGCCGCTCGAATGAGCCAGTCGGCGTCTTCGAGGTGTTCCAGTACCAGCGGGAGGTCCTCGGCCTGGAAGCTTCCGGCGAGCAGTGCCCCACGACGCACCCGGAGATCGTGGTGCCGTAACAACTGGCGCAGCGCCGGCGATAGCTCGCCCGGGTTCCGCCGGAAGAGCGTGACCGCCCAGGCGGCGCTCTCGTCCGTCGCGATCCGGATCAGAACCGGCGGGTACATCGAGCGGAGACCAGCCACCACGGTCAAAGCCGTCGCCGCCCGCAGGAGACTATCGCCATCGCGGGGTTCACCCCCGGCGTCAGTGACCGCGAGTCCCGGATCCCATTGGAGGATCTCCTCCAGATAGCCGAGGAGGTCGCGAGACGGATCGAGCTCGAGCTTGCCGCTGTATTGGATGGCGACCGGCCCCGGGTTGGGATGGAGATCGATCACCACTCCGATGGCGAGCAGTAGGCCGTCGCGCAGGGACCGCTCGCGCACCGCCACCAGCCGGTCGATCAGAGCCTCGAGCGACTCGGGCGCGGCGATGCGCTGGAGTGCCGCCACGGCCGGCTCGGCGACGATCGAGTCAGGTACCAGAGCGACGAGCGGTGGGACGGCCGCCGGATCGCCGATCTCGCCCAGCGCCTCGATGGCCGCGAGCTGAAGCCAGAGGTCTCCGTGAAGCAGGTCGAGCAGGGCGGGAACCGCCTGGGCGCTGCGCAGCTGTCCCAGCGCCTCGACGGCGGATTGGGCGATATTCGGGTTCGAGTGTCGCACCAGCGGTGCCACTGTCCGTACCACCGACGGTTCGCCGATCCGCGCTAGCATCTGGAGCGCGAACATGACGACGTCCTCCTCGGGCCGGGCCAGCATGCTCTCGAGATGAGGGACAGCATAGGGACCCTGACGCTCGAGCGCGGTAATCGCGGCGTTGCGCAGGGTGGCGTTGGTCTCGTCGGCCACCAGCTCGCCCAGCACCTGCGGCTCGATGTAGCGAGTGGCCAGCCGGATGGCGCGGTCGCGGACGACAGGCGCCTCATCCTCCAGCGCGGCCAGGATCGCCCGGTCGCGACCGACTCCCTCGAGCAGGGCATCGAGCGCGGCCAACCGTCCGGCGGCCGCGGTCTCCGAGAAAGAGCTCATACTTGGAAGATCTCGGCGCGCTGCTTGAGCGTCTCCGACTCGCTCGCCAGGCTCTTCGCCGCCGAGCTCATCTGCTCGACCGCGACAAGGTTCTGGCGGGAGATGAGCGCAATCGATTCCACGGCCTCAACCACCATTTCGCCTCCCCGCTTCTGCTCGCCCACCGCCTCCGACATCTGGTGGGTCAATTGATTCATCTTTTGAGCTGCCCGGTTGATCTCCACCGCGCCGGCGGCGTTCTCCTTGATCGAGCCCGCGATCTGCCGGGTGAGGGTGGACATCTCGGCCATGGTGTCGAGCACCTTCCTGGCACCCACGGCCTGCTCGTCCGCCGCCGTGGCGACCTGGCCCACCAGCGTCGACGTCTTCCCGATCGACTCCAGGATCCCGGCGAGGACGCCCTCCATGAGCGAGACGGCCTTCCGGGTGTCGGTCTGTACCGTCCCAATCACCCCACCGATCTCCTGGGTGGCCTGCATCGAGCGCTCCGCCAGCCGCCGCACCTCGTCCGCCACCACAGCAAAGCCCTTCCCTGCGTCGCCGGCGCGGGCGGCTTCGATCGCCGCGTTGAGTGCCAGGAGACTGGTCTGGTCGGCGATCCCCTCGATCACCTTGACGATCTTTCCGACTTCGTCCGAGCGCGCGCCGATCGAGTTGATCGATTCCTGCAGCCGCTCGCCGCCCTGACGGGTGTCGGCCACCGACTGTTGGCTCACCTGGTCCACCTGGTGCACCCGGTTGGCGATCGACCCGACGTTCGAGATCATCGTGCTGAGCGTGCCGCTGGCCTGCTCTACAGCCCCGAGCAGGACCTCCCCGTGACGCGCCGTCTGCGCCAGGGTGGCGCTCATCTGTTGAATCGAGGCCGAGGTCTCATCGACGTTGGCCGCCAGCGCCTCCGCGTTCTTGGCCAGCAGCTGCATCTGAGAAGCGATCTCCACCATCGTCGAGGATGTTTGCTCGGTCGAGCTCGACTGATTTTCCGCTCCCTTGGCCATCTGAGTGGAGGAGGCGGCGATCTCCTCCGCGGACGTTGCGACCGCGCGCGACGTCGTCGTGATCTGGGTGGCGATCTCGCGGAGATTCTTGACCATCTGCCGCATCGAATGCTCCAGCCAGCCGATCTCGTCCCGGGACTGGCTCTTGATGTCGGTGGTCAGGTCGCCCTTCGAGACCTCCTCGACCAGGATACCGAGCTGGGTGAGCGGGTCGGCAATGAGCCGGGCGAGCCCCAGTGCCAGGCAGACCCCGAGGACAATGGTGATCGCCAGGATGGAGACGATGAGGAACCGGGTGTCCTGGAACATCTGTTCGGTGGCTTCCCGGGTCAGCCCGCCTCCGCCGACCGCCGTCGACAGCCGGCTCAGTCCCTCGATGGCCTGCCAGCCCTGGAGGGTGGTCAGCAGCATGACCACCATGAAGCCGGTCAGGATCTTGCGGCGGATCGTCCAGTCCTTGATGCCCTGCTCGAGGCGGCCTGCCATAATTCGATTCCTGGTTCGAGAACGTATGCATGACCCCGCTGGTGGCTCGGGGCTAGTCCGGGAGCAGCAGTACCTTCGCCAGATCGAGAAGCATGATCAGCCGAGAATTCCATCGGGCAACGCCGGTGATGTAGTCGGTTCCGGGCGACAAGACCTCTTCCGGTGCCGGCGCCACAGTCTCCGTTGGGACTTTGACCACCTGGGAGACCCCGTCGACGAGGATTCCCAGGATCCGGTCATGGACCCCGACCACCACCACCCGTGATCGGGGTGTGATCTCCGCCGCAGGGAGGCCCATGCGGGTCCGGATCTCGACTACCGCGAGAACCCGTCCCCTGAGATTGGTCACCCCCCGCACGTGCAGCCGCGCTTGTGGCACCCGGGTGATTTCGCCCACCCGGATGACCTCTCTCACCTGCTCGATCGGGATGCCGAACTCCTCCCGATCCAGGGCAAAGGTGACCAGGTGCAGCTCCGGGCTCGGCCTCAGCGCCTCGGTCGCCGGCGCCTGGCGTTGCAGCTCGTCGGCAAAGCGAAGCAGGCTGTCCGCCCCCTGACCCGGGGGCCCGCTCACGCGGACATCCGTGAGTCCAGAATGCGCACCGCGTCCAGAATGCAGGCCACCTTGCCGTCGCCCAGTATCGTGGTACCGGATACGACGTCCGGCCGTCCCACCGTGGCGTCGAGGCTCTTCACCACGATGTCCTGATGACCGATGAGCCGGTCCACCAGAATCCCCCGCCGGCGGTTGCCCATGCTGATCACGATGTAGAAGCGACGGGAACCGTTCGGTGCCGCACCGGTGCCGAGCAGCGCACCCCCATCACAGACATGGATGAGATCTCCCCGCCAGAGCGCCACACCCTTCCGATTCACCTCATGCATCGTGTCCGGCTCCACTCGAACGGTCGCCGCGATGTGGCTGATCGGCACCGCGTAGCGCTCCCGGTCTACCTCGACGATAAGAGAGCGCAGGATGGCGAGCGTCAGCGGCAGGTTGAGCGTGAAGCTTGTCCCCCGACCCAGCCGGCTCTCAACCTCGATCGTTCCGCCCAACTCGTGGATGGCATGGGCGACGACATCCAGCCCCACCCCGCGACCGGCCAGCGCCGACACCTCTTCCGCCGTGCTGAATCCCGGGAGGAAGATGAGTGAGCGCAGCTGTTCCGGGTCCGCCGCCCGAGATTCGAGCCCGAGAGCTCTGGCCTTGGCCAGGATCTTGGCGTCATCGAGGCCACCGCCGTCGTCGGTGATCCGGATGACCACTCTCCCCGATTCCGACGTGGCGCGGAGGTCGATCGTGCCCTCCGCCGGCTTCTGCGCGCGGGCTCGCTCCTCCGGACTCTCGATCCCATGGACCAAGGCGTTGGTCAGCAGGTGCATGAGCGGCTCGCCGATTCGGTCGAGGATCGCCTTGTCGAGCGGGATTTCCCCGCCGGCGGTGACGACGCGGACCGGCTTCTTCTCCGCCTGCGCCAGGTCCCGAACCAGGCGAGGAAAACGGCCGAACACGGTGGAGATCGGCAGGAGACGGGTCTCCATCAGAATGCCTTCCAACCGCTTCAGCGTCTTCCGCAGCGCGAGGAGGCCGCGGTCGAGATCAGACAGCTCGTCGGTTGCCCGGACCTTGCGGGCGAGGCGACGATAGAGCTCTGCCACCGCTTCCTGCTCGATCATCCCCTCGCCCAGCACCTCGAGCATCGCATCGAGCCGGCGAAAGTCGACCCGCACGACGCTGCTCGAAGGATCCGCGGCATCACCGCGCCTGTCAGTGACCCGGCGATCGCCTCGACGGCGCCTGGGCGATGAGGCGGGGCTCGCGTCGAGCAACGACCGGACTTGCTCGACGAACTCCGCGGCCGCCTCGGGCTTCGAGCCGTTCGCGGCGGTGCGGACGAGGTCGATCAGCAGCCCGCTACCCCCAACGAGCAGGGCCGCCACCTCGTCGCCACGCCGTGCCGGCTCCGCCTTGAGCAGGGCGCAGACGTCCTCCAGAGCGTGGGCCACCGCCTGCGCCGGGGCGAGGCCCATCATCGCCGAGTTGCCCTTCAGGGTGTGCAGCCGGCCCCTCAACGGGTCGAGCAGATCCTCCCCGTCGTCTCCGTCCCGCCAGCGGCGCTCCAGCTCGACGAAGGTGTCGCCGACCTGCTCGGCCAACGGAAGGCACTCGACGATGTAGTCCTGAATCAGCTCGCTGAACGCGTTGTCATCGGCGTCCATGATCAAGCGGATCGCTTGGCGGAGTGCTCGCACGCCCGCGCGACCACGCGCTCGAGATCGGCCGGCTGGAAGGGCTTGCGCAGATAATCCCAGGCCCCGGCGGCGCGGCCCCTGGCCTCGTCCTCCGGCGTTCCTTCAGTGGTCACCAGCACGATGGGGATATGCGGATGGAGCTTCTCGGCGCGTCGCCGCTCCAGGAACTCGAGCCCGTTCATCTCGGGCATGTTGAGGTCGAGGAACACGAGGGCGAGCTCCGGATGGGCCGCAAGCAGGGCATAGCCCTCTCGTCCGTTCGTTGCCTGGTAGACGCTGCTGCCCGCGAGCGAGCCCAGCGCGAACACCAGTTTGTACATCTTCTGGTGCAGCTTCGAATCATCCACCACGAGGTATGCGTTTGGCATCACCCAACCGGTTTGTGAAGGACGGAGGTGAGCCCCTGGATGGCAAAAGACGGACCGGGGGTGGTAGATGGTGCAAGTACTGAGGAAGTGGGAGCTTAGTGCGTCAGATCAAACCCACCAGCAGGAGGAGGTTGCGCCTTTGTTCATCATTACTCGGCATCTGCAAGACCGGGCATCTGGAAAGGCTTCTATTTCGGCCCCCCGCCTGCCTCCGCCTGTGCGATCGCCCAGGCCGCGTTCACCAATCCGACATGGCTGAACGCCTGGGGAAAATTGCCGAGCAGCTCCCCAGTCGCCCCATCCACCTCTTCTGCCAGTAGACCCAGGTCGTTCACAAACCCTGCCGCCCGCTCGAACGCCTCTCGCGCCCGCTCCACCTCTCCGCCGAGCGCCAGGGCGTGGGCCAGCCAGAAGGTGCAGAGCAGGAAGGGGCCTTCCTCGCCTTTGAGTCCGTCCGCGGCTCGGTAGCGGTACACCAGGCCGAGCGAGTCGCTGAGCCGCTCGGCGATGGCCTCCACCGTCGCCCGGACTCTGGGGTCGTCGGCTGGCAGAAATCCCACGATCGGGATCAGCAGCGTCGAGGCGTCGAGCGTCTCACCGCCGAACGTCTGGGTGAAGGCTCCGGCCTCCTCGCTCCAGCCTTGCTTGAGGATGACGGCCCGGATTTGGTCGCGTCCCTCTTGCCAGCGGCTCAACCGGTCCTCGTCGGCGCCGATGGAGCCGGCGAGCTCGACGGCGCGGTCGAGGGCTACCCAGCACATGAGTTTGGAATGAAGAAAATGCCTGGGCTCGTCCCGGATCTCCCAGATGCCGTGGTCCGGCTCCTGCCACCGCCGAAGGGCCGTGTCTGCGACGTTCGCCAGGAAGTCCGCAGTGTCGGGGGTGAACGCGCCGATCTGGTCGCGCAGCCGGTGCACCGCGCTCAGCAGCTCGCCGTACACGTCGAGCTGACGCTGGTTCCATGCACCGTTGCCGATCCGCACCGGACGGCTGTCGCGCCAACCAGTCAGGTGCGGCAACTCGCGCTCCGACAGGTCACGCTCACCGCCCACGCCGAACATGATCTGGAGATCGCCCTCGTCGCGGAGCTGCCGGACCGCCGCGCCGGCGAGGAAATCGAAGAACTGCTGTGCCTCGTCGGGGCAGGCGGCGACCCAGAGCGCCTCGAGGGTCAGGCTCGCGTCGCGGATCCAGGTGTATCGATAGTCCCAGTTGCGGCTGCCACCCACGGCCTCGGGCAGTGAGGTGGTGGGGGCCGCGACGATGGCGCCGGTTGGCTGGTAGGTGAGCCCCTGCAGCACCCGCCCGCTCAGGTGCACCAGCTCCCGCCACGGACCATCGTACCGCTGGTGCAGCGACGACCAGCTCCGCCAGGCGGCGATTGTCTCCCGCAAACGGCCTTCGATCTCCTCCTCAGTCCAGCAGGCTGCCCCCACAGTCGGCTGGAACTGGAGGGCGAACGCCTGCGACTCACCCGCACGCAGCGTCACGCGGACGCGCGCGCTCCCGCCCTCCAGGGCGTGCGGCACCGCTGAAGAGAGGAGCAGGCCGGACCGGTCACCCGTCGCCAACACACCGCCCGAAACCCCACGCAGCCCTGGCTGCACTCGGCCGTAGTCCGGCCTCGGCGCGTATTCGATCTCCAGCTCGACCGTGCCCGCCGTACACTCGGCCCGACGGAGCAGCGTGTGGGGCGACCGGGCACCCAGCTCGTGACCCCGTTCGTTGGGACCGACGGCGAGCGCATCGGTGAGCGTGAGGCGGCCAGCAGGCGTCTCGAATTCCGTCTCGAGGACAAGGGTGCCGTCCAGATAGCGGCGCTGGATAGCCGTCGTGCCGGGGACGTGAATCGACCAATGCCCCGCCCGGTCGTCGAGCAGGCGGCCGAAGATGGATGGGGCATCATACCGGGGAAAGCAGAGCCAGTCCACCGATCCCGAGCGGTGCACCAGCGCGGCGGAACGACAGTCGGAGAGGAGCGCATACTCGGCGATCGGCTGTCGGCTCATGGTCGGCTATGGGCTATGGGATCGCTCATGGGGCGGGGCGGCCAGCAGAATGGACTGGCCCCGAGGGCTGAGCGCAAGGGGTGAGGCGGGGGGAAGTCGGCGCTTGAAGCCGGAGGGTCGTGCTACGGCTTGGATCCCTGGCTTCCTAGCCGCTCGAGCACTTCGCCCAGCCGCCGCATCTCCTCGCCATACTTCGCCCAGTCGAGGTCCCGCTGTGCCTGAAGCGCCGCCTGGTACCGTTGCCGAGCTTCTTCGGCCAGGGCTTTGATTCCTGAATCGGTGGGTGCCTCTGCTCCAGCCACCGCCGGCTCCGGCGTCCGCCTCGGCTCGGTGGATCCCCCGAACAGGTCGGCCAGCGCACCCTCGAGCGTCTCCTCCATCGCCACCCGATTCTGGTAGGCCGCCACCACGCGCTTCAGCTCGGGAATCCGGCCGCCCTCCGCCTGCAAGTAGAGCGGCTGTACGTATAACAGCGACTCCTTGATCGGGATCACCAACAGGTCGCCCCGAATGACGCGGGAGCCTCGCTGATCCCAGAGCGAGATCTGGCGGGAGATCTCGGTGTCCTGGTTGATCCGGTTCACGATCTGCCGCGGACCGTAGGCGAGAGTCTGCCGGGAAAGCCGGTACACCCGAAGCCTCCCGTACTCGGTGCCATCGTTTCGCGCCGTCATCCAGGCCGCCAGGTTGTCCTTCCCCCGTGGAGTGAACGGCACCATGTAGATGTACTCGGCGTTCTTCTCCTCCGGCAGCCGCATCACGATGTGACGCATGAACGGCACTGCCCCCTGCGATCCCTCTGACTCGGGGGCGACCGGGATTTGCCACTGGTCCTCGCGATGATAGAAATCGTCAGGCTCGTCCATGTGGTAGGTCGTGTAGAGGCCGGTCTGAATCCGGTAGATGCCGTCCGGGTAGCGGATGTGGGCCCTGATGTCGGCTGGCATGCTGTCCATTGAGACGAAGATGCCGGGAAAGACCCGGGCCCAGGTGCGGATCAAGGGATCATTCGGTGCGCTCACGTATGCGGTCAGGGTGCCGTCGTAGGCATCGATCACCAACTTGACGCTGTTCCGCATGTAGCTGGTGCCGTCCTGGAGACGCTGGGCGTATGGATAGTCATCCGTCGCGGTGTAGGCATCGAGGATCCACTTGAGGGTCCCGTCGCCGGCGACGACCAGGTAGGGATCGCGGTCGAAGACCACGAACGGCAGCGCCTTCCTCGCCCGGTCCATGATGGTGCGGTAGTACAGCACCCGGCTGCTATTGGTGATGTCGCCCGAGAACATGATCTTCGACGAGCCGAACTGGGTCGCGAAAAGGGCCCGGCGCAGCACGTTGCCGATGGGCACGCCGCCCTTGCCCTGGTACGATGCGTAGACGTTCTTCTCGCCCGAGGGATGGTCGAACTCCCGCTGCCGAGTACCGGTGAAGACGTACTCGTTGGCGAGCTCGCCGTAATAGATCTGGGGGCGGGTGACCTTGAGCGACACCGTCGAGACCGGCGGCAGGTCCTTGATGAACAGCACCGGCAGCCCCTCGGAGGTCACCTGGTTGACCGGACTCATGGTGAGTCCCATCCCGTGGGTGAAGGTCAGGTGCTCGTTGATGAAGGTCCGGGTCGGCAGCGACCGGACGTTGAGCTCCCGGGGCGAAAGCAGAACCTGCCGGTACTTCCCATCGATCCAGTAGCGGTCGTCGTCCACCGAGACGAAATCGTAGTAGGTGCGGATCTCTTGCAGCTGGCCGAAGGTCTGCAGCAGTGGGTCTCGGTCCCACAGCCGCACATTCTCTATGGTAGGGGCGTTGGCCCGGATGTCGGCCAGGGTGAGGGTGTCGTTGCCCTTCAGCTCGCGAGTCTCCACGCTGTCGAGCCCCCATGCCTGGCGAGTCGCGGCGATGTGGTAGCGGAGGTAGGGCGTTTCCCGGGTCAGCTCCGTCGGCGCCACCACGAACTTCTGCATCGCCGAGGGGAAGAGACTGCGGCCGACGATCGCCACCGCCATGTAGCCGCCGATCGCCAGCAAGGCAGAGCGGCCCAGGCGTCCCCGCGCGCCCCCGATCACGACCACGACCGCGGCCAGCAGTGCCGCGACCGCCGAGACACGCAGGGCCGGGAGACTGGCGTGCAGGTCGGTGTAGCTGGCGCCGACCAGTGGGCCGGTGGTGGAATAGAGCAGGTTGGGGATGTCCACCAGCCAGAGCCGGAGCGCGGTGATGAGAAAGAGCGCCGCGAGCAGGGTGGCGAGGTGCAGCCCGGCCGAGGGCTCGACTCGAAGCCGCGGGGGCTGCCTTGGCCCGCCGGAGCCAAGCAGGATGTCGCCGCGCAACAGGTATGCCGGCACCGCCGTGATGAGCGAGAGGACCGCGAGCGCGGAGAGGAAGCCGAGCGCGGCACTGAGCCCGGGCAGGGTGAAGACGTAGAAGCCGATGTCGCGGGAAAAAACCGGATCCTTGATGCCGAACGGCGTCCCGTAGATGAAGCGGAGCACCATCGCCCATGCCGGTGTCGCACCAAAGCCGACTACCACGGCGATGAACAGCGAGACCGGCAGGCTCAGCCGGAGCAGCGCCCGGGTGAGGTCTACCCTCGGCACCGATTGCCCGATCCGAAACACGATGGGATCGGGGACAAGCCCGCGCTGGGCGGTCCGGAGATTCACGTAGAGCGTGCCGAAGGTAAGGCCTCCCGCGATCAGGAAGAGCAGAACTCGGGTGATCAGCTCCCGGGTGAAGACGATCTGGTAACCGATCTCCTGGAACCACCACCAATCGACCAGCAGCGAGATTACGGACGGAAAGAAGAAGAACGCCGCGAAGACGGCTATGGCGAGGATCCACACCAGGCGGCGTCGGGACACGGGTGCTCCTCCGGGAGAGGAAAGCGGCT
>JBBQXQ010000036.1:0-26111 GCA_038209515.1 Gemmatimonadales bacterium
TAATGGGGTGCGCTCGACATCGACTCCTGCCCTCCAGCCACGACGCACTCCGCGTCACCGGCCTTGATGGCCTGGGAGGCGAGCATCACTGCCTTGAGCCCCGAGCCGCACACCTTGTTGATGGTGAGCGCGGGAATCGAGGGAGGAAGTCCAGCATGGATGAGCGCCTGCCTGGCCGGAGCCTGGCCCGATCCACCCTGGACCACTTGGCCCATGATGACCTCTTCAACCTCGGAGGGATCCACGCCCGCACGGGTAACCGCGTCGCGGATGACCATGGCGCCAAGCTGGGGAGCGGTGAACGAGTAGAGACCGCCGAGATAACGGCCAATCGGGGTGCGGACAGCGGAGACGATGACTGGGGTCGTGCTATCACTCACGGGGTACTGATCCGGTTTGGGTTTGCTGCGCGGGAAATTACGCTGATAGTCGACGTTTGTCACCTTGAAATCGTTCTCTAAGGCACCATGGAGCGGGCCCTCACTTCCTCCCCGACTCGTTGCAGAAACGCCTCCACCGTCATCACCTCCTGCTTCTTCCCCGCCCCGCGCACCCGGAGCGCCAGGCTGTCCGACTCGGCCTCACGCTGGCCGACGACGGCCATATAGGGGATCTTCTGCACCTCGCCTTCGCGAATCCGATAGTTGAGGGTCTCGTTCCGATCGTCGACGTGCGCCCGAAGGCCGGCCGTCTTGAGCCGCCCGGCGAGCTGGCGAGCGGCATCGGCCTGGGCATCGGAGATGGGAATGACCCGCACCTGCTCCGGAGCGAGCCACACGGGGAATGCGCCCGCGAAATGCTCAATCAGATTCCCGATGAACCGTTCGAGGGTCCCGTAGATGGCGCGGTGGATCATCACCGGCCGGTGCGGCTTGTTGTCGGGACCGGTGTATTCGAGCTGAAAGCGCTCCGGCAGGTTGAAGTCCAGCTGAATGGTCGGTCCCTGCCACAGCCGGCCGATGGCGTCCCGGAACTTGATGTCGATCTTCGGGCCGTAGAATGCCCCGCCCCCCTCATCCAGAGCGAAGGGAATTCCCTGTCGCTCCAAGGCACGCTTGAGCATGGCTTCGGCGCGGTCCCAGATCGCATCGTCCCCCAGGCGCTCGGGCGGCCGGGTCGAGACCTCGAAGTCGAGCTCGAAGCCGAACGTCCCGCGCACCAGGCGGTCCACCTGACCCAGACAAAGAAAGATCTCGTCCTCGACCTCGTCGGGCGTGCAGAAGATGTGGGCATCGTCCATCGAGAGCCCCCGGACCCGCAGGAGCCCGTGCAGCACGCCCGAGCGCTCGTTGCGATAAACGTTGGCCACCTCCGACAGACGTACCGGGAGGTCGCGATAGCTCCGCTGCACGCTCTTGTAGATGAGGGCGTGCATCGGGCAGTTCATCGGCTTTACCCGGTAGCGGACGTCTTCCGCCTCCTCGTGCCCCGCGGCCATCGGGGGGTACTGATTGGCCTCATATAAAGGAAGGTGGCCCGAGATCTTGAACAGCTCCTCCCGGGTGATGTTCGGGCTGGACACCAGATCGTAGCCGCTGCTGATGTTGTCGTCCTCGACGGCCCGGGTCAGCAGCCACTTGATCATGGCTCCCTTGGGGTGCCAGAACACCAGTCCGGGACCCACAACCTCCTGGATTGAGAACAGATCGAGCTGTTTGCCGAGCACGCGGTGGTCGCGGCGGCGGGCCTCCTCCAGCCGGTGGAGGTAGGCGTCGAGGTCCTCCTTCTTGAACCAGGCTGTGCCATAGATCCGCTGGAGCATCTGCCGCTTTTCGTCGCCTCGCCAATAGGCGCCGGCGGCGTGGAGGAGCTTGAAGTGCTTGAGCCGCCCGGTGCGGGGAATGTGAGGCCCCCGGCAGAGATCCACGAAGGGACCATCGGTGTACACCGTGATCGTCTCGTCATCGCCCAGCTCGGCGATGCGCTCCAGCTTCAGGGGATCGTCGGCAAAGCGGCGCCGCGCCTCGGCCCGATCCACCACCTCCCGCACGAACGGAAAGTCCCGCGACGCCACTTCGGCCATCTTGGCTTCGAGGCGTTGAAGGTCTTCGGGGGTGAATGGGCGGTCCACCTGAAAGTCGTAATAGAAGCCGTCTTCGATCGGTGGTCCGAAGCCGATTCCGGCGGTGGGAAATAGCTCGCGCACCGCGGTGGCCAGGATGTGCGCCGAGGAATGCCGCAGCAGCTGGAGCGCTTCAGGATCTTTCTCTGTCAGTATGGCCACCGACGCATCCGACTCGATGGGGCGGTCCAGGTCCCGGATCTCGTTGTTGACCCTCGCCGCCAGCGCGGCCCGAGCCAGGCCTGGTCCGATCCCTTCGGCGATCTGCCGGGGGGTCGTGCCGGCGGGCGCCTCACGCTGGCTCCCGTCGGGGAGGGTCACGCGGACCGTGGTCACCTAGGCGATTCTTCGACCGATGGCGGGACGGCAGGCTTCGTTGACGGGGCGAAGTAAAGGAAGAGCCCGATGCCGGCGATCACGAGCACGGCAACCACCATCCAACGTACCAGTTCGGACCCGGCCAGCGTCACCTGATCATTCTCCATGATTGATTCCCCGAGTGGGAAAAATATGCCTGCGCTCATACCGGAGAGAGGTTAACTTAATCGGAGTAGGTTTTCTTCTGTAAGAGGACTCCGCGTGCGACGAGACGAAGAATTAAGTGGCGCCCAGATCGTTCTTTGGACCACTTTCGGCGTGGGGACCGGGCTGTTGGCCGGCTTTGCGCTGAGCGAGTGGATGGGTGGAGTTACCCGGCCCCGGATGCAACGGGTGGCGCGCCGGCTGGGCCAGGCCGCACAGGGGCGGCTCACTCCGGCCGCATCCGCCCGCGCGGTGGACGCCGCGGTCCACGCGGAGCCGCGTTTGGCCGGGTTCAGTCTCGAAGTGGTGGCCGTGAGCCGGGGAACGGTCGAGCTTCGCGGCTGGGTCACCGATCGCGCGGCTCGCACCCTAGCCGCTCGGGTGGCCCGCGCCGTGGCGGGGATCGATACCGTCATCAACAGTATCCTCGTGCGCGGTGAGGACGACCGCATTATCCCCGACGATAAGCGGGCCACCGACCAGAGCGCATGACCGAGCCGCTCGCTCCGCAATACAATCCATCATCGATCGAGTCCGAGCTGTACCAGTGGTGGACCGAGCGAGGACTCTTCTCTCCCGATAGCCACGCCCCCGGATCAGGCCAGCCGTATGTGATCATGATGCCGCCGCCCAATGTGACGGCGGTTCTGCACATGGGACACGGCCTCAACAATACGGTGCAGGACGTGCTGATCCGCTTCGAGCGCATGCGCGGCCGCCGAGCCCTCTGGCTCCCCGGCACCGATCACGCCGGCATCGCCACCCAGAACGTGGTCGAGCGGGAGCTGGCCGAGGAGGGCCTCACCCGGTTCGACCTGGGACGTGATGCGTTCGTCGAGCGCGTATGGGCCCACGTGCGCGAGACGGGTGCCGCCATTCTCGAGCAGCTGAAGGCGATTGGCAGCTCGGCCGACTGGTCCCGCACCTACTTCACCCTCGATGAGGGACTTTCCCGGGCAGTACGGGAGACGTTCGTTCGCCTCTACGAGGAAGGATTGGTCTACCGTGGCCACTACATCATCAACTGGTGCCCCCGCTGCCTGACCGCGCTGTCCAATGAAGAAGTGGAGAAGGAGGAGGTGGACGGTCACCTCTGGCATCTCCGGTATCCCTTGGCCGATGGCAGCGGACAGGTCACCGTCGCGACGACCCGGCCGGAGACGATGCTAGGCGATACGGCGGTGGCGGTCCACCCCGACGACGAACGTTACCGCGGCCTGATCGGACGGGAGATCCGCCTTCCCCTGGTCGATCGGCGCATCCCCATCGTTGCCGATGAGGCGGTCGACCCCGCTTTCGGCTCCGGAGCGGTCAAGGTCACTCCGGCGCATGACCCCGCCGACTTCGACATCGGCCGCAGACACTCACTGCCGAGCATCGACGTGATGACCCCGGAGGCCCGGCTCAGTCTGGCCGCCCCCGACCGGTTTCAGGGGCTGGACCGCTACGAGGCGCGCCGACAGGTGGTCGCCGAGTTCCAGGCCGCCGGGCTGCTCGACCGGGTCGAGACGCATCAACACGCGGTGGGGCACTGCTATCGCTGCAACACGGTGATCGAGCCGCGCCTCTCGGACCAGTGGTTCGTGCGTATGGAGCCGCTGGCACGGCCTGCGCTCGAGGCCTATCGAGACGGCACGCTGCGCTTCGTCCCCGAGCGCCGGGGCGATGACTACTCATCCTGGCTCGAGGGAATCCGGGACTGGTGCATCTCCCGGCAACTCTGGTGGGGCCACCGCATACCGGTCTGGTACTGCGATGCCACCGGCTGCGGCAAGATCAGCGTGAGCCGGCACGATCTGAGCGCCTGTCCCGGGTGTGGCGGCCCCGTGCGCCAGGACGAGGACGTACTGGATACCTGGTTCTCCTCCTGGCTGGTGCCGTTCTCCAGCCTGGGGTGGCCCAACCGCACGCCGGATCTCGCGACCTACTATCCCGGCCACACGATGGTGTCGGCACCCGAGATTCTCTTTTTCTGGGTCGCGCGAATGATCATGTCGGGGCTGCACTTCATGGGCCGGGTGCCGTACACCGACATTTATCTGCACGGGACGGTCCGCGACACGCAGCATCGCAAGATGTCGAAGTCGTTGGGCAATGGGATCGATCCGCTCGAGGTGGTGGAAAAATACGGAGCGGATGCGCTCCGCTATTCCCTGATCTCGGGAATGTCGGTGGGCACCGATGTCATCCTCGACCCGAACGACCTCGAAGGGTCATTTGCGGCCGGCCGCAATTTCGCGAACAAGCTCTGGAATGCGGGGCGCTTTATCCTCTCGAATCTCCCCGGCCCCGCTCGCCCACTCGCGGGGGCCCATCCCCGCGTGATCGGGCGCGACGAGCTTACCCTCGCCGATCGATGGATGATCGCGCGCTGTGATGCTACCGTGGTAGAGGCGACCGAGGCCTACCAGCGCTTCCGGTTAAACGAGGCGGCGGCGGCGGTCTACCGGTTCATCTGGAGTGATCTCGCCGACTGGTACATCGAGCAGGCCAAGCCCCGGCTCTATGGCGATCAACCGGGTGGGGAGGTGGCGCGCGCGGTCGTGACCCAGACGTTCGATGTCGCATTGCGCTTGCTCCACCCCGTCATGCCCTTCATCACCGAAGCGCTGTGGCGACGCATCCCCGGTCGCTCCGCTGCGGACTCGATCTCGGTCGCACACTGGCCAAAGCCGGATGCACGGGCGCATGATCCGGCTGCAGTCCGGGACTTTGGTGTGGTGCAGGAGCTGGTCGGGGCGATCCGCGCCATACGCGCGGAGTACGGCATCCCGCCAGGTCAGGCGGTGCGGGCCGCCGTGACGGCTGAGAGCCCGGCAACCGTCGCAGCGGTGGAACAGGAGCGCGGGACCATCACCCGGCTGGCCAAGTTGTCCCAGCTCACACTCGGCGAAGGCCGCGAGCGGGTCGGAGGTCACGCAGCGCTCTCCGACGGATCGGCCGTGTTCGTCCCCCTGGGGGAGGCTATCGACGTGGGACGCGAATGTGGGCGGCTGGGGTCGGAGGTGGATCGGCTGGCCCGGCTGGTCCAGTCTCAGGAGCAGAAGCTCGGGAACGAGCAGTTCGTCTCGCGGGCTCCGTCGGAGGTGGTGGAGCGCGAGCGACAGAAGCTGACAACCTGGAAGGAGCAGCGCGAAGTGCTGACCCGGAAGCGGGAGTTGTTGGGGTGTTCATGAGGGCGGAGAAGGCGGAGAGGGCGGAGAGGGCGGAGAGGAAATTCTTTTCCGCCATCTCCGCCATCTCCGCCATCTCCGCCCTCTCCTGCGCCCGCATGGAGCCGCCGCCCGGCGGTCCGCCCGATGCAACGCCTCCGCGGCTAATTGCCACCAGACCCGATTCCTTTGCCGTCCTGCGTCCCTTCCGCGGCGTGGCCGAGTTTCAGTTTGACGAGGTGATCTCCGAGGGTGGGACCCCCAATCGGGGCGAAGGCACCGGCGGCCTCGAGAAGCTGGTCATCCTCTCGCCGAGCACGCGGGTGCCCGAGGTCAGCTGGAAGCGCAACCGGATCACGGTGCGGCCTCAGGAGGGTTGGCGGCCCAATCGAGTCTACCGCGTCGAATTGCTCCCGGGTGTGACCGATCTCCGGAATAACCAGAGTAAGAATGGCGCGGTACTCACCTTCTCGACGGGTGCTCCCAAGCCGACGAGCACCCTCCAGGGCCAGATCGTGGACTGGGGCACCGCGCGTCCAGCCGGCGACGCCCTGGTCATCGCAAAGCTGCTCCCCGACAGCCTACCATACCGGGGAGTTGCCGATTCGAGCGGGCGGTTCTCTCTGGGACCGCTGCCCAGCGGAGACTATATCGTGACCGGCGTGCTGGATCAAAACCGCGACCAACGGCAAGACACGCGGGAGGCCTACGCCACCGCTCGCGTCCCCAAGGGCACGTCCGATGCAGGCGAGCTCTGGGCCTTCGTCCACGACACCATGCCGCCGCGGATCCAGACCGTTACGGTCGACGACAGCGTGTCGGCCACGGTCACCTTCTCGCAGAAGCTCGATCCCCGCCAGCGGCTCGCGCCCAAAGACGTCCGGCTGCGCCTGCTACCGGACTCCGTGCCGGTGGCGGTGGCCTCCATCCTGCCCGCGCCGGTGGACGACAGCATCCATGGCCGCGCGCCTCGACCGGACTCGACTGCCTTGGCCGACTCGATTGCCGCAGACACGATGCCGGTGCGCAGGAAACTCGGGCCGGCACGTCCGAATCGACCTGCGGCCGAGAACCAGCTCACCGCACGGCCACCGCTCTACGAACGGCTTGTTTTGCGGGTTCCCCGCCCGTGGAGCCCGGGTTCTCGCCTGGTGCTCGAGATCCGCGGAGTCAGGAATGTGACTGGGGTCGCGGGGGACGCCGTCGGTCTGGTGGCGATTCCCGAGAAGAAGGCCGCGCCATCACCCAGTGACAGCCTACGGAAGCCCGGGCGCCGCGACTCTGCTGCACCGAAGGTACCGGCGCGCAAGCCTCCGACTCCTCCGACAAAATGACCGATCGGAGGAGACAGCTTCCATCGGTGGACCGGCTCCTGCACCAACCCGCCATCCAGGAGCTCCTCGGGATCGCTCCGCGTGGCGCGGTCGTCGCCGCCGTGCGCGAGTCCATCGAGGCGGCGCGTACCCGCCGGGCGGGGCCACCGGAGCGCTGGGAGGAGGACGTACGCGAGCGGTTGGTCCGCCGCGCCGGCTCGGGCCTGGTGCCGGTGCTCAATGCGACCGGGGTCGTGCTGCACACCAACCTGGGCCGCGCACCCCTCGCGGTCCCGGCGATTCAGGCAATGACGGCAGTGGCTGGCGGGTATAGCAGCCTCGAGCTCGACCTCCCATCTGGCACCCGCGGAAGCCGGAACGACCACTGCCGCGATCTGCTTCGCACGACGACCGGCGCGGAAGACGGACTCGCCGTCAACAACGCGGCCGGGGCACTGGTGTTGGCGCTGAATGCCCTGGCAGAGGGCAGAGACGTCGCCATCTCGCGGGGGGAGCTGATCGAGATCGGCGGATCCTTCCGCATCCCCGATATCATGGCCAAGAGCGGCGCCCGGTTGCACGAAGTCGGCACCACCAATCGCACCCACCTGGACGACTATCGCCGGGCCCTCGACAGCGGCGTCGCGGCGATCCTGACTGTGCACCGGTCCAATTTCGAGCAGCGGGGTTTCGTCGCGGCGCCCGAGCCCGCCGCCCTCGCATCCATCGCCGACGAGGCTGGCATTCCTTATCTGTACGACGTGGGTAGCGGGCTGCTGGCCGACCTCGCGCCGTGGGGACTCACCGGTGAGCCCCGAGTACCCGAGGCGCTAGCCGCGGGGGCGGGGCTGGTCCTCTTCAGTGGGGACAAGCTGCTCGGCGGGCCGCAGGCAGGGTGCCTGGTCGGCCGCACGGAACTTGTGGCCCGCTGCCGCATCAATCCGCTCGCGCGCGCGCTGCGAGCGGACAAGCTCACCCTCGCGGCACTGGCTGCGACCCTGGCACTGTATCAGGACCCCGAGATCGCCATCCGGACGATCCCCGTGCTGATCATGCTCACCCTGGACCAGGGCGAGCTGAGCCGCCGAGCATCCCGGCTGGCTGCGGTGTGTCCGGAGGCGGTTCATGCGCAGACACTGCCGGGAGAGTCCGCCGTCGGCGGCGGCTCGTTCCCGGGCGCCGTCCTGCCTACGACTCTGGTCGCGCTCGAAGCCGGATCGCTGGGGCCCGATGGACTCGCGCTCCGGCTCCGGCTGGGGGAGCCTCCCCTCGTGGTTCGGGTGGCCGCCGGCCGCGTCCTGCTCGATCCTCGTACCCTGCCAGAGGACACCTTCCCCATCGTGGCCCGCGCAATCGAGCAGGCACTCCTTTCGTGAGCGGCCCTCGCGCCGTCTTTCTCGACCGGGACGGTACGATCATCGAAGATGCAGGCTACCTGCGTGACCCAGCCGGTGTCCGTCTGCTTCCGGGTGCAGCCCAGGCCATAAAGCAACTCAACGAGCACGGTTGGATCGTGGTGGTGGCGACCAATCAGTCCGGCATTGCCCGTGGCCTGCTCACGCTCGACGAGTACAGGGCTACCGAGCGGCGGGTGGACGAGCTTCTAGCCCTCCAGGGCGCCTGCCTCGATGCCCACTACTTCTGCCCGCACGTGCCCGAGTTGAGCGGGCCTTGCGACTGCCGGAAGCCGGGAACGCTGCTGTATCGGCAAGCGGCGGAGCGCTTCGGCATCGATCTGTCGCGGAGCTGGTGGGTGGGCGATCGCCTGCGCGACGTGCTTCCCGCCAAGTCGTTCGGTGCGCCCGGGATCTTGGTGGGGACAGGGGCGGGCGAGGACGAGATCGTGGATGAGGACGCCAGAGGGTTCGACAGAGTGAGAGGCCTGACTCCGGCGGTCGACCTGATTCTCAGCTCCCAGCTTCCAGCTCCTAGCTCCTAGCTCCCAGCTCGCGGCCCCCATTACCTTCCCCCGCCATGAAGATGCGTATAGCCGTGGCTATCTCCGGCCGCGGCAGCAACCTCGAGGCGCTGCTCGGTGCGTTGGGACCGGGTGCGCGCGCCCAGGTCGCGCTGGTCGTGAGCGATCGCGCGGAAGCCGCCGGGCTGGACCATGCCCGTGATCGGGAAATCCCGACCCAGGTGCTTTCCCAGCCTGCCGACGGCGACGAGTGGCTTCGGCTTCTGTGGCGATTCCAGATCGATCTCGTCGTGCTGGCGGGCTACGTGAAGCTGGTTCCCGCCCCAGTGATCGCGGCATACCGCGGTCGCATCATCAATATCCACCCTGCCCTGCTGCCCGCGTTCGGCGGTAAGGGGATGTACGGACTCCGGGTGCACCAGGCAGTACTGGCCAGCGGCGCCCCGGAATCCGGAGCCACCGTACACCTGGTGGACGAGGTCTACGATAGCGGCGCCGTACTGGCTCAAGCCCGAGTCCCTGTCCTGCCGGGCGATACGCCGGACACGCTGGCCGAGCGGGTGCTCGCGGTGGAGCACCGGTTGCTCCCCGCCACAGTTCTCGCCGCAGCAATCGCAGGCCGTCCCGTACCGCTGGCCGATCCGGTGGGGTCCTCTTCGTGAGTCGAACTTCGTGCCTCGCGCATTGATATCGGTCAGCGACAAGCGTGGCGTGGTCGCCTTTGCCCGGGGACTGGTGGAGCTGGGCTGGGAGATCATCTCCACTGGTGGTACCGCGGCGGCCCTCAAGGCTGCTCATGTGCCCGTTACCCCAGTGGAGCAGGTCACCGGGTTTCCCGAGCTCCTCGACGGCCGGGTTAAGACGCTGCATCCAGCGGTGCATGGTGCCCTGTTGGCCCGGCGAAGTTTGCCCGAACACACGACAGCCCTGAAGCAGCACGGGATCGTTCCGATCGACCTGGTGGCCGTGAATCTGTATCCGTTTCAGCTCACGGTCGCTCGCCAGGGCGCATCGTTCGACGACGCGGTCGAGAACATCGACGTCGGCGGGCCCTCGATGCTTCGATCCGCCGCCAAGAACCACGAGTCCGTCCTTCCCGTGGTGGACCCCACCGATTACTCCACGGTTCTCGATCTGTTGCGCAGCGGGGGGATCACCCCGGACATTCGCCGGGACTTCGCGGCCAAGGTCTTTGCCCACACATCCGATTACGACGCCGCCATCGCGGCGTACCTGACGCCCAGAGGGAACGAGCTGCCCGCCAGGATGAGCGTGGCGATGGAGCGCATGCAGGCGCTCCGCTACGGCGAGAATCCGGACCAGCGGGCCGCGCTCTATGTCACCGAGGAGCCCCGCGGGATGCGGGACCTCACCCAGCGCCAGGGGAAGGAGCTCTCCTTCAACAACCTGCTCGATGTCGATGCCGCCATGTGGGCGGTGGCGTGCTGGGCCAGCCGTCCGGCGTGCGCCGTCATCAAGCACACGACGCCCTGCGGCATTGCCGTGGCACCCTCGGCCTCGGAGGCCTTCAGCAAGGCGCGCTCGACCGATCCCTTGTCGGCCTTTGGCTCGGTGGTGGCCTTCAATACAGTGGTAGACCAGACGACGGCCAAGGCGATGAGCGATCTGTTCGTCGAGGTCGTCGTCGCGCCATCATTTCATGCCGAAGCGCTCGAAGTCTTCGCCGCGAAGAAGCAGCTCCGGGTGGTCGAGCTGCCGGTCAGCGACGGCGCCCGTGCGCTCGACTTCAAGCGGGTACGAGGCGGGTTCTTGGTTCAGGACCAATTCCAGTTCGACGCCTCGGAGCGGGGCTGGAAGGTGGTGACGAAGTGGCAACCCTCGGATGCGGAGTGGAACGACCTCCGCTTCGCCTGGGCCGCGGTGGCCAGCATCAAATCCAATGCAATCCTCCTCGCCCGGAACGAGATGGCGATCGGCATCGGCGCCGCTCAGATGAGCCGGGTTGACAGCGCCTTCCTGGCGGTGCACAAGGCGCGGCAGCAAGGCCATGAAACATCGGGCAGCGTCCTGGCGTCGGACGGCTTCTTTCCGTTCCCCGACGGTGTGGAGCAAGCCGCAGCAGCGGGAATCAAGGCGATCATCCAGCCCGGTGGGTCGGTGCGCGACCCGGAGATCATCGAGGCGGCCGAGCGACAGGGCATGGCGATGGTCATAACGGGCAAGCGACAGTTCAGACATTAGATGAGGTGAGAGGTGAGAGGTGAGAGGTAAGAAGGAATGCCTCGCCTCTCGCCCTCTCACTTCTCACCTCTTACTTCTCACTTGACAGACATGAACACTGAGCAGGAAAAGCCACCGTATCTCTGGGCGTTGCTTACAGCCCTGGTCGTCTTCGCGATCTATCTCGTTACTCTGGCTCCGACCACGGCGTTCTGGGACACCTCCGAGTACATCGCCGCGGCCAAGGTGCTTGGTATCCCCCACCCGCCCGGCAACCCACTCTTCGTCATTCTCGCGCACACCTTTGGGCTGCTGCCCCTCGCCTCCGCATACGCGGTGCGCATCAACCTGTTCGCGGCAGCCACCAGCGCCGGGGCGGCGGGACTCTGGTTCCTGGTGGCCGAGCGGTGGCTGCGCACGATCGTGCCGCATCGCTGGGCCCGCTACGGGGCTGCGTTCGGCGGCGTCCTGGTCGGTGCCACGTCATGGACGGTGTGGAACCAATCGACCGTGAACGAGAAGGTCTACACCCTTTCACTGCTGTCGATCGCACTCGTCATGTGGCTCGTGGTGCGCTGGGGCGATGACGAGCCAGGCACTCACCGTGATCGATGGCTGGTCCTGATTGCCTACGTGCTCGCGCTGACCTCGACCAACCACATGATGGGGGTGCTCGCGGTCCCTGCCCTGGCGGTCTACGTCCTCTGGACCGACTGGCGCACGGTGCTCCGTCCTTGGGCTATCGTGACGTTTTATGCCTTGCTCCTGGCCGTGAGCGGAGAGTGGATCGCCATGGTCCACGGCGGCACCCTGGGACCGATTCTCATCCTGCTGACCCTCACGGTGCTCGGCTACGCGCTGGTGAAGACCCCGCGCGACCCGCTGGTCTATCTTGGCCTTGCGGCCGTGGTGGTGGGCATCTCGCTCAACTATCTCTGGCTGCCGATGCGTGCGGCCCAGTTCCCGCCGATCAACGAGGGGGAGCCGGTTGGATTCCTGAGTCAAGCGCTCCAGGACGTGCTGAACCGGGTGCAATACGGCAAACCGCCCCTCTTCCAGCGTCAGGCGAGCTTTCCCGCGCAACTGGGCAACTTCTGGCAGTACTTCTCCTGGCAGTTCGCCCGCGATTGGGGTCGGCTCGCCGGTATTGCCACCGGTCTGTTCACAGCGCTCGGCCTGAGCGGGCTCTGGTCGCTGTGGAAGCACGATCGCCGTGCAGGGATTGCCGCGATTGCGCTGCTCGGCACGCTGTCGGTGGGCCTGGTGTTCTATATGAACTTCAAGTACGGGTACTCCCAGTATCCCGGCGAGCCATCCCTCCCCCGTGAGGTACGCGAGCGGGACTACTTCTTTCTCGCGTCGTTCGCTGTGTTCGGGGCCTTCGTCGCTCTGGGGCTGGGTGCGCTGATGCAGCAGATCGTCCAGTTCCTCAGGGATCGCGGTACTCACACCAGCCGTTGGGCCGCTGCCAGCCTGGTTCTGGCGCTCGCGCTCATTCCTCTGTTCGGCAACCGCATCACCGCCAGCCGGGCCCATGAGACTACGCCGAGAGATTTCGCCCACGACATTCTCCAGTCGGTAGAGCCGTACGGCATCCTGATCACCGCGGGCGACAACGACACCTTCCCCCTGTGGTACGCCCAGGAGGTCGAGGGTATTCGCCGGGACGTGACCCTGGCCAACCTTTCGCTGATGAATACCCGCTGGCACCTGCGGCAGCTGCGGCGGCGGCAGACTCCGGCGTTCGATCCGGCCGCGGCGGCATCGCTCTGGAAGCCCAAGCCGGCCGAATCGGGCGTACCGCTCACCGACTCGACCAGCAAAAAACGGAGCGAGGCTCCGATCGCATGGCCTCAGCCTCGGGAACCGGTCTTCAGTCTGACCGAGGCCCAGCTGGATAGCCTGCCCGAGGCTATGCGCGTGCCGGAGCACGGTGGCGTCACGTTCGACAGCCTGAAGATTGGGTTCGGGCAGGACGTCCTCTTGCTGCAGGATCTCGCGACCATCTTCCTCATTCGCGATAACATGGGCAAGCGTCCCATCTATTTCAGCTGGAGCGACGGTGGGTATCCCGATCAAACGCTGGGGCTGAGCGAGTATCTGGTGTCCCAGGGCCTCGTCCGGAAGCTGATGCCGAAGCCGGTCGTGCCCAATGCCTCGATCGTGCTGAGCTCCAGTCTCGGCTATCTCGATCTGGCGCGGACTGAAAAGCTGCTGTGGGATGTGTATCACTGGAAATCGGCTGCGCGGAACCGCCCTAGAGGCTGGGTGGACGGGCCGTCCGGCTCGATCCTTCAGCTCTATGCGGTGGTGTACGGAGGGGCTTCAAAAGCCTTCGCGTCCGCCGGGCACGCCACGGAGGCGGCCCGAGCGGACTCGGTGGCAAAACAGGTGCTGCGGAACCTGAGCCGGGAAAGCCTCTTCTAGTCCACCTTCTTCGGCGGCACGCGGGCGACGACATCGAGCCCTGCGGCGCCGCCGTTCCAGGTGGCCCAGGTCAGCGGGCATCCGTCGCCAAACGGCGGATCCGGATGCCCCGGCCGGCCGATCAGCTCGTGCAGCATTTCGTGACGCACCACCATCTCGTTGTCCTGCCATTCGCTGGCCAGGAAAATGTGATGGCTGGTTGTCCAGTGACCCGCGCACTGGCCGCTCGAACAGGGAAAGCTGGGGCCTTCAACGACGGACCACTGGATCCGGTTGAAATTGCCGGTGAGTCCGGAGCAGGCCTCCGTCTTCGCCCACCACTCGTTGTAGACCGGGGGCGGAGCGAGGGGCTGATCCCCTTCGGGATCGAAGCCACACCCGCTCGTCGCAACCAGCAGGGTGGCGGCCCAGAATAGCCCAGGCGCCAATCGCATGCGTCCCATCCTGCCTCCGATACCCAGGTAACCCCCGGACATGTTTTGCTCGTGAGATCGGGGTCATCTTTGGTATCGGCAGCAGGAGATTGGAACTGAAGCGCATTAGCCAAAAGCCGCCCAGGTGGGCGGCCGTCGGAATCAGAACGAGGAGGTTCAGGAGGGGCTGGAAGTGATCAGGTTCCCCGCCGACAAGCGCGTTCGGAATGACTCGTCGCTTGCTTACTTATGTCAGATATTGCCGCCTTGATCTCGGGGCGCGAGAAGTAGACGGAATCGTACTGCCACATCATAAATGCACAGATATATGGCTCAGACAAGACGGCCCCGCCGAAGGACCTGATCTCGGCGGCACCCATGGCGTATTTGCCCTCGCTGTGTCCCGGGATATGGCTCTCCCCGGTCCCGCCATTGAGCAGGTTCAAGCCTCCCACCAACGCCAGGCCGGACGCCTTGGCATCCTGAACGTTAGTCGCGATGAACGAATCGATATCGCCGAAGCGTCGGTGGTACTGTGCCCACGCCGCGTCCAGATATTTGTACTGGTATCCCTTCAGATAAGCCGGCCAACCCCGGATGATGGTCGCCATCGAGGGCCAGATCTCCTTGCTGTATCGAGCCATCTCATCGATATCGGATAGGGCGACCTGGTGCCCGTTCCAGTTGGTGCGGTCGCTCGGCTCGTCCATGAGGAAGTGGCCGACGATTGTGCCGTCGGCGATGTAGGACGAGAAGTCGATGCTCCGGAATCTGTCGACCCGCTGCTTCCATATCGCAAGGTTGAATCCGTTGGCGTCACGGTTCCACCGTTCGTTGCCCGTAAAGCTGATGATAACCCGGCCATTGGCCCGCCTGGTTGCTTCCAGGCTGGCAAGCAACAATTGCGGGTACGCGGTTTGGAGCACGCCGTTGAACTCGGGCAGATAACTCGACGGCGGAAGCAGCAACTGGTAGCTGGCGCCTTTCGTGTTCATGCTCGGCCCGAACGGAATCCCTACGTGCACCGGCGTCACCGGCGGTACTACCGGGCCTGTCGTATCCGGGGGCGCTGGAATAGTGTCCGTGCCCGCCGTGTCCGGAGGACCGGGTGGTGGAATGGTCGTGTCCACCGTGCCAACGTTGGGGCTGGGGGGCCCATCGCTGCCGCAAGCAAGGAGAGGAAGCACGAGGAGAACGAACAGGCTCGCTCGCAATCGAGTTGTCTTTCGAAAGGGGGGAAGAATGCCGGTCATGCCTGGCGCGCTCTCATCTTGTCCTGGTGGACTGACAATGCTTGCATCAGTAGACTGAAGATGTTTGCACCCTGGGTTTCAAGTTGTCAAGGTTGGTGCCGCAGCAGCAGTGTCCTGGGACACTACCGCGGCAATCGGGTAGATACATCAACGCAGATTGATAGTTGAATGAAGAAGGTGATGCCCCGGCGACGGCGATCACATCTGCCCCCCTGCCGAGGTTGTACAAACGGGGGGCGCAAATTCGACCATTCGAGGGAGGGCGTATGAAGACCGAGGTGGCACGGCTCGCAGGACTACCGGCAGGGCTCATGCTGCTGCTCGCGGCAACGGCGTGCCAGGGCAGGACGGAGGGTGCGGGACGTGACCAGAGCGGCGCGGCGAGCACCACTACTCCACCCGATACGGGCCCGGCGACGCGTACGGGAGCGCCGACACCCAAGGGTGGACTCAGCGATTCGAACATCGTCGCCCTGCTCGACGAGGCCAACATGGCCGACAGCGCAGCTGGAGCGGTCGCACTCAAGAAGGCCACCAATCCGGACGTCAAAGCATTCGCCAAGCTCATGATGGCGGAGCATCACGCGTTGCGCGTTGGGGGCCAGGAGCTGGCCAAGCAGCTTGGCGTGACGCCGAAGCTGCCGGAGCGAGACCCGTTCGCCGGCTATACCCGTAACGAGATGGACGCGCTAAAGAAGACAGCCAAGGGCGCTGAGTTCGACCGGACCTACATCGACCACGAGGTGTCGATCCACCAGGCCGTACTGGACTTTGCCAATCAGGCCAGGGTGACCACCCAGACCGCGGAGTTGAGGGATCTGATCGAGAAGGCGGTTCCGGTCGTCAAGAAACACCTAGAGCAGGCCCAGGAAATTCAGAAGAAACTCGGCTCAACCGCTTAGTTGCCGGGAATACGAAGGGGGGACGGCGGCCGCGATCCGGCGCCGCCATCCCCCTTACGTATCACTTGAGTTGACCTTCGTAAGATCAATACCAGGAAGAGCTCTCCGCCGACATTATCGCTCACGCAGAAGCTCCCCCGCCCCGCTTCGTCTATTGCGAGAACTGCTCATCGCGCCGCTGCTTGCGTAAGCGTTGTCGCTTTATGAGGTTTTGGGGCCCGGCGTGGTGGCAGAGTGGTTGAATGCAGCGGTCTTGAAAACCGCCGAACGGGAAACCGTTCCGTGAGTTCGAATCTCACCCACGCCGCTGGAGCTAACAAACTTAGGACCGCTCGGGCCACCGGTTCAGGTGGCCCATTTTGTCGAATAGTACCTTAAAAGTACCCAAGGAAACGGTGGGCCTTGACCCTCTACCTAGGTACAGGCCTCATATTGTCATAGCGAGTGAAGGAGGTATCTCGGCAATGCGTATTGGAGAGGTGGCGGAGCAGGCGGGGGTCAACATCCAGACCCTGCGGTACTACGAGCGCCGTGGGCTCCTGCCGGAGCCCCGGCGGGGTGATGCGGGCTACCGGAAATATGAGCCCGATACGGTCAGACTGGTTCGGTTCATCAAAAGAGCGAAGGAACTTGGGTTCACGCTTCGGGAGATTGAGGACCTGGTCGATCTACGGCAGAGTCCGCGACGGGGCGCCGAAGTGCGTGTGGTAGCCGCTGCCAAGGTTGACGACATCGAGCATCACATACGGCAGTTGAAGGCAATGCGGAAGGCCCTTAGTGGACTCGTCGCTGCGTGTGACTGTGAAGGGGGCGCCCCGAGCTGTCCCATCATTGAAGCGTTGGACGACTCGGCCGAACCGGTAATAGCAGGAAGGGAATAGGCCGTGCATCTCACTGAACGCTCGTCCCGTTTCACCGCTCTGCTTCCGAGCCTTGGCCTGGCAGTGCTGTCAAAGTTCACTTGCGCGGCATGTCTGACGGCTTATTCCGGCGTGCTGGCTTCGCTAGGGGTTGGATTCGTGGCCGCCGGTTCGGGACTGACGATCTTGACGGCGGGTCTGTTGGCCTTGGGCTTCGTCAGTGTCGCTTGGTCCACCCGGCGGTATCGGCACTTCGGTCCGCTCGTGCTGGTGGTAGTCGGTTCGGGCGTACTGCTCACGGCTCGGTCGGGACTGCCGTCGACAAAGGTTCTGCTCGCCGGGGCGGCGATTACGCTCGCTGGGTCTGTTTGGAATCTTTGGCTGGAGCGCCGTCCGGCAAGCTGTTGCGTGGACAGTACGACTAATGCGAGTCCTCAATAAGGAGCCATGTGATGGCAAAACGTACAGTGGAAGTTTTCACGGCGGGATGTTCCGTCTGCGATGAGGCGGTGGAGGCAGTACGCGGCGTTGTCTGTGAGAGCTGCGACCTCCAGGTTCACGATATGAAAACCAAACCTGCGCAGGCGAAGGCTCGGCAGTACGGTATCAAGCGCGTGCCGGCGGTCGTGGTGAATGGTAGGCTGGCAGAATGCTGCCAGCAGGGCGCCGTAGACATCAAGACACTCCAGCGACTCGGCGTCGGGCAGCGAGCATAACCACGGTGGGGCAAGAATGATGGAAACGACGACAATCACTTGCCCAATGTGCGGGCATCAGGTCCAGGAGCCCATGCCACTGGATGCCTGTGTGTACTTCTGGTCATGCCCAGATTGCGGTGCGGTAGCTCGGCCTAAGCCCGGGGATTGCTGTGTATACTGTAGCTATGGAAAGGCGCCCTGCCCACCGAAGCAGCAGGACGCCGTATGGTAACTACGCCTGCGAGTAGCAGGTTCTGGTGAGTAACACTTCCAGCCGTTCCTCGGATGCGGCAGTCGCCGGTCGCCGACAATCCCTCACCCGCCTCAGACGCTCACTCACTGGCGTCGAAGCCGCAATCACGACTAAAGAACTCACACTCATCCGCAAAGAACTCGCACTCAACTGCTGAGATGTCAGCCGGACCGGCGCAGAAGTCAGCCGCATCGGTGAAGAACTCAGCCGGACCCGCGAACAACTCAGCCGGACCCGCGGAGAAGTCAGCCGGACCGGCGGAGAACTCAGCCGGATCGACGAAGAACTCAGACTCACCTGCGGGGAACTCGCACTCACCAGCCGAGAAGTCAGCCGGACCAGCGCAAAAGTCAGCCGGACCAGCGAAGAAGTCCGCCGGACCGGCTAAGAACTCAGACTCAGCCTCGCAGAACTCAGACTCAGCCTCGAAGAACTCGCCCTAACGTCACACAGAATCTCGTCTTACGTGCCAAACTGGACCCTGCCTGGCTACCGCGTGACCCCGAAACTCTTCCACTCTGCCCGGATGGCCCCCGCAGTTGCCGGATCCAGGGTGATATCCCGGTAGAATTCCGCAGCCGCGCCCGCTTCCGGCATGCCCAGCCGGCGGCGAGCTTCGGCGACCGGCACCGACCGCAACTCCTCAACCGGGATCTCGAACAGATTGGTCAGCCGGGTGCGGCGAGCGTAGTCGTACGCCCGGTTGAAGATGCCCAGTCGGATTCCCCGCCCCACCTGCCGGAAGGAGGCGATGCGCCGAGCGCATTCCACGAACGCCCCGCCGTAGAACAGGGCCCAGCCGACCTCCTTGGGCACCCCCCTCGACGCGAAGTAGAGCCCCTGCTCCGCCGCCTCGCCAGCCAGAAGCACGAGCTGTGGCTCATCGTGGGTGAAGGTGGTTCCGGTGAGCACATGCGACGCGTCGTGCACTAGGTAAATGTGCTCCGGTGGCCGCGAGCCGTTGATCAGCTTGCGAAAGAGCTTGAGGAAATGCGGCTTGGCGGGAATCGGGAGACCCACATACCCGTTCACGTCCCGGAATCGCTGGATGGCGTCGCCCAGCGGGATTGTCTCCCGGTCGCGTTCCCAATCGTACGAGGAGAGCAGCAGCTGAGCGGCAGTGTTCTCCCCTGCGCTCCGCGTCTGAACCGGGCTACCGACCCGCTCGGCCCGCGAGCTCATGAGGCGCTCCGCGCCAGCGCGACCGCCTCAGGCTCGGCCATGCGATCCGCCAGCTCCGTCTCGAGGTCGGCCTCGGAGCGGCCTGCGATATAACGCCGGTACCACACCTCGGCGCTGAGCAGGAGCCAGATGCGGTTGCCGTGATCGTACCGGCGAGCGAGATGCTCGTCCACCAGCTCCTTCACCCGCGCTCCCTGGAGATAGCCCGCCCGGACCAGCTCACTGTTCCCCAGGAGGCGGGGGGCCAAGGCACGCACTTCCCGCTCGAGTATGTACATCAAGGGCGAGGCGAACCCCTGCTTCTTCCGGGCCAGAACTTCCGGCGGCAGATAGCGCTCGCCCAACCGGCGCTCGAGGTAGCGCAGCCTCCGGCCCTTGATCTTCATCGAGGTGGGGACCCGGGCCATGAACTCGGCGAAGCGCGGGTCCAGGAACGGCGAGCGGGACTCGAGGCTATACGCCATCGTGGCCCGGTCGAGGATGGTGAGCGACTGGCCGGGCAATCGTGACATCGAGTCGACGTACATCATCCGGTCCATCGGCTCTTCTGCATTCGGAGCGGCGTACAGATCCAGCAGGCAGGCGTCGGGCCGGCTACCCAGCAGCTGCTGCCGGAATCCCGGCGCATACAGCTCTGCCCGGTGTGCCTCGTTGAACCAGAAGAACTGGAGGCTCTCGGAGTAGCGCTCGCCGCCGGTCTTTCTCGCCATGAGGTCAACCCACCTGAGCTTATGGGTCACGCTCTTGAAGGTGAACTGATCCGGCAGCCGCCGGAGGACCTGCTTGGCGACGGCGTTCCGGACCACCTCCGGAACCGCGCGGTAGGTGTCGAGCCAGCGGTCGGCCGCATAACGGTCGTACCCCCCGAAGAGCTCGTCGCCCCCGTCACCTCCAAGCACGACTTTCACGTGTCGTGCCGTCATCCGCGCGAGATGGAGCAGACAGATGGAGAGTGGGTCGGCGGGCTCATCGAGCGCGGAGACCAGCCTCGGCAGATCGTTCACCACGCTGGGGGTGACTTCCTCGGCAAAGTGACGGGTGCCGTACCGCGAGGCCACCGCCGCCGCATACGGCAACTCGTTCAGATCGCGATAGGGAATGCCCATCGAGAAGGTGCGGAGCTCGGAGCCGAGCGTCTGCGCGGCGTAGGATGCGATCAGGGTCGAGTCCAGCCCTCCGCTCAGGAACGCTCCGACGGGGACATCGCTCAACAAGTGCAGCTTGACGGTCTCGGCCAGGAGAGTGTCGATCCGCTCCAGCGTCTCCGCCTCGGAGTACGACCACTTCGGCTCGTAGGCCAGATCCCAGTAGCGCTCGATCCGGGCTCGATTGTTCTCCCACACCATGAAGTGAGCCGCTGGAAGCTGGCGCACCCGGGCAAAGAATGTCTCGGGCGGATGGACGAATCGCATGGTGAGGTACTGGTCCAGTGCCCGGGGCGACAGCTCCGCGAGCGAAGGATCGTCGGCCAGCAACGCCTTGATCTCGGAGGCGAAGGTGAGCCGGCCGCCCGACTCGGTGTAGAACAGGGGCTTCTGCCCGAAGTGATCCCGGGCCAGCAGCAGCCGGCGGCGGGACCGGTCCCAGAGGGCAAAGGCGAACATCCCCCGGAGCCGCCCGACGAGCCCTTCTCCATGCTCCTCATACAGGTGCACCAGCACCTCGGTGTCGGTCCGGGTGCTGAACCGGTGGCCCTTGGCGACCAGCTCCTGATAGAGGCTCGGGTAGTTGTAGAGCTCGCCATTGAAGACGACGACCACGGTGCCGTCCTCGTTGGCGATCGGCTGATGCCCGCCCGCCAGGTCCACGATGCTGAGCCGGCGCATGCCGAGGCCAACGCTACCCTCGACGAACGTGCCCCAGTCGTCCGGACCCCGGTGGGCGATCGCGTCGCACATCCGGAGGATCTCCGCCTCGTTGACCGGGGCAGTGCCGACTTTCCCAGCGATGCCACACATCTCAGGCCGCCTTCTTCTTGCCCCAGGCCACCATCATGTAACCCGGCGAGAATGGAATCAGTTTGTCCAGCATGGTCCAGGCACGAAGCGCCGGGTACACCGCCGAATACAGTCTATAGGCAGTGCCGACCTTGTTCAGTGCTTCCGCCGACATCGGCGCGGTGTCACCATGAAAGTCCTGTTGTGCGGTATTCTTCCCCTTCATGGACTTCTTGTGGTAGGCAAAATTCAGCAAATCCTCGATCGACTCGGTGAAGAACCGGCAGTAGTCCTGCATTCCGTTGACGACTAATCCGTGTCGTTCCATCAATGCCCGGGTCGCCGCGGGTGGATAGCCGTCGCGGGCGTGGCCGAATCCTTCCTGGTCGGCGGTGAAGCCGAGCAACCGCTTCAACGCGTACCCGGGGCGGCCGGTCTCGCCCTTGGGCGCCATGAAGAGGAAGTCGCCTCCCGGCTTGAGGACTCGCACCATCTCCCGGAAGAACGTGTCGTCATCCTCGATGTGCTCGAGGAAGTTGATCGCCGCCACCAGGTCGAAAGACCGGCTCTTGAACGGCAGCTCGGCATCGCTCGTTTGGACGACCCGGTCACCCACCAACTGCCTGGCCGACCTGACGTGGTCGCGCTCGAAGTCGGTGCTCACCCAGGTGCCGCCCCGCTGCCGCAGGAAGTGGGAGGTGAGACCGGTGCCGCAGCCCACTTCCAGGCAGAGTCGACCCTGCGAAGCGGGGAGCCGCTCCATGAGCGCATTTACTGTGAGCTTCTTCTTGAGCGAACGCCGGTACAACTGCAACTGCCACGGCTCTGTCAAAGTACGGTCTCCGTAAAAGAATCAAGCAAGAACAAAAGCAATCACGAAAACACGAAAAAGAACGAAATACACTGAAAACACTAACGATAATGGTGGCCGGGTTCTCGACTTTCGTGCTTTCGTGTTTTTCAGTGCTTTCGTGATTGTTTTTCCAGCCCGCCGGTAGCGCGATAATCTTCGAGCGTTCTGCGGATCCCCTCCCTCAAATCTACCTTGGGCTCCCAGCCGAGCACCCGCCGCGCCCGTGAGGTATCGAACTCCAAGTCGCTGTGGAAGAAATCCATTCTCCGGCGGTAGATCGGGGGGTCGATACCCAGGGCGGCGCTGACATCCTCCACGGCAGCAGCCAGGCCGAGCATCGGCGCCAGCGGCAATCGCACGCCGTAGCGCGTGCTGCCCGTGGCATGAGTAATCTCGTCGAGCAGCTCGCGCAGGGTGCATGCAGACGGGCCCGCAACGATCAACCCTTCCCCGAGTGCCTCGTCCCGCTCGCAAGCCTTGAAGAAGGCGGATACGACGTCGTCCACGTACACCATGTGTCGGCGTCCCTTGCCCGATCCAAACAGGGGGAAGCGTCCCCGGCTGACGCCCTTGAACAGCTTGAGGAGACGCTGGTCGCGAGGACCGTACACGTCGGCCGGCCGCAGGATCACGGAGGGAACCCCGCAGTGCTCGGCAAAATCGCGCACCAGTAGCTCGGCCGAGACCTTGGTGCGCTCGTAGATATTGCCGGGCGCGAGCGGCGAATCCTCCCGGGTTATACCCGGTGCCTTGTGACCGTAAATGCCAATGGTGCTGCAATAGACGAAACGCTCCACCCGCTGCATACTCGCCGCCTCGAGGAGCTGGCGGGTGCCGTCGAGGTTGATCGACTCGAAGAACTCATCGCCCTTGCCGCCTTCCCGCATTGCCACGGCGAGATGAAAGATGTGGGTGGCGTCGCGAGCCGCGCGACGGCAGAGCTCGGCGTCGGTGATGCTGCCCGCTAGCACCTCCGCGCCCATCCGGCGCAGCAACGCGGCATTCGCCTGCTCCTCCGGGCGGCCAGTGAGCCCGAGGACGACAACGTCGGCCCCCCGCCGACGGCCCTCTTCGGCCAGGTGTGAGCCAATGAACCCGGTCCCCCCTGTAACCAGCAGCCTCATCCGAATCGCTCCTCGAGCGCCTTGACGATCCGGCCGCTCGCCTGTCCATCCCCATACGGGTTCACCGCGTTGGCCATCCGCTCGTAGGCGTCACGCGAGGTCAGCAGTTCGCTGGCGACGCTGACGATCCGTGCCTGATCGGTTCCCACCACGACCGCCGTCCCGGCCGCCACCCCTTCCGGACGCTCGGTGACCTCCCGGAGAACCAGGACGGGCTTGCCCAACGACGGCGCCTCTTCCTGTACACCGCCGCTGTCGGTGAGCACCAGGTAGGCACGATTCATCAGGTGGACGAACTCGACGTAGTCCACTGGGGGGATCAGATACATCCCGGGAAGATCGCAGAGGAGCCGTTCGACCGTTTGCTTGACCTCGGGGTTCGGATGGACCGGCAGGACGAACTGGAGATCGGGGAACCGCCCGGCCAGCTCGCGAATGGCCGCACAGGTCGAGCGGAGCGGCGCACCGAAGCTCTCCCGCCGGTGGGTGGTCACCAGGATGAGCCGCCGCCCGGGGTCGAGGCTGGCGAGCTGGGGCGAGCGGAAGCTGTAGTCCGGCCGCACGGTCCGGAGTAGCGCGTCGATGACCGTGTTGCCGGTGAGGTGAATATCCGCCGGGGGAATGCCTTCCTTCAGCAGCGTCGTCCTGGCCTGTGCGGTGGGCGCGAAGTGAATCGAGGCGAGCCGGGTGGTCATCACCCGGTTCATCTCCTCCGGAAACGGCTGGTACCGATCGCCGGTGCGGAGCCCCGCTTCGACATGCCCGGATGGAATCTGCTCGAGGTACGCCGCGAAGGCAGCAGCGAAGCTTGTCATCGTGTCGCCCTGTACCAGGAGCACGTCAGGCCGGATTTGGCGCAACAGCGGAGGGAGTCGCTCGAGAACGCGGGCCACGACCTCGGCAGGCGACTGGCCCGCGGTCATGAGGTCGAGATCGTGATCGGCGCGGAGATCAAAGACATCGAGGACCTGGTCCAGCATGGCCCGGTGCTGGGCCGACACACAGACGACGCTCTCGAAGCGGGTCGGCGCGCTTTGGAGGGCTTGGACCACCGGCGCCATTTTTATCGCCTCCGGGCGAGTCCCGAAGACGCTGAGAACCCGGATCATCGCTCGAGCGCGACCGTCCGCAGCTGCTCAGCCATCGTCTGCATCGTCACGAAACGAAAGCCCCGCTCCACGACGGTGGCGAAGACCTGACGCAGCACGTTGTCCCGCACGCCTTCGTAGCACGGGTGGCCATACATCACCACGGTCTCGTGCTCATCGAGATGCTGGTTCAACTGGCGGAAAACCTCGGGCTCGGGCGTGCCGCGGGCGCCGTGATACTCGAGGAAAGGGATCGTCCGGGGTCCCGAGAGTGTAACCGGGATGGTCCAATGCCCGACCGCCTGGCCGGCCACGGTGGCTCGCCGGGGCTCACCCCCAATCGCATCCCCGTTATAGAGGAAACCAAGCCGATCGAGTAGCGCCATCACTCGTTCGTCCGAGTAAAAGCCGGGAGAGGAGAACCCCGCAGGCTTGCCGAAGTGGCGCACAAAATGACCGTATGACTCCGCGACGTCGCCCTCGAGCACGCGGTTGGGGAGCTCGTGGAAGCGGCGGCTCCAGACGACGTGGTCCATGCCGCCATGGAGGCCCAGCTCATGCCCTTCGGCTTGTAACTCCTGGAACAAAGGCACGAACGAGAGGCCGACCGGACGGGCGAGCGCTGTCTCGATCAGGAACCGGGGCCAGCCGGTCTTCTTGATAAGGTGCACCGCCTCGCGATCGGCGAGCTTGGCTTTGGATCGGGCCATGCCGCTGCCGATCCACTCGAGCAGGTTGGTCGAGCGGCCCATGTTCACGAAGAACGTGTTGGGCACGCCGAAGTCGCGGCACACCGCCCGGACCCGGGGCAGTCCGTCGGTGGCGCAGACCCGGTGATCGACGTCCCAGCGAAAGGCGAACAGCCGGTCGGTCACCGGGCCGTCCCGGCACCGACTTGACGGTACACCTCTTCGAACTGCTCGGCCGTTCGGTCCCAATCGAACAGACGCAGGGCCCGAGCCCGGCCGGCCTGTCCCATTTGGTCGCGGCGAAGTGGGTCGGACAGCAGCGACCCGATTGCCCGGGCAAGCGCAGCCGAGTCGCCCCGCGGGACCACCAGCCCCGTGACCTCATTCTCCACCACCTCGGGCAGCCCGCCGGCATCGCTGGCGACGACGGCCACCTCGCAGCCCATCGCTTCGGCGGCGGGAATGCCGAAGCCTTCCTCGAGCGAGGGAATCACCGACACGGCCGCAGCACGATAGTACGGCGGCAGCTCCGCGTTCGGCACCCAGCCCAGGAAGGTGACGTCTCCTCCGATGCCGAGCTCCTCGGCCAGGCGGACGAGGGCCGGCCGCTCGAAGCCGTCACCGGCGAGCACGAGCTTCAGATCGGGAAACTTTGGCTTCAGTTGAGCAGCAGCCTCCAGCAGGAATCGGATGCCCTTGCGGGGGAAGAGTTGCCGGCAGGCGAAGATCATGTGCGGGCCGAACCGCTGATCGTTTCGGTTGCCGTTCTCACCGGGACTGAAGCGCTGGAGGTCGGTGCCGTTGAACACCAGGCGGATATGATCGGCCGGCGCGCCGGCCCGCAAGGCGTGTTGCCGGCAGTCTTCAGTAATGGCGGTAAGGGCTCCTGCGTGCCGCAGGGTCCAGCGCAGCGCCGGCCGCACATACCACCGAGTGGGGAAGTCGTACCCCTGCTCCGGGTTCACGTACACGTCGCCGCCGTGCATCGTGATGACGCTGGGCACCCCAAGCTTGCGTGCGGCCATCACGGCCGCCGGGCCGGTGGGGATGGCCCAGTGCGCGTGAATGATGTCGGCGCCGTTTTTCCGTGCCTCTGCCAGGATGGCGCGATGCTGCGCCTCCAGGTACTGGGCCATGACGCCCAACCGCGCGAGCTTGCCCAGCCAGCTCACGTGGCTCTGGGCCACGCGGCCATAGGTCAGGTCTGGCGGGAGCTCGAGAGGAAAGCGGACGATCTGAACACCATCGAACGTGTCGCGCTGGGGCATCGACGGCGCACCGGGG
>JBBQXQ010000037.1:0-25268 GCA_038209515.1 Gemmatimonadales bacterium
TGGGTGAGAAGCCCCAATCCTGGTTGACCTCACCCACCTTGCGGTCGCTTGGAATAAGTGCATCTCGGCTCAGTCCGCGAATCCAAGTCCATTCCTGCAAGCATATTAAGCCAAGTCGATCCGCTCCTGCCCCTGCATGGCACGCCTCCTGCTTTACTCCGGGTGTGGTCGGGTCATCTAAGGGTCCGACTGGGTGAAAGCACCCACGCAGCTGACTGTTCTACCTACCATGCGGAGCGTACCACCATGTCATGGACCAAGCCCGAAGCAGAAATTGTCGCGGTCACGATGGAAGTCACTGCCTACGTCGCGACGCTCTAACCAGAGCTGTTCTCAAGGGCTCGCGTAAGCGGGCCCTTCGGCTTTCCAGTTGCGCGTCGTTCTTCTCGGTACTGCGGCCGGTGGGGGCTTTCCGCAGTGGAACTGCTGGTGCCCCATCTGCCGAACGGGTCGCTCCGATCCGCGTCGCGCCTTCCCTCGTAGCCAATCCACAGCGGCCGTCAGCACCGACGGAGAACGCTGGTTTCTGCTCAACGCCTCACCCGATATTCGTGCTCAGCTCGCTTGCCTGCCCGGAACCATGCCGGACGGAGTTCGCCACGTCCCGGTCGAAGGAATCGTCACGACGGATGCCGAGCTGGACCACACGGTGGGCATCGTCCTTCTGCGGGAAGCCCGGCGGCTTCAGCTGTACGCAACCTCCGCCGTGCGGTCCATCCTGGAGCTGGAGTCGCGCTTCTTGCCGGTCACCCAAGCGTTCGCGGAGGTCGAGGTGACGGAAATGCCGCTGGGCGAACGGATCCCGCTCCGGTATCGAAACGGGCAGACCAGCGGCATCTCGGCGGAGCCCTTTGAGGTGCCGGCGGGGCCTCCGCGTTTTGCGCCCCGGGCCGCAGCCGGTCACACGGTCGGGCTGACTCTACGCGACGAGGCAACCGGCGGTTCCTGCGCCTTCGTTCCCGGATGTGGTGCTCTCGAGCAATCGCTGCTCCGCCGCTTCGAAGAGACCGATCTCCTCCTCTTCGATGGCACCTTCTGGAGCGACGACGAGCTGGTAGCGCTCGGCATCAGCGACCGCCGGGCGCGCGAGATGGACCACTTGCCCGTGTCCGGCGCCGACGGAAGTCTGCCTCGTCTGGCTCGGCTGACCCGCCCCGTGATCGTGTACACCCACATCAACAACACCAATCCGATGCTGCTGGAGGACTCACCCGAGCGGGAAGCCGTCGAGCGGGCGGGCCTTCAGGTGGGCGCCGACGGCACGAGCTTCACCATATGACCAGCACAGGCACGCTCACGGCTTCGGTCCTGGCGGCGCCGCCGCCCCCACCCATCCCGGTCCTGCCTCGGCCGCTCGACGCTGAGGCGCTGGCCGAGGGTCTTCGGTCGTTCAGCACGTCCTACTACGCCAACCATCCGTTCCATCAGCTGATGCACCAGGGGCGCCTGACACCTCGGCAGCTCCAGGGCTGGGTGGCGAACCGGCTGGCGTACCAGCGGGCCATACCCCGGAAGGACGCCGCAATCATTTCGAACTGTCCCGATGCTGACGTGCGGCGTGAGTGGATGCAGCGGATCGTCGATCACGACGGCACCAGGCCCGGGATCGGCGGAATCGAGATGTGGATCCGCCTGGGGGAGGCCCTGGGCGTCCCCCGGGAGGAGATGGAGGACGAGCGGCACGTACTGCCTGGGGTTCGCTTTGCCGCCGAGGCCTACGTGACGTTCTGCAGGACGAAGCCGTGGATCGACGCCGTAGCGTCGTCGCTCACCGAGCTCTTTGCCCCCGACCTGATGCGGAAGCGAATCGCCGCCTTTCCCGAGCATTATCCGTGGATCCGGTCGGAGGCGCTGGAGTATTTCCGGAGCAGGCTGGTGCAGGCACCACGCGATAGCCAGCAGGGGCTACGGCTGGTTCAGCAGCACTGCACGACAGTCGAGGGCCAGCGCAGAGCATTCGAGGCGCTGGCATTCAAGCTCGAGATGCTCTGGCTGATGATCGATACCATTCACAATGCTTACGCCGAATGACGCTCCTCGCGCCCGACACCGTGCCCCGCCTCTGGCGGCTCGCCCGGCTGGAGTACGATCCCGTGCGCCAGAAGCATGTACTGCTCTATCCTGAGGGCGCCGTGCTGTTGAATGACACCGGGGCCGCCATCCTCGAGCTCTGCAACGGGACCCGCACCGTGGACGAGATCGTCACCATTCTGACTGAGCGCTATCACGCCGACGTGAGCGCGGATGTCAATGAGTATCTGAGCCAGATGGCAGATCGGGAGCTGGTACGTGCCGGATAACGTTCCCACAACACTGTTGGCCGAGCTGACTCACCGCTGTCCGCTCCACTGCCCCTACTGCTCCAACCCGCTGGAGCTGATCCGGGCCGAGGCGGAGCTGTCGACTGACGATTGGAAGCGGGTCTTCTCCCAGGCTCGCCAGCTCGGCGTGCTTCAGCTCGGACTCTCGGGCGGCGAGCCGCTGTTGCGGAAGGACCTCGAGGAGCTTGCCGCCCACGCGCGGCAGCAGGGGCTGTATTCGACCCTGGTGACCTCCGGGCTGGGATTGACCCGAGCCCGCGCCGAGCGGCTGAAGGAGGCCGGGCTCGAGCACATCCAGATCTCCATTCAGGACTCCGACCCTGAGATCGCGGAGCGCATTGCGGGCGTGCGCTCGGTCAGGCACAAGCAGGCGGCGGCAGCGCTGGTGCGAGAGCTGGGTTTTGCCTTCACAATCAACGTCGTGCTCCACCGGGCCAACCTCGACCGGATTGGAGAAATCATCGACATGGCCGCCGAGCTCGGTGCCGACCGGATCGAGCTGGCCAACACGCAGTACTATGGGTGGGGCCTCCAGAACCGGGCCGCGCTCATGCCCACCCGCGAGCAAGTCGAGCACTCGCGCGAGATCGCCGAGCAGGCCATCCAGCGCTACCGGGGCCGGATGCAGATCACCTACGTCTTGCCCGACTACTACGAGGCCTACCCCAAGGCCTGCTATGGTGGATGGGGCAAGGTCTACCTGGTGGTGGCCCCCAACGGCATCGTCCTTCCTTGCCACGGAGCCACCCAGATCACCACTCTCAACTTCGACAACGTACGAGCGCACTCGTTGGAGTGGATCTGGAGCGAGTCCGAGGCGTTCCGCGCCTACCGCGGTGACGCCTGGATGAAGGAACCCTGTCGCTCCTGTCCTCGGAAGACGGTCGATTTCGGAGGATGTCGTTGCCAGGCTTTTGCCCTGACGGGCGACGCGGCGAATACGGACCCGGTCTGCACCCTCACTCCTCTGCGCCACATCATCGACGACGCCCTGCACGAGCCGTCCCGTCCCATGAACGAGTTTCAGTACCGATACATCGCAGACGAGCCCGCCGCGGTGTGAGCGGATTGCCGCCCGCGATCGAAGCCGAGCGGCTGGGACGCGATTACGGCGACACGCGGGCGCTCGACGCGCTCGACCTCGTTGTGCCCCAAGGTGCGGTGTTCGGCCTCCTCGGTCCCAATGGCGCCGGCAAGACCACCACCATGCTGCTCCTCGCCACCCTGCTGGCTCCTACCCGAGGGGTGGCGCGAATATTCGGCCAGGACGTCACCCGGGAGCGCCAAGCCGTTCGCCGGAAACTCGGACTGGTGTTTCAGGACACCACTATCGACGGTCTGCTGACGGTGTCGGAGAATCTGCTCTTCGCGGCCCGCCTGGCGGGTTTGGGGGGGCGTGCGGCGCGGGAGGCGGTGGCGGTGGGCATCGAGTGGGCCGGACTCGGTGATCGCGCCGGCACGCCAGCCCGACAGCTCTCCGGTGGCTGGCGCCGGATCGTTGACCTCGTACGGGCCCTCCTGCACCACCCCGATCTCCTCATTCTCGATGAGCCGACTGTCGGACTCGACCCGGAGCATCGGGAGCGGGTCTGGTCGCTGCTGGAGAGCCGCCGCCGCGACCATGGTACCACCATCCTGTTCTCTACCCATTACCTGGCCGAGGCCGAGCCGGCCGACCGCGTAGTGCTCCTCGCCATGGGCCGTGTGGTGGCGAGCGACTCGCCGGAGGCCCTCAAAGCCACCATCGGTGTCGAGGTCGCGGAAATCGAGGGCCCTGGCGCCGAGCGGCTAGCCAAGGCTCTATGCGGTCTTGGAGCCGCCCAAACCACCGGACGCACCGAGCGTGGCTTCCGGGTAGGGCTCCGCGGGGAGCGCGATGCCGTGATCGAGCTGGCTGGATCGGCGCCGGGGATCGTGCGGTTTGCCCTCCGCCCGGCAACACTGGAGGATGTCTACTTCGCACGAACCCAGCCGGCCGGCCAGTGAGATGAGCACCCTGAGCGCGGTGTACGGCATCGTGGCGCGAGACCTGACTCGCACCACCCGGCAGACCAGCCGCCTGCTGGGTGGGGTGGCCAGGCCGTTTATGTGGCTGCTGCTGGTGGGGACCGGATACAACGCCATCGCGCGACTCGACGGCGACCTCTCCTACCAGGCCTTCGTCTACCCCGGGATCATCGTGATGGCTGCCCTGTTCGGCGCCATGTTGACCGCGATCTCGACAGTCTACGACCGGGAGTTCGGCATGTTGCGGCTGATGCTGGCCAGCCCGGCGGGTGCTCCGGCTGTGCTGGCCGGACGGGCGCTGGCAGCAGCCCTGGTGGGTCTCCTGCAGGGAGGCATCGTGCTGGCGTGCGCACCGCTGGTGGTGGCGGTGGACCCGCGCACCTTCAGTGCAGCAGCAGGCGCCTTGGCACTCGCCTGCCTGTCGAGCAGTGTGCTCGGGCTGCTCGTGGCGGTCCGCCTGAGATCGGTGGAGAACTTCGCCGGCGTGATCAATGTGGTGCTGTTTCCCCTGCTCTTCGTGAGCGGCGCGCTGTACCCAACCAGGGGCATGCCGCACCTCCTTCGGCTGCTGGCGCAGGCGAACCCGGTCACCTATCAGGTCGACCTGATGCGACACGCCTTTGGCCAGCCGGCCGAGTTCTCGATTCAGCTCGACATCCTGGTGCTCGTGCTGGTCACGTTCGTGGTATTCGGATTGGCGTCGCTGCTGTTCGATACCGAGCAGCGGTTCATCGGCCGCAGGACGGCCACCAGTTAGCAGCGGCCGTTATGCTCCGGGGGGACGGTGAGGTCGCGACGAACCGTGATCCGCTGCTCGATTCGCGATCGCACCGGCTGGCGGATCGAGCGCCCCGCTGGAACCGAGGTCTCCACCACAATCCGCCGGTCCCGTCGCAAGAGTCCAAGCAGGGGGTGCCACACGAACGTGCCGTGCTCCTGACTCAGCTGACGAAGCCGGAGCGAGGCGGTGTCTCGTGGAATGGGGTTGCTCCTCGTCTCCCGCCGGACCTCCAGCTCGAATCGGTAGAGGGGAACCCCGGACATTCCGCTGTCGGCCATCCGCCGGAGGGTGACACCTGCCGAGTCGCTCCACGCTTGTCCGGGCCGGAGCTGTTGGGGTGGGAGAGGCGGAAAGAAGTCGTCGAGTGCCGTGCCCATCCCGGCAACCTCCGCCACCTCATCGGGTACGAACGGGCGAGTCTGGCTCAGGTAGGTGCCTGACCCGCTCAAGGCGCCACGATAGCGCCCGCCCAGCAAGCCATCAGTATCGGGGCGTATCGTGGTCTCCTGGGATTTGCGCCACAGGGAGAGTGAGTCGAGCCATCCCTCCAGCGATACTCCGTCTACCGCCGGCGTGGCCCGAAACTGCCACACCCCTCTCCGCCCCGCCGTCTGCTCCCGGATCCGCCCGCTGGTCTCAGTCTGAATATCGGATTGGGTGGTCTCAAGAAACCGGGCGCAGTTGAGCTGAGGCGCGCTGTAGCGCACTTCAACCGCATGGCTCTGCGCGAGGCTTGCACTCCCCCCTCCCCACAGCAGGACCGACATCATTGCTGCCCGCACTCTCATCTCGCCTCGCTCGCCGACAAAATGCCAGAGACCTCAGATCCCGATAACTCCCTCCTACTCCGCCTGCATGAAGGGGTAGCGGTAGTCCTTCGGCGGGCTCAGCGTCTCCTTGATGCTGCGGGGCGAGACCCACCGAATCAGGTTCAACACCGAGCCGGCCTTGTCGTTGGTGCCGCTGGCGCGCGCGCCACCGAACGGCTGCTGGCCCACGACCGCTCCGGTCGGCTTGTCGTTGATGTAGTAGTTGCCGGCTGCGTTTCGGAGGGCTCGGTCCGCTTCGGCCAGGGCCCGCCGGTCGCGGGCAAACACCGCACCGGTCAGCGCGTAGGGACTGGTCTGGTCCACCAGCGTAAGCGTTTCATTCCACCGGCTGGCGGGATATACGTATGCGGTAAGCACCGGACCGAACAACTCCTCGCACATCAGCCGGTATACCGGATCCTCCACCTGAATCAGGGTGGGCTGCACAAAGAACCCGATTGAATCATCGGTGCCGCCCCCTGCCAGGATCTTCACCCCTGGGTCTCGCTTGGCCGCCTCCAGATGGTCCCGCAGCTTCGTGAATGCACGCCGGTCGATCACCGCACCCATGAAGTTTCGGAAGTCGGCTACGTCGCCCACCCTGATGTCCTCGATCATCCCGACGACCCGATCCCGTACCGCCGGCCACAAGGTGTCGGGGATGTACGCGCGCGAAGCAGCGCTGCACTTCTGCCCCTGATACTCATACGCGCCCCGAACGATTCCCACCGCGAGCGCGTCCACATCCGCGCTCGGGTGAGCCAGAATGAAGTCCTTGCCCCCGGTCTCACCCACGATCCGGGGATAGCCGGCGTACCGCTTCAGGTTCTGCGCCACCGATCGCCACAGGCTATGGAAGACAGCAGTCGATCCGGTGAAATGAATGCCGGCGAGGTGCCGTTCCGCGAGCAGGGTTTCGCTCACCTCGATCGAATTTCCGGGGAGGAAGTTGATGACCCCAGGAGGGAGCCCAGCCTCTTCGAGCAGCTTGAAGAAGTGCCAGTTACTGAGCATCGCCGTGGCAGACGGCTTCCACACCACGGCGTTGCCCATCAAAGCGGGCGCGGTTGGGAGATTGCCGCCGATTGCTGTGAAGTTGAACGGCGTGATGGCGTAGACGAAGCCCTCGAGCGGACGATGATCCATGCGGTTCCAGACGCCGGCCGATGACTCGGGCTGCTCGCGGTAGATCCGTTCGGCATAGTGCACATTGAACCGCAGGAAGTCGATCAGCTCGCACGCGCTGTCGATCTCGGCCTGGAACGCCGTCTTGCTCTGGCCCAGCATGGTGGCCGCGTTCAGAAGCTGGCGGTAGGTCGTCGCCAGCAACTCGGCGGCCCTGAGAAAGACCGCCGCTCGATCCTCGAAGCGCCAGTGGCTCCAGTCGCGCTGAGCCTCGATAGCTGCCTTCACCGCGGCCTCGATCGTCGCCCGATCCGCCTGATGGGTCCTGGCCAGCACCCGCCCGTGACAATGGGGCGAGACCACGTCGTGGGTGACCCCGGTACGAACCTCCCGGCCTCCCACCACCGCGGGAATGTCCGCCTGCTCGGCGCCGACGGCCGCGAGCGCGGCCTTGAGGGCCGCTCGTTCCTGGGATCCCGGCGCATAGCTCAGCACCGGTTCGTTTCGAGGGGTGGGGATGTTGGGGGTGCCGCTCATTACTCTACCGGAAGACGAAGGTCCGGCAAAGATAATCAGAACAGACCGGCCGGCGGCTTCCCTGGTCCTCCCACGAGGGGCTTCGGAAGGACGGTGAATCCGTTGGCCTTCAGGATGGCCTGACCTTCGGGGGAGAAGACAAATCGCACGAACGCAATGGCGGCCTGAGGATGGGGAGCGGCCGCCGGGATGGTCAGCCCATACACGATCGGCTCGCCCTGAAACTCCACCGAGTCGCCGGCCACACGGTTTGCCCCGGGCAGACGCACCTTGGCCTGGCTGTACCAGGCGGCCCGTTTGGGGTCGCTGAGATCGATCTCGGGCGGGAGCTGCACGTAGGGAAGTCCCGCTGTCTTGGCGATCGACGCGTAAGACCAGGAATAGTCCAGCTCGCCGGCCTGGACCAGCGCCGTCAGGTCGGCCTCCTTGGGGCGGATGTACCTCGGAGGGTGGGCCCGCTCGAGCCGGGAAGCGAGGCCGGGCTGGTGGTAGAACTTCTCCGCCAGTTGAAAGACCATCAGGGTGCGATACCCGTTGGGGTCGAGCGCCGGGTCCGAGTGCCCGGAACGCACGCCGGGCCGGAGCAGGACTTGCCACCAGTTCCGGCCATTGATCTCGCGGGCGCCGACGGACTGGTCGGTGTGGATCAGAACCATCGCGTTGCGGGCAAAGGTCGCATACCAGTTGGTGTGGGCCGGAATGAGGAGTTTGGGGATCACCCCGTAATCGGCCACGCCGAGCACATCGGGAATCTTGCCGAGGTCGGTGAGCTTTCGTGCCGCCTCCAAACTGCCTGAATTCTCCTGGGCCGGCACCACATCGGGATACTTGGCCTTGAACGCCCGCAGCAGCTCGTTGAATGGCTTGGCCAGGCTGCCTGCGTTGAAAACGATCAGCTGTCCCGCTGGAGCCTGCTGGGCGGCGAGGGGGGCCACGTAGGCGAACGAGCCGAGGAGCACCGCGAACCGAGCACGCACATAGACCTCTCGAGTGAGTTGCATCTCAGAACCTGGCTTGCACTTGAGCTAAGAGTCTTCCCTTGCGAACGCCCGGCTCCCCGACCTTGCGCGATACATAATCGAAGGTCAGCCGTAGATTGCGACCGTTTGGATACACGTTCAGGCCGACAGTCCAAGCCCGGTTCTTGACTCCGGTGGTGATGCTTGGACGCCCAAACTCCTCGTACTTCGCAACCGCTTGGACAGCAGGAATTACACGCAGCGCACCCAGGCCATACCAACCCCAATCGTCGGGACCCGCAGCCGCATCCCTGGCTTGACCGATGTACTCGCCTTTGAGTGTGACCCGGCTGCCCTCGTAGGCCGCGTCGACCCCGTAGCGCGTGCTGTCACCGAAGTACCGGGCACCGTTGACTGCGAGTGACAGCTCGGGCATCACCCGAACCGCCACTCTTCCCACGCCGAGCATAGTCGAGTCGGTATTCGCGGTGACATTCTGGCCCTCGCCATTGAACACCCCGGCCCAGAGGCTGACCTTGCGGTGGGTGTATTCGCCCATGACGCCGATGTCACGCTTGGGTGCGAGCGAATCCACCACTGTCGATCGATCGGCGGTTTCGATGTCGGCGAGCGAGGTGTAGTACTCCCGAGTGAAGGGCGTCTTGAACTGCCCGATCTGGACGGCCCAGGATTGAGGGGCGTACCGCACATAGCCGTCCTGAAGGGACACGCTGGCCTTCCCGGTCCCGACCGAACCGGTGCGGAACTCGCCTTGAATGCGCCAGGTGACTGCTTCGATAATGGTGCCCGACGCCGCAAGCCGAGCCCGATTGATCGAGCTCGTGATCCCGACCTTGCTCTGGTAAACCTCGCGCGCTTGGAGATAGCCACTCAGCTTTACCGTCGAGGAGTCCGCCGGTTTGCCGGGAGATTGGCCAGCGAGGGGCACACTGATACAGAGCAGCACGAGTCCAGCCAATCCGGGCATACGCATGGCAGGCTTTCGTTGGTGGCACAAGCCCCCAACGTACTGCCGCTAGGCCCGATAGGCAACGCCGTGCCTATCGCGTTCGAGTCACAGATTTCGGAGAGCACGGCGGAAGGCACGCTTGCTGAGTCGCTCCATATCCCGGTGCCACTGCTTGAAAATCCGCACGAGGCGCCGGGCCTCAGGAGTCAAGCGGGCGCTTCCACCTGTGCTGCCTCCGCGCTTCGTCAGCAGCACTGGGCGGCCGAGCGCCTGCTCCATGCGCCGGATCCGGTTGAGGCAGGTGCGGTAGCTCCAGCCCACCGCGTGACCGCCCTCCCGGATGGTGCCGGTCTCATCGACCGCCGCCAGAAAGCGGAGATAGTTCGGGCCCATCAGAAACACGCCATCCCAATTCAGCCAGACCTTGTGCCGTGGTGCGAGATGGCGATTGAGCTCAGAACCTGACCTGCCACGAGAGGCCGGCATATCGAGGGCCGAGCAGTACACTCGGCGGATGCAGGTTGAAGATGCGCCAGTGTCCATTGACCAGCTTGGCCGACGTGATCCCTACCATCGCCCCCGTCGCCACGTCGGTCAGCCAGTGCTTGTTGTCGTTCAGCCGTGACCATCCCACCCCAGTGGCGACGGTATAGAGTCCCACCGTTGCCCAGGTCCGGTGAATGTCATCCGCCAGGGCGGTAGCCAGCGCGAACGCGACGGTCGTATGTCCCGAGGGCATCGCATCGTTGCCCGAGAACGGGTTGAACCCGTCAGCGTCGAGGCTCGCGTTGGGACGGGGCCGGCCCAGTGCGACCTTCATACCGGTCGCCGCGGCTCCTGCAAGCGCCAGGGTGGCGGCCAGCCGGCCGCCGGCTCGGGTAAGGTCGTCGTTGCCGCTGATCAATCCCGCGCCTACCAGGCCGACGGTAACCGTCCCGAATACCTCGGGCTGGCCGAAGTGCCGCAGAACGCTAGCGGCATCGTCCGAGTGGCTGGACCGATTCCGCTGCACGAATCGCTGGGCCGGTTGATCCAGCAGCATCAGGCCGGAGATGCCGCCGAGGAAGGCCAGTCCGTGCCACCAACGAAGGACCATCGGATTCTGTATCGGATCCGGGCTGCTTACCTGCGCAGCGACCGTCAGTGGATGGACGGCGACGGCCGCCGCCAGGAAGACCCCGAGCCATACTTGAGCCGGGGGACGCACTCCTACTCTGAGTACCGACGAATTAGCTTCGGGCGTGGTGGTGCTCACCGGACCTGGACCTCAGCTCGAGGACTTGTCATGCAGCGATCCTTTGGTGCCGTGCTGTTGTTGACGGCGCTCACGTCATGCAGGGACTATGACTTTCAATCTCGGCTCACCAGTCAGGGAGGCCTGGTCCCCGCCGATCAGTTCGCCCGGTATGGACGCGAGCAAGCCGAAGCGATGGCGATTGCCCGCGAGCTCGGTGCCGACATCAAACGATCCTCTCCCGCGGACCTGGTCAAACAGGCGGAAGCGGCCTCGCGGTTCGCGCGAGCCATTCCGGATGTTGCCGACGTTCAGGCGGATCCTTTGGGCTACCGGCTTACGCTTCGCTTCAAAAGCGGGTGGCGAACGATGGTCACCCCGATCAATGATGGTAAGCGCGGCACCGAAACGGTGGGACTGCCGGCCGGAGCCGGCGCAACGACGCCGCAGTAGGCTCGGTCGCAATATAGCAATCGCACCAGGGGGACGAATTCTGACGTGACCGACTGCTGTCAGGTCACGACTACCTTGCCCGACCAGGCGGTCGCCGAAAATTTGGCGGCGACATTGGTCGCGGAGCGGCTCGCCGCATGCGCCCAGGTGCTGGGGCCGGTCTCGAGCACCTATCGCTGGAAGGGGCAAGTGGAGCATGCTGAGGAATGGTACTGCCACCTGAAGACTACCCTTGGGCGACTACCTGAGCTTCAGAAGCGGATAGGCGAGCTGCACCCCTATGACGTGCCGGAGGTCATCGCCGTCCCTATCTCCCATGGCGATGAAAAATACCTGGCGTGGGTCCGGGAAGCGGTCAAGGAACTGTGACCAGTCGAGGCCGCCCGTACGTCAAGACACCTTCAAGTGTATCCGGATGGACATCAACAGAGCGGCAGGAGCCGAGCAGGCCCTCCGCTGCCGCGCCAGCAGATCGAGCAGGGCCCGGTCACAGCAATAGGCGGGGTAGCACGCCCCGCAGTGGCTCAAATGGGCCGCTACCGCCTCGGCCTGTTCCGGCCTGAGCTCCTCATCCAGATATTCCCAGAGGCAGATCAGGACTTCCCTACATTCCATGCAGCTTTCCTCTTCGCAACGCCTCTCCTTGCCCATGCTTGGGAGAAGAACAGCAGGACCAGCTACTTGGTTCCTCTGGGGCCGGACACGGGCTGCCCGACCCCGATGGGAGGGAGCATGACCGCTCGAGGACGATTCCTGTCGCTGTTAGTGCTGCTCGCCTTCGCCGCATTTCTGCTCTGGTCCACGCTCGCATCTCAGCGGGTGGAGTGCTCGGTGACGGTCGCTTTCGGTGAAAGGCGGAACAGCGCCACCGCGTCGGCTGCCTCCGAGCCGGACGCCACCCGCGAGGCGCAGACCGCCGCATGCGGGCCGCTGGCTACCGGGATGGACGAGCGCATCGCCTGCGGCAGAATTCCTCCGGTCAGCCGGCACTGCCGGAGCCTTTGAAGAAGATCCATTTCCCCCATCCCCTGGCACTGCTGGTCGGGTGCGTCATTGTGGCCGCCGCACTCACCTGGCTGCTGCCCGCCGGCAAGTTCGAACGGCGGGAGGACCCGGTCACCGGACGAAGCGTGGTTGTGCCCGGCACCTACTCCAGGGTGCAACCCCACCCGGTGGGTCCGTTCCAGGCGATGGTCGCGATCCCAAAGGGCATCGTGGACGCCGCCTCCGTCATCGGGCTGGTGTTTCTCATTGGCGGCGGGTTCACCGTGGTGGAACGCACCGGCACGTTCGGGCGGCTGGTGAATGGCCTCGCTCGCCGGCTGAAGGGGCGTGGCATTCTGGTGATCCCCGTGGCGAGCGTGGCGTTCAGCCTGGGTGGCATCATGATGCAGATGCAGGAGGAGCTCATCGCGTTCGTGCCGGTGCTGCTGCTCCTGGTACGTCAGCTGGGGTTCACCCCAGTGACGGCCGTGGCCATGAGTCTGGGTGCGGCCGCCGTGGGGGCTGCCTTCAGCCCGGTTAATCCTTTCCAGGTGATTATTGCCCAGAAGGTCGCCGAGCTCCCTCCGGCTTCCGGATTGGGATTTCGGCTGGCGTTTTTGCTACCCGCCCTCGCCTGCTGGATCTGGGGCATCATGCGCTACGCCAGGCGTACCCGAATTCCTCCTCAGGAATCCCCGGAGGATCAACGGACCCAACTCGACTGGCGCGACCTCGCGGTGTTGGTTTCCATTCTGGCTGCCTTCGGCATCTACATCTACGGCGCTCAGAAGCTCGGCTGGGAGTTCGACGAGCTGGCGGCCCTTTTCTTCACCGTGGGGTTGCTGGCGGGCTTACTTCGAGGACTGGGGGTGGGTGGAACTGCGGAGGCCTTCGCCGACGGATTCAGGTCAATGGCGTTTGCGGGACTGCTCATCGGGTTTGCCCGAGCGATCTACGTGGTGTTGAACGAGGGGCAGATCGTGGACACCATCGTCCAGGGGATGTTCACTCCGATCGCGGGCCTGCCCGGCACGTTCTCGGCGGTGGGAATGATGGTCACTCAGGCCGCTATTCACCTTCCCGTGCCGAGCACCAGCAGCCAGGCCGTGTTGACCCTCCCGCTCCTGGTGCCGTTGTCGGACCTGATCGGGCTGTCCCGTCAGGTCACCGTGCTGGCGTATCAGTATGGGGCCGGATTGTGCGAGATCGTCACTCCGACGAACGGTGCGCTGATGGCCATGCTGGCTGCGGCGGGGGTCCGCTACGAAGAGTGGCTGAAGTTTGTCGCTCCCCTTTATGGCCTGCTCATGGCCCTGGCGGTATTCGGGCTCGTGATAGCCGTGGCCGCCGGGCTGCGATAGGCGTTGAGGCTAGGAGGACACCAGCCCTTCGAGCGTCTTCATGTCGGCCAGGCCCACATGCCTGCTCCGCTCCTTGCCGCCTTGGAAGGCGATCACGGTGGGAATTCCCCGAATCCCGAAGCGGGATGCGGTGAGAGGGTTTGCTTCGGTGTCGAGCTTAAGGACCAGCGCCGCACCCGCGTGCTTGTGGGCCAGTTCATCGAGCGTCGGCGCCATCATCTTGCATGGTCCGCACCAGTCGGCGTAGAAGTCGACGAGCACCGGCACACTGGCGTTGCTGATGGTACGCTCGAATTCCTTGTCGGTCACCTTCTGCGGGCGATCGAGACGGATCGGCTTGCCGCACTTGGCGCACTTAGGGCCGGCCGCAAGCCGGTTCAAATCCACCCGGTTCGGAGCCGAGCAAAAGGGGCACTGCACGATTACCGTACGGGCAGCCTCTGTAGTATTGGCCATATACAGCCTCGCTGGGGTTCGGCATGCCTCGATGCGCGCGCCTATGTCGAAGCTTAGCCTCGCAGAAGTCCAAGGCAAATGTAAGGCGCCGGAGCAGCGGTGGTGCGTCGCAGCCCTGGCGACCAGTGACGACCTTCACAGACAGGAACAGCAGACGTGGCATTAGTGTTGCTGATGGAGGGATGGGACTCTCCCATCGGGGAAGGCGGTGGCAGATGAGCGAGCTGACGATTCGTGACATGGAACAGGACGAGGACTTCGCGGCCTGGTTTTCCGAGATCCTCGAGCAAGAAGAGGACGCGGCCGGCTGGTCCAGCGCGCTCGACGAACGTTACCTGATCCTCAGCAACGAGATCGGCGATTGGATTGGAGGGCTGCGGTACTGGCTCCGGGCAGGGGTCGCCCACCTGGTTGATGTGGCGGTCTTGCCCCAGGAGCGCCACCGTGGCCATGCCCACCGCCTGCTGGCGGCTTTCGAACAACGTGCAGTCGAGTCCGGCGCCCATCTCGCAGAGTTTTGGACCGACGACCCCCGCTCCGAAGGACTGTTGGCCGCCCTGGGGTGGCGCCGGATCTTCGTACGAGACGGCTACTTGGGACGCCGTACCTGGTCCCTGATGGAAAAGGCCCTCAACCAAACGGCGTCCCCGACCGCTCCCGCCTGAGTAGCATCGTCAGGACCGGCGACACTATCTTTAATGGCTAGCCTAACCCCCATAGTACGTTTGCCTCCTGTTTGTCGAAGGTGACCATGGGCATCGCCACCGAACCCGCGCGGGAACTCTGCTCGAAGCTCGAAGTGCTTCAGGATCTCGAGGAGAAGGTTCGCGAGCTCATGGAAGCGCACGAGCGTAAGCGCGAGCTCTGGTTCCCCTCCGATCTCCTGGGGCCCGCGCCGGACGAAGACCCCGAGGCCCACCTGGCGGAGCTTCGTACCCGGGCTGAGGGTATTCCCGACCCGGCCCGGGCTGCGCTGGCCCTAAACCTTCTCACAGAAGAAGGATTACCGCACTTTCACCGACTGCTCGCAGTGTACCTTGGGGATGACAGCTTCTGGCGCAGCTGGAACAATCTGTGGACCGCCGAGGAGGATCGACACGGGCAGGTCCTCCACGACTACGCTCGGGACACCCGCATCCTGCAGCAGCGGAAGCTCGAAGAAATGCAGTTCGAGTACCTGCGGGCCGGGTTCCACCCGGAGTGGGACCGGGACCCGTACCGGGTGTTCGCCTATACGACCGTCCAGGAGCGGGCCACCCAGTTCTCCCACAGCGAAACCGGGAAGATCGTAGCCGAATATGAACCCCGGCTCGCCGCGATCCTGAGCCAGGTCGCCAAGGAAGAGGCGCGCCACTACACCTTCTACCGGACCGTGTTCGAGGAGATCCTCAAGCGAGATCCGGATCAGGCACTGCACTCCGCCTCTTTCATTCTCCCCGCCATCGACATGCCGGGCGTCACCATGCCCGGCTTCAAGGACCTGGCCGACGTGATTCGCCGCTCCGGGATCTACGGTCCCCGGGACTACCTCCGGATCGTGCAGGAGCAAATCCGCTACTGGAGGATCGAGAGCCTCGAGGGGCTGAACGAGCTGGGACGGAAGGCGCAAGAGAAGATCTTGGGCATTCCGGCTCGTCTCAAGCGCATTGCCGAGTACATGGAGAGCCGGACCAAGAGCAAGACCTTCAGCTTCGAGGTCGTGTTTAACCGCGAATTCGCGATGGAATGAGCGGCCGGGTTTCCTGGCTGTTCATTCTGGTGACGGCCGTCGCTGTGGTGGCCTGTGACAACCGGGCCGGCTCGCGCGCCCATGCTCCGCGCGACGTGAACAACCTTCCCCCGGATGAGCGCGATGCCAGCGTACTCGGGCGGGAGATCTTCGAGCTGGTAGATCGCGCCGTAGACTATCGCGGCTCGCACCGGGGCCGTCCCGGCGCCGACCTCCGACAAATGGGCATCGAGAGTCTCACGACGAACACAGTCCGCCGGGTAGTGAACGTGCAACGCGAACCGGTCGTCACAGTATCCTTTCGCCAGCCAGCCGGTCGCGAGATCGTCTCCTGCCGGGGTGATAGCCAGGTCCTGGAGCAGGCCGCGACCCACGGCAGCTTTACGATCATGTGCACCGCCAGCTCCGGTGACCAGCGCCCGATGGAGGTGGGCCAGTAGAGGTGTTCTTCGACGCTCTCGACATTGCCGTCCGCAGCATCGTCCTCCTCGCCCTTGCGTTTGCGGCGACCGTAGCCCTCACCCACTGGGCGGTTCGCAGCCGCCGCATCAACCCGTTCGGCGCCTGGCCACGGCTGGTCCGCAGGATAGGCGACCCCATCCTCCTCCCACTGGAACGCCGGGTCATCAACGCCGGCGGAAACCCCCAGAATGCGCCGCTCTGGCTCCTCGGCCTCGTCATTGGCGGCGGGCTTCTGCTGCTGAGCCTGACGCAGTGGCTGATCGGCACCGCGGGGGGCCTCGTCCTGCTTGCGCAAGGCGGAGTCCGCGTCTGGATGCAGGTATTGATGAGTGCCGTCTTCACTATCCTCATGGCTGCGATCCTGGTCCGGGTGATCGGGTCCTGGCTTGGGATCGGCCCGTACCGGAAATGGATGCGGCCGGTGTATGCACTCACCAACTGGCTGATCGATCCGATCCGCCGCATCCTTCCGCCGGTGGGAATCTTCGATTTCAGCCCGATGGTGGCCTGGCTGGTGCTGTACGTAGTACGGGGGTTCGTGCTGGGGCTGCTGTAGAGAGCTGGGAGTCGGGAGTCAGGGTGGCCCCGGAGCGGCCAACCAGGAGCTCCTGCGCTACCTGGCCGATCGCCTTGCGGTTCCCAAATCCGCTGTGCATCTCGTTTCGGGCCGGACCAGCCGTACAAAGGTGGTTATTAGACTCTCGATCCTTGACGCTAGACTCTCGACCGGAAGTCAGTTACTATTAACTCGTCTAACAACTGAATCCGTGGCGATTTGCGCTGATTGCGGCCACGTTAAACAAACCGCTAAAACGCTCCCCCTGAGGCGTTTTGGCCCCAGGGCTTTTCGTATTCGGAGATCACCGGTGACCTCAGTCGCCCCCAGTCCTGTCACCTTGCGCCGCCGCACCAGAGAGGCTCGGCTCGGCGAGCTCCAGCCGCTGCTGGCGCGCCGCATACTGGTGCTCGACGGGGCCATGGGGACGATGATTCAGAGCTACCACCTGGGAGAGAAGGACTACCGGGGGGAGCGATTTGCCGATTGGCCACGCGATCTCAGGGGCAACAACGATCTTCTCTCCCTGACGCAGCCGGCGATCATCCGCGCCATTCATCAGGCCTACCTCGAAGCCGGGGCCGACGTCCTGGAGACGAACTCGTTCAACTCGACCGCGATCTCCATGGCCGACTACGGAATGGAGGAGCTGGTCTACGAGCTGAACCACGCGTCGGCCCGGCTGGCCCGCGAGGTGGCCGACGAATTCGAGACCCGGGATCCTGACACGCCCCGCTATGTCGCCGGGGTGTTGGGGCCGACCAACCGCACCGCGTCCCTCTCCCCCGATGTGAACGACCCCGGGTTCCGCAATGTGTCTTTCGACGACCTGGTCACGACGTATTCCGAGGCGGTTCGAGGCCTGCTCGACGGCGGAGCCGACCTGATCCTGGTCGAGACCATCTTCGACACCTTGAACGCCAAGGCCGCACTCTTCGCCATCGAATCCCATTTCGATGCCACGAGGGTTCGCGTGCCGGTCATGATCTCCGGCACCATCACGGATGCAAGCGGCCGCACCCTGTCGGGCCAGACCACGGAGGCGTTCTGGAATTCGGTGGCACACAGCCGCCCGTTGAGCGTGGGACTCAACTGCGCCCTCGGTGCCAGAGCCCTGCGACAGTATGTGCAGGAGCTCTCCCGGGTATCGCTGGCCTTCGTGAGCACCCACCCCAATGCCGGTCTTCCCAACGAGTTTGGTCAGTACGACGAGAGCCCCGAATACATGGCCGGGGTGCTACAGGAGTTTGCCGAAAGCGGGCTGGTGAACCTGGTGGGAGGCTGCTGCGGGACGACGCCGGCCCACATTAAGGCGATTGCCGAAGCGGTGGCGGGCCTGCCTCCCCGCGCTCCCGCTGCCCCGCCACCCCGCCTGCGCCTCAGCGGACTGGAGCCCCTCACGATCGGGCCGGAGAGCATCTTCGTGAACGTCGGCGAACGGACCAACGTCACCGGCTCGCGCAAGTTCGCCCGTCTCGTTCTGGCCGGCGACTATGAAGCCGGCCTCGAGATCGCACGGCAGCAGGTGGAAAGCGGCGCCCAGATGATCGACGTCAACATGGATGAGGGAATGCTGGACTCGCAGCAGGCGATGTCCACCTTCCTCAAGCTCATCGCCTCGGAGCCGGACATCAGCCGGGTGCCCCTGGTGATCGACTCATCCAAGTGGTCGGTCATCGAGGCCGGTCTCAAGTGCGTTCAGGGTAAGGGAGTGGTGAACTCCATCAGCCTCAAGGAAGGGGAGGAGAGCTTCATCCGGCAGGCGACCCTGGTCCGGCGATACGGAGCGGCAGTGATCGTGATGGCGTTCGACGAGCAGGGGCAGGCGGACACCGCCGAACGGAAGATCGAGATCTGCCGGCGGGCCTACCGGATCCTCACCGAACGGGTGGGGTTCAGCCCGGAGGACATCATCTTCGACCCGAACATCTTCGCGATCGCCACCGGAATCGAGGAGCACAACAACTACGCGCTGGACTACATCGAGGCGACTCGCCGGATCAAGGCCGAGCTACCGGACGTGCTGGTGAGCGGCGGGGTGAGCAACGTGTCGTTCGCGTTTCGGGGCAACGACCCGGTTCGGGAAGCCATTCACGCAGTCTTTCTGTACCACGCCATCGAGGCCGGCATGGACATGGGAATCGTGAATGCGGGTCAGCTCCCGATCTACACCGACATTCCTCCGGAGCTGCTCGAGCGGGTCGAGGACGTGGTGCTGAACCGCCGGCCGGATGCCACGGACCGGCTGCTCGAGGTCGCCGACTCGGTGAGGGGCCAGGCGGCGGGCCAGACTGCCAACCTCGAGTGGCGCAAGGCGCCGGTCGCCGAACGCCTGGCGCATGCGCTGGTCGAGGGCGTCGCGGACTACATCGTCGAGGACACCGAAGAGGCCCGGAAACAGGCGGAGCGGCCGATCCATGTCATCGAAGGTCCCTTGATGGACGGGATGAACATTGTGGGCGATCTGTTCGGGGCCGGGAAGATGTTCCTGCCCCAAGTGGTCAAGAGTGCCCGGGTGATGAAGCGCGCCGTCGCTCACCTGATCCCGTATATCGAGGCCGAAAAGCTCGCGCTGGGCGATGAGAGCGAAGCCAAGTCGAATGGGCGCGTGCTCCTGGCCACCGTCAAAGGGGACGTGCATGATATCGGCAAGAACATCGTCGGCGTCGTGCTCCAGTGTAACAACTACGAGGTCATCGATCTCGGTGTCATGGTGCCCTGCGCCAGAATCCTGGAAACGGCGCGCACGGAACAGGTGGACATCATCGGCCTCAGCGGACTCATCACGCCATCGCTCGAGGAGATGAGCTTCGTGGCCGGTGAGATGCAGCGGGAGGGGTTCACCATTCCACTCCTGATCGGCGGGGCCACGACATCCCGGGTGCACACGGCGGTGAAGATCGAGCCCAACTACAAGGGCCCTACCGTCCATGTGATCGATGCCTCTCGGGCGGTCGGAGTGGCCGGCAATCTGCGCAGCGACACTCTCCGCCCCGACTATGTGGCTGGAGTGCGCGCCGAGTATCAGGACGTGCGCACCCAGCGCGGGACCCGGAAAGCGGAGGAGCGCCACCAATCGATCGCCGATGCTCGCAAGAACCGGCTTTCGATCGACTGGAAGGCACCGACGCCGCCTGAGCCATGCTTTACCGGTGTCCGGGCGCTGGAAGACTATCCGCTCGAGGAGCTGGTTCCGCTGATCGACTGGACCCCGTTCTTTCAGACCTGGGAACTGGCCGGGCACTACCCCGCCATTCTCAGTGATCCGATCATCGGTCCCGCCGCCAGCAACCTGTTCAGGGATGCGCGGGAGCTGCTTGATCGCATCGTGCGCGAGCGCCTGCTCAGCGCCCGTGGGGTGTTCGGTTTCTTCCCGGCTAACAGCGTCGGCGATGACATCGAGGTGTATGCCGACTCCAGTCGAGCCGAGACAAGGGCGACCATCCACACCATCCGGCAGCAAATGGTCAAGCCGCCGGGCAGGCCTAACCTCGCGCTGGCCGACTTCGTGGCCCCTCGGGAGACCGGCCTGGCCGATTACGTCGGAGCCTTTGCGGTCACAGCTGGCGGGGGCATCGACGCGCTGGTGACGGGCTTCGAAGCCACCCACGACGATTACAACGCGATTCTCACCAAAGCTCTGGCCGATCGGCTGGCCGAGGCGTTTGCCGAGCTGCTGCACCAGCGGGTGCGCCGCGAGTTCTGGGGCTACGCGCCGGACGAGGAGCTCGACAACGAGGGGCTCATCAAGGAACGCTATCAGGGGATCCGGCCCGCCCCAGGCTATCCTGCGTGCCCCGACCACACCGAGAAACGCATTCTCTTCGACCTGCTCCGGGTCGAAGAAAGCGCCGGCATCACGCTGACCGAGAGCTTCGCCATGCTGCCGGCCGCATCGGTGAGCGGCTACTACTTCTCCCACCCACAGTCGCAGTACTTCGGGGTGGGCAAGATCGAGCGAGATCAGGTCGAGGATTACGCCCGGCGGAAGGGGATGGATGTGGCGGCGGTCGAGCGCTGGCTTTCTCCCAACCTGAACTACGAGCGGTAGATGCCGACCCTGGCCGACTTGATCGCTGACAAGCGGGTCCATGTCCTCGATGGGGCGATGGGCACCATGCTGTACAGCCGCGGGATGTTTGTAAACGTGTGCTACGATGAGCTGAACCTCACCCAACCCGGGCTGGTGCAGGAAGTCCACGAAGCCTACGTCCAGGCGGGAGCGGAGATTCTCGAGAGCAACACGTTTGGGGCCAACCCGGTCAAGCTGTCGAGCCACGGTCTCGACGATGAGACCGAAGCCATCAACCGCGCGGCCGTCACGATTGCCCGGCGGGCGGCGAATGGCCGAGCTCTAGTCGTTGGTGCTATCGGCCCGCTCGGCATCAGGCTGGAGCCCTGGGGACCAACGGCCCGGGAGGAAGCGATCGGCTTCTTCAGCCGCCAGGTGCGGGGACTGCTGGAGGGTGGAGTGGACGGATTCATCCTCGAGACCTTCAGCGACCTGCACGAGGTGGAAGCCGCGCTGTGCGCCGTAAAGGCGCTGAGCGAGCTCCCGATCATCGCACAGATGACGGTCGGTCACGACGGCAATACCAGCTACGGCACGACCGTTGAGACCATCGGGTCGAAGCTCACCGAGCTGGGCGCGGACGTGGTCGGCCTCAACTGTTCGGTTGGCCCCGCGGCGATGCTCGATGCACTCGAGCGCATGGTGGAGCATACCAACCGGCCGCTATCGGCCCAGCCCAACGCCGGATTGCCCCGGGCGGTCGATGATCGGCGGATCTACCTCGCGAGCCCGGAGTACATGGGCTCCTACGCTAGACGGATGATCAACGCCGGGGCTCGCTTCGTCGGCGGATGCTGCGGCACTACCCCTAATCACATCAAGAAAATCCACGACTACGTGGCCAGTCTACAGCCCCGTCTCGTTGCAGTGGACCGTTCACCAGTCGGACCCGCCGGGCCCGCCGGGGTGGACGCGGTTCCGCTGGCGCAGCGCTCCGGGTTAGGGCGAAAGCTCACTTCCGGCGACTTGGTGACCACGGTAGAAATCCTCCCGCCCAAAGGGTGGAATCCAGCCGAGATGATCGAGCAGTGCCGAACGCTCCAGGAAGCGGGGGTGGATGCGGTCAACATCCTCGACAGCGCTCGGGCGCAGAGCCGGATGGGAGTTCTACCCGCGGCCCTGATCGTTCAGCGGGAGGTCGGCCTCGAGACCGTCTTCCACTACACCTGCCGTGACCGCAACATGCTGGGCATGCTGAGCGATCTGCTTGGCGCCGCGGCCGGGGGGTTACGCAATGTGCTGATCGTCACCGGCGACCCTCCTGCCATGGGTCCATATCCGGACTCAACGGCGGTGTTCGATATCGACAGCATCGGCCTCACCAATCTGGTTCGGCGGCTCAACCAGGGACTCGATCCAGGCGGCAACCCCATAGGCGAACCCACCAGGTTCGTCGTCGGTGTTGCCCTCAACCAGGGAGCCGACCTGGAGCACGAACTCGAGAGATTCGCGTGGAAGGTGGAGGCGGGAGCGGACTTTGCGGTGACTCAGCCGGTGTTCGATGCCGGGCAGCTCGAGCGTTTCCTTGGGCGCGTCCGGGCACGCATTCCCATCATAGCCGGGATCTGGCCACTAACCTCGCTCCGCAATGCCGAGTTTCTGGCCAACGAAGTTCCCGGCGTGCACGTACCCCACGCTGTGATCGAGCGGATGCGGTTGGCCCAGGAACAGGGTACCACGGCGGCCCGGGCCGAGGGCGTTGCCATAGCGGCTGAGATGGTCGAGGCGGTCAAGGATCTGGTGCAAGGCGTGCAGGTCACCGCGCCTGCCGGTCGCATCGGCCCCGCCCTCAATGTCCTGCGGGGCCTGGCTAGCCCCCGAGTAGCTTCATGATCCGGCGGTATCGGGTGTCCACCTGCTCAAAGCCAAGGTTGCTCAGGTAGACCTTGTCTGCGCCCACCTCGCGGAGGGCGCGGACCGTTTTCGCGCAGATCTCCTCAGGCGTCAATCCTGCCTCGAACTCTCGAGTGAGCTCGGCCGCCGGGACCGGGAAAAAATCCGCCAACCGCGCCAGGGTCCCGGGATTGGCACTCCGATAGAGAAACACGCCAAAGACACCCGGCTGTTGGACGCCCCGCCGCCGGGCCTCATTGAGAAACCGTTCCACCTCCCGGGTGCTATGGTGGGAGACCACCTGGGTCAGATAAAACTCGGCCTCGAACCGGTCGTCCAGGAGGTAATCCACTTGTTCGGCCGCAGGGCGATGCGGGTTGGCCCAGCCACCGAGATCGAGCTGGGGCACCCGCTGGCGAATGAGAGCGCGTAGCTCCCGGGCATGGGGCAAGCAGCGCGGCGGTCCGACCGTGTGATCGCCGCCGAGCACGGTGAGCGCGCCGAACCCATGCGAAGCGGCCCGCGAGGCGTGCATCAGACAGTACTCGATGGAATGTTTGGAGGTCAGGAAAGGGACGATCCGGGAAGTATCGACATCTCCCGCCAGATTGGCGGTCAGGTGACCCAGGTTCTCTTCTTCCGACAGGCCGACGGCATTGTCGGTGAGGAAAATGATCGTGTCATGGCGGGTCAGGCGCTGGATCGAGTGATACATGTCGATCCAGAGCTCCATGGTGGCGGCAGAGGAGAGCCCGGTGCGAGGTGGACGCAGCTCCACCGTTGCGAGGGGGCGGTCTTCCCGTAACCGCTGGAGCACGGACATGGCTGGAGCAGGGTTGGGATTAGACATGGTGGGAAGGAAGCTAACTAGAGTAAGTTCCGTCCGACGCGCACCTCTCCTAACGAGCTTACGATGCCCGACATCGCCAGCGCCGCCCCCGCCCTGACCGTTCTCTCCGACGAGGAAACGATGTTCCGCGATTCGGTGCGCGAGTTCGCGGAGACCGACATCCGTCCCCACGTTTATGAGATGGACCAGGCCGCCCAGTTCCGCCCCGACCTCATATCCAAGTTCTTCGAGCTGGGCCTCATGGGCATCGAGGTGCCGGAGGAGTACGGTGGCAGCGGTGGCACCATCTTCATGGCGGTGCTGGCCATCGAGGAGCTGGCGCGGGTAGACGCCTCGGCGGCGATCTACGTGGACGTGCACAATACCCTGGTGAACAACGCCCTCCTTCGGAGAGCCAGCAGCGAACAGAAGTCGCGCTACTTCCCCCGGCTCACCAGCGGACTACTCGGGGCCTTTGCCCTGTCAGAGCCGAGCAGCGGAAGCGATGCCTTTGCCCTGGCCACCCGGGCCGAGCGCAAGGGCGACGACTGGGTCCTCACCGGCACCAAGTTCTGGATCACCAACGGCGCCGAGGCGGGCTTGTTCATCGTCTTCGGTAATGCCGACCCTTCCAAGGGGTACAAGGGGATCACCGGCTTCCTGGTCGAGAAGGGTTTCCCTGGATTCGCAATCGGGAAAAAGGAAAACAAGCTGGGCATCCGGGCGTCGAGCACCACCGAGCTCATTCTCGATGGGTGCATCGTGCCACCCGAGAACGTGCTCGGCCCGGTGGGGCAGGGCTACAAGATTTCGATCGAGACGCTCAACGAGGGGCGAATCGGGATCGGCGCCCAGATGATCGGGGTGGCAAGCGGCGCACTCCAGGCTGCCACCGCCTACGTGAAAGAGCGCCACCAGTTCGGCAAGCCCATCGCCGAGTTCCAAGCGGTGCAGTTCCAATTGGCCCAGATGGCTACCGACTTGGAGGCGGCCAGACTCATGGTGTACAACGCGGCCCGCCTCAAGGATGCGGGGCAGCCATTTGCCCAGCAGGCCGCTATGGCCAAACTCTTCAGCTCACAGGTGGCCGACCGGCTCACCTCGTCCTGCCTGGAGTTGTTCGGCGGCTACGGGTACTCCAAGGAGTATCCAGCTGAGAAGTACTACCGTGACGCCAAGATCGGTACGATCTACGAAGGGACCAGCAACATGCAGCTGCAGACGATTGCGAAGGGGCTACTGAAGTAGGCGGGGAAACCGCCTACTTCTCCCCCGTCCTCACCAGCGATAGGGTCATCGTTCCGGTGCCGCAGGGATTCAAGGCGGCGGGGCTGTCGGCCATATCCCACCATACGTCGCCCGAATCATCCTTTACGACGCACCGCGCCCCCGCACGGCTCATGAGTGATACCGCATCGATGCCGGTGACGGTGTTGCCTATCGCCGCAGAGCCGGCGGCATCGGTCGGCACTTCACGAGACGCCGGCTCTGCGCGATCCTTCTCGCTGATCACGTTGCCCCGGATCTCGGTGGAATCCCCGGCCGGCTCGCTCTTGGCGCTGGCGGTGTCGGCCGAATCGGCCGTCGCCACCGTGAGCGTGTCGGTGGAGACCGTGTCGGACTCGGCTGAAGTGGTCGTATCGGCCACAGCCACCGCCGCGGGGTCACCTCGTCCGGCGGCTGAGGTGGTGTCGCGGGCCATCTCGGAGTATCCGGCAGAGGTTGTATCGGCGGAGGTTGTATCGCCAGTCAGCGCGTAATCAGAGGTTACACCAGCCGAGTCCAACGGG
>JBBQXQ010000038.1:0-25082 GCA_038209515.1 Gemmatimonadales bacterium
TCCGCGTCAGCCTCGTTCCCGCGGCAGAGCCGGAGGGCCGTGCGGAAGAGCGCGTCCAGATGCTCGGCAAAGACTTCCTCGAAGGCACGCGCGGGTTGGCCGGAGCGCTTCAGCTAGGTCTCCTTTCACTGTCATTCTGAGTCCTTCGGACCCGCCCAGGACCGGCTCAGCTAAGAATCTCAGACATCGAACGGTCTACCCCTCATGAGACACCCGGCAGCGCGGAATCCATCGCTACCTTGACCTTGGACTCGACTCCAGAGTGTACGTCTAGGCGTGAAGGGAGCCGGAATGGGATTGAGAGGTTCCGTTGTGAGTCACCGCGTACTTGGGGACGATTATCCTATCGTCACAAAGCTCGCTGCTATATCGATCGTGGTACCGGATTTTGCTAGTGCCCATTTTCGCACGAGCACGCGGCCGTACACCGTCTCATGCCACGTGGGCGCAGAGAACGTCTGCCCCATGCTGGAATCCTGCTGGGCCCGGAGCGCCGGAGGCGCGAGGAGGAAGGCGCCGGCCAGGACGCTGGCCAGGAGGACGCTGGAGTGACGCAGTGGCTGGTGCATGGTGAGGCTCCTCTGTTGGGGACTGGAATCGAGCTCAGCGCCGGGGCGCTCAGTTTAGAACGCTTTGAACCGAGCGGTGGATCTCCCTTCGGGCTGGCCCCCCCAACCGTAGTCTCATCGAAAGATCTCTATGACTCCCGCGGCTTTGGGCGCAGTCTGGGCACCATTCGCCCTCGGGCGCCGGATACTCGGTCACTGCCTGCAGCGCGGTGAGCGCCTGGGCTTGGTAGGTCTTTCGGAAAGTGGTCGATAGGTCGAGGAGCGGGGCCGAAGCTCCGGGAAAGAAACACCAATCAGCCTACCGGCACGTTGAACACAACGATCCAGTACTGCGCTGATTGCAACAGCATGCCTACAAGAGTCAAACCGAACCCCAGGACACCGAGCCGTCGCTCGGGAAGGTTCCCGATCCACTCAAGAGCGGGGCTGAAAAGACCAACCAACGCACTAACCGTGCGCCGCCAAACCAAGTTTCAGTCCGAACAGAAGCCCAATGAGTCTCTGATGATGTGAGGAGGCCGGCGATTACTCCGGCAACGCTCACAGCTAGAGCACGATGGTGCGAGCACGAGCACTTGCTCACGTGGAGATCTATGAGCGCGATTACTGGCATCCATGCTCGAGAAATACTCGATAGCCGAGGCAACCCAACGGTCGAGACCGATGTCGTTCTGTCGAGCGGTGCAGAGGGCCGAGCCGCCGTGCCGAGCGGCGCGTCCACCGGGGAATACGAGGCGGTGGAGCTGCGGGACGGATACACGAACCGCTACGGTGATCACGGCTGCCCCATGAAACGACTCTCCACAGCTCGGAAACTCTGCGTGCTTCTGCACCATTCGTCGTTCTCTGCCTTGCCGCCGAACAAATCTCTTCTTCCCGCTTCTCCACACTCTCTCTCTGCGGCCGTTTTGCTTTTCTGTCAGCTCCAGCCCGCGGTGCTGTCCTTTGCGCTTCGCCGCACAGCTTCGGCGCACCTCTACGCCGCACTTTCCCTCCATTGAATTTGCATAGGGCCGCGTCCGCCGCAAACGCGGGCGGCTCCCTTCAAGTTGCTGTATCGAAAGCGCGCCAGAGCATCACGCTTCCACCCTCAATCTTCTGTTGATGCCCGCTTCCGATACATCACTAGGACTTCTGGCCCGGGATAATTTCCGGATTGCCTGTGACCCCGGCACAATTGCTGACGAGAGGTGCTTCATTCGAGAACCTGGATCTCGGGGTAAAGCGGAGATGAAATCTTGAGCCTCGAAACGCTTGCCCCCTTGAGGTACGCGTCGAAGAAGGTGTGGACGCAATACGCTGTAACGGCAAGCTGGCGAGGTCCGTCGATACCGAGCATACCGAGCGCGCGGAGCGCTCCCCGCACGATAGGGCTCTTCAACAGGGCGCCGTCATCGTTGAAGGTGAAATGGTTCGCGCCACGGATCTCGACGCGCAGCCTTCCATCCGGAGGCAGGCGATCATAAACCGACTGGATGTCGGCCTGGATCTGACGGATCTCCGCGTCTGACGAAAAATCGCCTTGGCCGCTGAGGAGGAACATGAACGGCGTGTGGATGCCTGCCTGAATGACGCTGCCGTGCAGAGAACCGTCCACGTCGATGCCTGCCTTGCACCTGGAATCCTGGGAGCAGAATTGCGCGGCCTGCGCCCCGCCAAAGGAATGACCAAATACCCCCACGCGCGTCATGTCGAGCCGTCCCCTGAACTTGCGGGACGGGTCCGAGGTGTTCAGCCGCTCTAATCGATCGAGGACGAACGCAATGTCTGAGGTCCACGCAGTTAGCAGTCTGTCCACACAATGGGCTTACTCCTGGCCCGTTCTCTCAAGACAGAGTTCCGGATTATTCTCCGGCATCCGTGTCATCACCCGGCCGTCAGGGAAAGCGACGGTCCCGGTGCGGTAAGGCGCGTCGATGCCCACGACGACGTACCCGTGACTGGCTAGATCCTCGGCGAGCGTCGAGTAGCTCGCCACCTCGAGGGAAGCTCCCGCTCGCAGGATCACCACAGGGTACGACCGCTGCTGCGGTGACACATCGGCGTTGCGAAGACTGTGCGCATGGACCTTCGACGGATCTCGCGTTAGGAGCGTGAGCAGCACGCCACTTTGGCCTTCACCAGCCGCTCGCAATGGGGCCGGCAGGTAGTCGTCAATCGCAGCTGACTGCCCAGCCGCCGTCGGGTACCAGATCCAGACCAGGAGTTCGCGCTCGGTTCCTGCCACGGGTGCCAGAGCGTCCAATGTCTCATCGTCGGTCCAATCATAGAGCGCACGGCCAACCGCGAATGGCCCCGTGGGTGTCGGCAGAGTGAGCTCGGTCCTGTGCTTCAGCCAGAGCGACACGAACAACGCCGCGACCCCGAGGACACCCACCATCGCCAATACTGCAAAGGCTTTGAATATCCGGCGGGCTAGCCGCCGCTGTTGATCGGTGCGTTCATCAGAACCTCGGCGCGGCCAATGACTCAAAGGAGCCGCAAGGCAAATTACTTTATATTGTAGAGTACTTTTTTGTCAAGGGAAACGGGGTACGGTCCGCTGGCGAGAAGGAACTAGACGAGGGCGATCTGAGAACGGAGCTAACGATTGGCGTTCAGTGGCGCATCCGTGCGGGTCGCGAGCTTCGCCCGGGCGCGGGTCCCGGTGGGACCATAGGGAACGAAAGATTGTGCGGACGCGAGGCCAGAGCGGTCGCAGCTGAAGCGCCAGTTGTTAGGCCGCACCCGCTCCACCACGGGCCTTGAGCTGGAGTCACCTCAGGCGCACACTAACGAGCATGGTTCCCAAGGACGCACCGTGCATCTCTGGCTGCTGCTTTGGGCCGGTGCGCTCCTCGTGTTCGGACTCGTATTGACCTGGAGCCTGGTCACTGGCAAGACGGCGGCCCCGCCCCAGTCGTCCCCGCTCCTGGAGGGGTTTGGGCCCTCCCTCTTCGGACCTGCGCTCGTCGTCCATGGGCTCGCGGTGACTGGGGCCAGCTCGGGCGGCGGCGGCGAAGTCCTGGGAGCAGCGGCCCCCGGCAGGGGGAAAGCGGGTATTGGGATTCGGCAGAATACTTGCGATCGCAGGCAGCGCCTGCCTTGGCATCGCCTACAGCATGCCGAGCTGGAGACCGCCACCCTGGGCGGCGTCAGACTCTCTCAGGTCGCGCTGAGCCAGGCCCATCTCTCCCGGACGGTGTTCGCCCGGTGCCAGGACCTGTCTCAGTCGCTCGGGCTCGACTCGCTCAGATACACTAGCCCGTCGTCGATCGATCTCGAGTCGCTGAGGTGCGACCTCTCCGACCTGCCGGATGATTTTCTGGAGGGGGGAGGATCGGACGCCAGCGCGGTCTCCCCGCCGCCGGCAGGTCCACAATAAATCCGAGCGACGGCAGAGCGAGCCGTTGGGCTGGAGCGCGGCGACGAGAGCGCCAGCGCCGAAGCGCGTACAGGGCGGGGAGCAGCAACAGCGTAAGGAAGCCCGGATCAGCGAAGCGCATCGGCTATTTCCCTGGTCGAGCGCGCGGTATGCCATTCTCCCAGCAGCGAACGGCACTGCACCAGGAACTCGGCGGCAGTGTCAGGGCTGGGGTGGAACCGGGCGAACTTCACCAGATCGGCTTCGTTCAAAAGAGCGCCCGCGCGATCGCGTAATCCATCCTGAGTAAGCTGAGGCGGCAAGGACCAGAGCAGCTCTCCGGTGGTCCGCTCCCGGGCCGGCAAGTCCTCCGCAGCTTCCAGATAGCCGCGGAGTGTGTCGACGGTCGCCTCATAATGGCGTGCGACCTCACCCCGTGCCGGCCACCGCTCCCGTTCGATCCAACCCAGTTGTTCGAGTGCAATGGTATAGGGGCTGGGTACCGCGGGCGGAAGTACCGGAGCGGCTACCGGCGTGGGGAGAGGTGACGAGCCTCGCATCCGCCGGTGGAAGTAGATGGCCAGCAGCCCTGCGGCCAGCAGCATGCCGGCAATGAGCGGCACGAACGAGGGTCCAGAGCTCGGCTCCAACTCGCGGATGTCCTTGAGTGAAGGGTTTCCCGCGGGAAGCAGCGGCATGATCTCGACGTAGGCCGAGTCACTCGGCAGGGTTCCGACTCCCCAGCCGGCGCGCATGAACGGGAGCCCGAATAGCGGGACCGGTCTTCGGCCCGGGCGATAGAACGCAATCCGGGCCCGACCGTGGAAGAGGCGGTCGGGAGAGCGCTGGAGCTTCTCCACCGAGAGGAGACGGACTCCTGGTGGTAACGCGCTCAGCGGTTGGGGAATGGTATCAAACAGGAGATCCCGCTCGTCCAAGCGAACCCGAAAGCGCAAGGTGACAGAGTCGCCAACCGTGGCGCGGGTAATCTCGGGTGTGACCTCGAAGGACTGGCCCGACACCTGGGCATTGGCTGGGCGGGAGTAGAGCAGTGCAGCCGCGGAGAGCGTCATTCCGAGCCCGAAAAACCTTCTCACCGCCGCCCCACCCGCTCCCGCCGCCGAAAGAACGCTATCAGAGGATCAGCATACGGGCGGCCGGTCTCCAGCTTGACCAGGTCACCACCCGTCCGCTGGAGGTCCTGTTGTAGGGATCGGTCGAACTCCTCGGCCCGCCGGTGGAACCGTTCGCGGGTCTCCGGCCGGCCGGTGTCGACCAGACGCCATGCGCCAGTCTCGGGTTCCTGGAGCGATACCAGGCCAACATCGGGCAGCTCCCGCTCGCGAGGATCGTAGAGCTGAAGGGCAATGACGTCATGGCGTTGGGCCAGGCGTTCCAGGGCAGGCTGGTACCCCGAGGTGAGAAAATCGGAGACTACAAACAGGACCGATCGCCGGCGGAGGATCGAATCCACGAAATGAAACCCGGCCGCAAGGTCCGTCGCGGTGCCTTGGGCCTCAAGGCGAGCAGATCGTTGATGATTCTTAGCACGTGCCGCCGCCCCCGGCGGGGAGGCACGAAGTGCTCCATCCGATCGGCGGTCCACACCGCGCCGACCCGATCGTGGTTCCTCGCCGCCGCGAGCGCCAGCACGGCGCAGACCTCGACGGCCAGTGTCTGCTTGGTGCGAAACCGGGTCCCGAACCGGCCGGAGGCGCTCACGTCGACCAGAAACAGCACGGTGAGCTCGCGCTCCTCCAGGTACCGCTTGACATAGGCGGTGCCCAGCCGCGCGGTGACATTCCAGTCGATGGAACGGACGTCGTCGCCCGGCTGATACTCCCTGACCTCGGAGAACTCCACCCCCCGGCCCCGGAAGGCGCTGGAATATTCGCCGCCCACGATGTCTCGAACCAGGTGGCGGGTGGTGATCTCGATCCGCCGCACTTCGCGCATGACCTCGTCCGGACTCATGGCACGGCGATGCGCTCGAAGATCCTTCCCAGAAGCTCGTCGGCGCCGGTGCCTTCCGCGTCCGCCCGATAGGTCAGAAGGATTCGGTGGCGCAGCACGTCCAGCCCGAGTGCCTTGATGTCTTCCGGGATCACATGGGATCGGCCAGCCAGGAACACGTGAGCCTTGGCGGCGCGGATGAGATAGATCGCTGCCCTGGGCGATGCGCCGTACTCGATCAGCGGCGTGAGCTCGCTCAGGCCGGCGGCCTCAGGGTGCCGAGTGGCGCCGATGAGGTCGAGCACGTACTCCTTGATCCGTCCGTCGACGTACACCTCCTGCACCAGCCTTCGCGCCAGGGCCACGCGCTCCGGGTCCAGCACCGGGCGAGCGCTCGGCTCGGGCCCCGCGGTCATCCGATCGAGGACCTCACGCTCTTCCCGGCGCTCGGGGTAGGTCACGACCAGCTTGAACATGAAACGATCGACCTGCGCCTCGGGAAGCGGGTAGGTGCCTTCGTGCTCGATCGGATTCTGGGTGGCCAGGACCAGGAACAGGTCCGGCAGCGGAAAGGTCTGGCCGCCGATGGTCACCTGTTTCTCCTGCATTGCCTCCAGTAAGGCGCTCTGCACCTTGGCAGGGGCCCGGTTGATCTCGTCGGCCAGCAGGATGTTGGTGAAGATGGGCCCCTTCTGCACCGTGAAGTCGCCGCTCCGCTGATTGTACACCATGGTGCCGATCAGGTCGGACGGAAGCAGGTCAGGGGTGAACTGGATGCGATGGAATCCACCCGCGATCGTTGCCGCCAGGGTCCGAACGGCGAGTGTCTTGGCCAGGCCGGGCACACCCTCGAGCAGGACATGCCCGTCGGCCAGCAGACCGATCAGCAGCCGCTCGACCATCGGGCGCTGCCCCACGATCACCCGCCCGATCTCCTGGGTCACCTGGGCCAGCATCCGGCTCTCGTCGAGCAGCCGCTGGTTAATCCCGGGTGAGGCGTGCGAGCTGACATCGACCATCGAGTGGTCGGATGAGGGCTTCATCCCGTGGCTCCAGCCGCCCGCGGCTCGCCCGCTCCGGGCTCGGCGTATTCCCGTGACTCGGGCACCTTACGGCGGGCCAGCCGTTGCTGTAGTGCGTCGAGGTAGGTGTAGACCACCGGCGTGATGTAGAGGGTGATGAGCTGGATCAGGAGAGTCCTGGTTCGAGCCCAGGAGGGGCAATTTGAGAAATTCCCGCTTCGACATCGAGGCGGGGCTTTTCGTTGTCTGGCGCCCTGTGCAGTGCCGAAAAACAGTGCCGATCCACCAGCCCCAGCTAGCGCCAACTTGTATCTCAGCGAATTCGCGAGCGCCATGTCGTCCCCTCTAACGCAGCGGGTGGGTACGGCCGACCAGATCGCGGCGACTCAGCTAGACCCCGCCCACACTCCCGGCCGCCGATCCTTCCAGGGCCGCGCCGCCTCGAGTGACGCAGCGAGGCGAAAGAGTAGTGCCTCGTCACCGTACCGTCCGACAAACTGGATGCCGATCGGAACTCCGTCGCGATCCCACTCCAACGGGAGCGACACGGCTGGCTGACCGGTGGTATTGAACAGGGCGGTGAACGGCGCATAGCCGAAGAGCTGGGTGAGCCACTTCTCCGCGGTGAGACCGGACGCGTTTGCTGCGAGGACGCTGGCACCGATCGGCGCGACGCGCTGCGCGATAGTCGGTGTGAGCAGCAGGTCGTGCGACCCGAAGAACGGTGCGACGCTGCGTGACACCCGGTTCATGACGTCGTCGGCCTTATAAAGATCGACCGCCGACAGCGACTTTCCATACTCGTAGCACGCGAGATTGCTCGTCTCGACGGTGTTGGGTCCGGGTGTGCGCCCCGTCACACTCGCGAGCGCCTCGATTCCCATCGCGAGGAATCCGCACCAGATGTCCATGGTGGCGCGCCCGAACACCTCCGCGTCGATGACCGGCGCCGCCCGAACCACCTCGTGCCCGAGGTCGGCGCAGAGCTTGGCGGCCCGATCGACCGCCGCGACGACCTCCGAGTCCACCCTCGCGCCGGTCCAACTTGTCGTCGTGTATGCGATCTTCAGGCGGCCCACTCGCGCACCGACTTCCTGCGCGTACGGTATCGCGGGTGGCACGATAACGTAGGGGTCGCCCGGGCTCGCGCCTTGCGTGACGTCCAGGATCGCGGCGCTGTCGCGGACGCTGCGCGTAAGCACGTGCTCGACGACGAGGCCGAGCAGAACAGTGCCGTGATCCGGTCCGAGCGAGACGCGTCCACGGGTCGGTTTGAGACCGACCAACCCGCAGCTCGCCGCGGGGATGCGGATCGAGCCGCCGCCGTCGTTGGCGTGGGCAGCCGGGACGGCACCCGCGGCCACGATCGCCGCTGAGCCGCCACTCGAGCCACCGACACCACGCCCCAGGTTCCATGGATTCCGCGTCGGACCGTCCTTCACGTTCTCCGTCGCCGCGTTGAACCCCATCTCCGGGGTCGTCGTCCGGCCGAGCGTGATCAGTCCCGCGCGCGCGTACCGCCGGGCGAGCTCCGTCGCGCTCGGCATGCGGAGCCCCGCGGCGAGTCGGCTGCCGAACTCGGTCAATCCGCCCTCTTCCTGAATCAGGATGTCCTTCCGCAGGAACGGAACGCCCCCGAGCGGCCCGTGGGCGGTCGCAGTGGCGGCTCGCTCGGGGAAGGTCTCCACGACCGCGTTGATCTTAGGGTTGACCGCGGCGATGGCGGCGAGCGCGGTCTCGGCAAGCTCGCGGGCGGTCACCTCGCCCTTCCGGACGAGCTCCGCCAACCCGACCGCGTCGTAGCGGACGTACTCCTCGAGCTTCATTGGGCTCCCTCCTGTCCGTTCGGTCCGGCGGGGGTCCGCGGCCCACGCCGCTCGCCCGATAGTGCCACCAAGAGTGACCGCCGCCATCCATCCGACGACCTCGCGTCGGCTCACGCCCCGTTCATCGCTCATGATGCCCCCTAGCCTGGGGAGTCCCAGGAGGCTGCGGACAGATTCCAGGAGAAGCTCAACCTTGCGCGGCGGAAGGCCGGATTGGCAGACATCAGTTCGCCGCAGAAGGTATTTCCGGTGCACCGACTGGCGAAGTAGCTCGAGACATCGCGATGAGCCGCTATAGGTTGATTTGGTAGGAGACCGGAAGCCACCTGTATCCCTGGTTCTGCTTCTCAACGAAGCCGATCGAGGGAAACGACATGTGATAGCCGACGACGGGCAGACGTTCGGTCGCGGCCATCGCGTAAATGCGTTTCCGGGTGGCGGCCCCCTTCTCCTTGTCCATATCGAAGAAGGCATGCCATTCGGGCCGAGCCAACGACGCGACTTCATGATGCGCGCAATCGCCCCAGAGGAGCAGCCGCTTGCCCAGGCTTTCGATGTGGAAGGCTAAGTGGCCCGGCGTATGGCCGTAGGCTTCGACCGCGCGAATCCCGGGAACGATCTCGCCATCGGGCTTCAGGAAGCTGATCTGGCTGGCGAGCGGCGCCACATTCGCCTGGAACAGCTTGCCCGTTTTATATTCAGTGGATTCCGGTGGCGCGGAGAGGTCCTTGGGTGACCAGTAATCATATTCCACGTCGCCCATCACATAGCGGGCCCTGGGGAATAGCGGCTTGCCGGCTTCCATCAGCCCGCCGATATGGTCCGGATGGCCGTGGGTCAACACCACCACATCGATCTGCTCGGGGGCAAGACCCGCCGGGCCCAATTGCGCCGCGAGCCAGCCGCCGTATGGCCGGGGGACGAAGCCATGGGCGCCGTTGCCGGTGTCGAACAGGATGAGCTCCTTGCCGATGTTCACCACGGTCGGCGTAAAACCGGGCTGAAACTTCTTCTCGGGGAGCAAGTTTTCCCGCATCAATTGCTCGACCTCGGCCTGCGGCCGATCCTCACCGACGATTGGCCACGGCCCGTCGAGCATGGCGCCGGCATCGGAGATCGTCGTCACCTCGAATTCGCCGAGCTCGAAGCGGTAATGGGTCGGCTGCGAGGGGCCCAGCCGCCGTGCCACGGCGCGCGGCGGCAGCGACTTGCATCCGGCAAAGAACCGGGTGGCCGCCAAAGCGGCCGCAGAGGCCAGAATCTGGCGGCGGGCCAGCCCGGTGGCGGACTCAAACATTGGCTTCTTCCTCCTCTTCAAGGATCAGGCAGATCTGATACGCGAGTCTATCGATGACGGCCGATAAGCGCTTGTATGAACCTGCTACGCCGGACTCAGGCGAGCTCGATGCCCTCTGGCACGTGGAGGAGGGGCGCACCTTCTTTGCTGGTCCCCTGGACCACAATGCCAGCCATCAGCACGGGGCACCGGTCTATCTTGCCGGACTTTATGGAAGTTTCGGCTTGCGCATGGAGGGAGGCAAATGGCTGTCCTGCCGCACCGCGGTTATTCCCGCCGGGGTGCTACATGAACTGGATATCGGCGGCAATCCGCTGGCGGTCTTCTATATCGAGCCCGATATCGCGTGTGTGCATGCCTTGACGCCGCTCGTGCGCAATACGCGCGAGGTGGATGGCGTTCTCGTTGGCAGCACCGGCGAGGTCTCGCTACTGCGTACGCTTTATGAAGACCGCGCCGGTACGCGGTGGGCCGGCTCAGCCTTGACTGACCTTCTGGGCTTTGCCCAGCGTCGGGCGGTGAGACAGATCGATCCGCGCGTGTCTCGCGTCGTCAAAGGCATGTATGCGCGCTACAACGATCTCACGCCGGTGGCGCAGCTTGCCAGCTGGGCGGCCGGTCTGTCTGCCTCACGGTTCCAGCATTTGTTTACGCAGGAGGTGGGGGTACCCTTCCGCCGCTACCGCGCCTGGCATCGGATGCGCGCGGCCATACGCGAGATTGTAAAGGGGAGCAATTTCACCACCGCTGCTCACACGGCCGGATTTTCCGACCAGGCGCATTTCGCCCATGATTTCCGCCGCACCTTCGGCGCACCAGCATCCCGCAGTCTATCGAGGGTGCGAGGATAGCGTTGCCGCGCCTTGCTCGCCTGGCCCGGCGGCTCTCCTTCCTTGTCTGCTGGGCCATTAGTTGGGACGGCAGGATCATCGTGAACGCGAAACCAAACCAACGGATATGAGACGCATAAGACGCCTCCTTTAGGTTGGAACTGTGAGCCAAGAGGCAGGACGTGACATCCGGTTCTCCTGTGGAAGGGCTAATTTGCGATTTAGGGGACTTGATCTCAAGATGCCCAGAAGTTAGCCTCGCAGCAGCGCTGAAAAGAGGATTTGAGCTCAGCCGCAGCATACGACAAATTCAGAGGTCCAAGTCGGAACTCGTGCTGAAGTGTATAGGCGGTGAACCGCAAAATGGTCCTTGTCTTATAACCCCACAAACTCATGAAGGAAGGTTTAAGCAGGGGTGAACCGCTGCACATGTCTCTGCTCTTAACCCTTCAAATAGCTGAATGTTAGTTTTTAAGCCCTAGTTGGGGTGCCGAGGATCTGCTCCAATTGCGGAGTGAGGATAGCTGTGGGTGAGTCAACAACTGAGTCAACATGGGACACGGAAAAGGTGCGAAACCCCGAGAATGGATTTCGCACCCTCGCGCATCTTGCCTATGAAACTTCGTCTTTTTGCGATCCGCCAGGGTCCTTCACCACGCTGCGGAGACAAGCGGTCGAGTGCTTGGCTGTCCATTTCCACGTTCTTGGGGATCCAGCCGACCTATCTGACTGGGACCGTTCAGCCGACCAGTCGCCTAGGATGTGGGGGGTCAGTTTTGGGGTCAGTTTCTTGCCGCATATTCAGGCATTTGGTTCCAAGGAGAACGGCACGGACGCCCAGGTCTTCCTCGAAAACCGGCATTTTGACTGTTTAGGGCCTGTTTCTCTCCTGCCTCTGGATCAGGAGAGTCCTGGTTCGAGCCCAGGAGGGGCAATGGCCGGTGCAACAGCACCGGCCGTTTTCTTTAGGGCTCGGCCTGGCCGCTCGAGCCCAAAAGGGGCGACTTAGATCAGCCGCCCGACTTACGCGAGTGAGTCAACCCCCTGATTTTCGGTTTGTGTGCTGTAGCAGTGTGCCAACGCATGAGGCAGAACGCGCGCAGCACACTAGGCCGCCGGTTTGCCTGCTGGTGAATTTTCCGTTTCGAATTTCGAATTCCCCGAGAAGTGGGAGTGTATGCCGACCTGCATCTACTGCCGAACCGAGACAACTGGCAACGAAGGTGTTCCGCACGTCATTCCCGAGGCCCTGAGTCCGAATGACATGACTCTGCCCAGGGGTGCGGAATGCGACAAGTGCAACCACTACTTCGGGCGCAAGCTGGAGCCGATGCTGTTCCGCTATCCTGGGGTAGCGCTCGCCCTCCAGTTTTGGGGCATTCGGGGGAAGCGGGGGCAGAGGAAGCAGCTCAGCACTGTCGGGCGCACTGATGCTGGCCATACGACGTTCAGCGGTCACTCCCTCAACATCGAAACGGACGAGCAGGGACGGAGCATCGTGTATCTGGACGTTCCCGCCGATCCCACGTTCAACATGCTGGAGTTCCGGCGTGCGCTATATCGGATCGCTCTCAGCACCGTGGCCATGCTACCTGGTGCGGAGTATGCGCTGGACCCGAGGTTCGATGAGGTAAGGCGGTACATTCGTAACCCCAAGCCGGGAGAGGCGTGGCCCTTTGCTCAGGGACACACGCCAGCTCCCGCAATCCCTCGGTCCGTGCACCTCCGCTACTGCGAGAAGGGTAGGCGGGAAGTCGTCGTCTTTCAGCTCCTCAACGATGTCTTTGCTGTCGCTCTGTGCGATGACGGCACCTTTGCCACGAGCGCCGCCGAGGTAGGACACAGGATTGTCGGCCCAGAGGTAAATGACCCTGGCTTCGGGCGGATCAAGTACGTAGAGAGTGAACCCACGCAGGCTGACGATGTGTTGAAGGAGTCTTAACCATGACAAACGGCGTCGGCAAACCTTTAGTTCTCGCGCTTCATCCGCTCCCGGCGGGCGACCTCGCGATCGCTCGGTGAATCGACGGCGGTGTCGCCAATCTTGATCTCACCCTCTCGCTCGTAATGGCCGATGATCAGGCCCTTTGGAGAGACGCGGGAACTGGTCAGCTTGAACGAATGCGGCGCCGAGCCGTCGGCGAACAGCTTTTTGCCGCCGCCAAGCACGACCGGCACCGTGAAGATGCTCATAGCGTCGACCAGGTCATTGGCGAGCAGCGCGTGGACGAGTTCGGTACTGCCCTGGGTGACGAGGTTCGGGCCGTCTTCCTGCCTCAAGCGCTTCACGTCGGCGATGTCGCGCAGCAGCACCGAGCCCTGCCAGCTCGTATCGACCTCGCCCGAGCGCGAAACGACGTACTTCTTGATGTCCTTGAACAGCTTGGCAATGCCGCCAGCGGGGGCGGTTTCGTCGTAATAGGGCCAGTATCCTGCGAAAATCTCATAGGTCTTGCGCCCGAGCAGGAGATCGCATTTCTCCTTGAAGACGCGGTCGATCTCTTCGCGGGACACCTGATGGAAATAGGGCATCACCCAGCCGCCGAACTTGAAGCCCTTGGTGGGGTCCTCCCACGGCCCACCAGGCGCTTGCATGACTCCATCCATGGAAACCTGGGCGCCGACAATGATCTTCCGCATGGGTCACTCTCCTTGCTTGAATCTTGGACGAACCGCCCGCTTCCGAAGATGAGCCGCCCCTCGACCCGTTCTCCGCACTGACCTCCCTCCCGCCTGCACTCGCCCCTATACGCCTGACAAGAGATCAGCGCAAAGCCTCTCCCTTGAGAGTATGACAAACTCTAACATTTGAGTGAGTAAAGTACGGCAAAGTCTAGCATGAAACCCAGCAAACCCCAGCATCGGGTGACACGAACTCGCGTAAAGGGTCGCAAGTTGCTGGAGTTTGGGTGTTTGCTATGACCCCTCTGGATCAGGAGAGTCCTGGTTCGAGCCCAGGGGGCTCACCTCTGTGGCCTGCGGCTGGCCCCTTCAGCTCGAGCCCAGGAGGGGCAACTGAAAGCGCCGCATCGGATTTCCCGGTGGCGGCGCTTTTTGTTTTCGGTGCCCTGCTCCAGTTTGAGCACCTATCCCACTGAAAAGGTATTCCAGCCGCTCACGTGTCCTAAACTCTCGTAGCCAACGGTGGAGATAGCCGAGACAACCGTACTACTTGACGCAGCGCTGTCCCGCTCGATTAGAAGCGGTGGAACCTCTGGCAGATTTTCCGGCTGCTGGGAGGTCCGTGGGTACTGGTCCAACCTGCCGCACCGCACAGTTGCAGTCACTCGGCTGGGTACACTCGCGCGGAACGACACCTCCGCCAGCCCGATGTCGGACCTGTTCAGGGGCGGAATCCCTTAGGACTTCGCTTTCTTCGAAGGTTTCGACTTGCCAGAACTGTTGAGGGCGCCCGCTTGGCGAACGAGCGCCTTGAAGGCGGACTCGTCAACTTCTTCTCCTTCGTGGATGTCGATCGCGCGGCGTGCGTTTCCGTCGAGACTCGAGTTGAAGAGACGGGCCGGATCCTTCAGAGACGCGCCCTTGGAGAAGGTAAGCTTCACGACATTTTTGTAGGATTCGCCAGTGCAGATGATGCCGTCGTGCGACCAAACCGGAGTGCCCATCCACTTCCACTCCTCGACGACGTCCGGGTCAGCTTCTTTGATGAGCTTGCGCATTCTGCTGAGGGTTTCCCCGCGCCAATCCCCGAGTTCGGCGATTCTTTTCGAGATGAGCTCCGATGCCGACTGGCCTTGGCTCGCGCCCGACTTTGTCATGTTCTCACCCTAGAAGTTCCAGATATATTTCATTTGCAAGACAGTGGAGGATAGTCATGTAAGACTTCAGAGCACTGTTACGGCGGGCGGTATATGCGCGGAAATAGCCAATCGTAATGATTTTTTCATGAAAGCACACTGCGCAAGGTGTCGGACGCCGAGGGAAATCCACTATCCGACCTCAGTTGAAGCTCGCGCTCGATCTCGCCCATTGAGTCATTGCCTCCGTACCCGTGGAGTAGCCAGAGAACAGGGTAGCTCCCGGTCGAGTCGTAGCCGTCCGGCAGGATCGCGACGAATCGCATTGTCTGGCCCAGACTCGGTGAGTACAAACTGTCGGCGCGGGCCGTGACCTGCGCGGCAGCCGCTGGGGGCCCCGCCAGACTTAGTACCGAGGCAAACAGAAGCGCTCGCTTACCTTAGTCCCCTCTGCCCGTCAACCGGTTTGAGTGCAGTCTCAAGGCTCGGAGTAGGAGTAGATCCCGGGGTCCAGATCTGTCTCAGGAGGACATGGAGAGCAGAGTCGGTGAGCGCCGCGATGGAATCGGGAGCGCTGGAGACGGAGGCGCGGGCCAGTGGGGCGACGCTGCCGTCGGTCGAGAGAAGGACGAAGTCCAGCCGCACATCGGCGCCTTCTCGCACGAGGCTGCCGTGCACCATGCTGCCCGCGCCGAACCGGCGGGCAACGCCGCCCCTTCGGCGGGAGAGTAGAGTCCGCCCTCTTTCGCCTGGGCGAGCACCGTGTGAGCGTCCACCACGCGGATTGTCCCCAGCCCGTCCAACTCCGAGCTTATGGTAAACACCAAGTCGCGCCCCAGCCGCGACAGCGCGGTGTCGGACCCGCTCGGCGCGAAGGGGAGGACCGCGATGAGTGATGCTGAGGGACTGATGTCCGGTCCAGGTCGCCGGGACCAGAGACGAAGGGCGGCCGCTCCTCCAACCAGAACAACGATCAGCACCGCCGCGATCCGCCAATGTCGGCCAGTGCCGACGGGACGAGGCACCAGCGGCGCCCTCGCCGATTGAGAGAGCGCCTCCGCGAACTCCCGCGCCGTGCTGAAACGGTCGGCCGGAGTCTTGGCGAGCGCTCGGGTGATCGCACGCTCCAGCGCTTCGGGAACGCTCTCCCTCACGGTCCGGATCCGGGGTATCGGCTCGACCATGCGCTTGGCGATGATCGCCTGAGCGGTTGGTCCGGTATACGGCGGCTCCCCGGCGAGCATCTCGTAGAGCACGCACCCGAGGGCGTAGACGTCTGCGCGGCCATCCACGTGAGGATCGCCGGATGCCTGCTCGGGGCTCATGTAGTGCGGTATGCCGAGCGCGAGCCCGGTCTCCGTCAGCCGCTCCGCGCCCGCGGTGGAGAGGGCTCGGGCGATCCCGAAGTCAGCGACGACAGCCTGACCGCCGGAGAGCAGGATGTTCTCGGGCTTGATGTCGCGGTGCACTACGCCGCGTTCGTGGGCATAACCCAGCGCGGCCGCCACGTCGCGGGTGATGCGCACGGCTTGGTCTACCGGGAGCTGCCGTTCGCATTCCAGATGGTCCCGAAGCGACTCGCTCTGGACAAACGGCATGACATAGTAGGGACGGCTTCCGCCAGCGTCCTCGATCGTACCCAATCGAGTAATGGGAGGATGTGAGGATGTTGGAGAGCAGCGGTGACTTGAATCTCCCGCAGAAAGCGGCCAGGACCGAGTGCGGCGACGAGCTCCTGGCGCAGGAGCTTGATGGCAACTAGCCGGTCGTGCTTAAGGTCGCGGGCGAGGTAGACGGTGGCCATCCCACCGCGGCCCAGCTCGCGCTCGATCACGTAGCGGTCGCGCAGGGCGTCAGCCAGTTTGGAAACTGTCCCTTGGATCACGGTTTACTGAACCACCAACACGCGATTCTTCCTTCCGCTCATCCGAATGCCAGAGGACGTGAAGGAAACAGGTCTGCCATTCAGATAATACTTGGCGCCGGGCACACCTTTCCCCTTTAAGACGACATTCCACCCGTCCGCTTTGACTTCGAAACCATATTCGATTCCCCTGCTGGTTCTTGCGCGTGAGAAAGAAAGCGTGGTGGTTCCAACGGGAAGATCTTCGATGCTCATATCCTCCCAGCCGGTAGGCATATGAGGATCAAAGACAACAGTCTGGTTCATTGCATCTGGCTGAATGCCGAAAACATGCTGGATCAGCGGGAGCACGATGCCGTAGCTGGTCCATGCGATGGCAAAACAGCCATAATCGGGCATCATCTCTGAAATCGAGCCTGGTAATGTTCGATTGAAGGTCTGCACGATCTTGTCTACATACCACAGCGCTTGGTCGGTACGCCCGTAGTTGGCTTCGGAGACAGCCTGGACCCCGGTTGAGATCGTCATCATCGCCTGTTTGTCGGTTGCGGACAGGAAGGGCCCGTACTTTCCGACATTCTCCTGGCGGATCTTGTCCAGGAGTTGTATCGCCCTTGCTCGCGGGGCGATGCCGGTCTCCATCGGCGTGGTGATGACCCAGTTCTTGTTCGTGATCCAACCTCTGATGCTATCTGGCATTGCGGAGAACTTCTGCTTTAGCCCTTCATAGTATCCAATTAGTTCCTTGTCCCTTTGGGTCAGCTTGTCTACCCCCTTCAGGCCTATCTGCTTGATCGCTCCTTCCGCGGCGCCAATCGCCTGGGCTTTGCTTCCGTAGAAATCGGCGTACGAACCTTCCTCTGGGACCCAAAGGCTTTCATTGATTCTCTTTGCCAGCTGTGATGCCAGTCGCCGGTATCGCTCTGCTGCGTCCGGCTCGCCTAAAACGCTGGCAAGGTGCGCCGTGGCATTTAAGGCCTGCTGTGTGTACACCGCAACGTCGATCAATTCCGCATTCAATCCATACACTTCCATGATTCCGTAACCTTCGGGGAACAGATTCCTGTTTTGGTCCATGTCGGTAAGAAGCCAGTTGATGCCCATCTTCATGGCCGGGTACATCTCTCGCGCAAAGTCCCGATCTCCCGTCCACTGGAACAGCTTTCCGACAGTGAGGATGAACTGAGCGGTTTCCTGGGTGTTGCCGGGATTGGAGACTGCGCTATTGGTCGTTAGCTCATGGAGAATCCGGCCGTTGCCGTTGGCCTTCATGGACTGACTCTTCAGTAGACGGAGAGTTTGCTTTGCGAGCTCGAAATCGCCAGTCGCCATAAGCGCCTGGAGGGAATACGTCTCGGTCCCGAACCACCAGGGGTATTCCATCAGGCCGCCACCGAGACCGCGGCCGATCCCGGGAACTTCTCTGACAAGCCACTCGGTGTTGACCTTCACCCAGTTGTAGACCTCCTGCAGGCGCTGGTCGGGAATTCTTATTCTCGCCCTTTCAATTATTGAAGCATAGCGGGCCTTTTTTCTTGCCAGGAGGCTCGCATGGTTCTTGGCCAGATACTTATAGGTGTTTAGAGCGGCATTTTTGTCTGTTGCTGAGCCCGCGATAACGAACGTCAAGAAAGAGGTACTATGTGGCTCGACCGATAGGCTGTAGCGGGATGCGGCTGTGATTCCCATTCCACTCGTGTGTATCGGCTGTGGATTGACGATTGGTTGTGCGCCTGCGGAAGGGGTGGCTCCCCAGACGGAGAACCAGGTGTGGTCGGTGTCCTTGGCGATGAAGAGACCACTTGTCGTTTGCCAGGCAACAGTGTCCTGAGCGTCGGCTATCCTGAGTCGATCTGAAAACCATACGGGACTTAGATCGGTCTTGACTGACAATTGAAAGTTCAACTGTTTCTTGCGAGCGGCTGCATTCTTGAAGCTGTACTGGATGATCAATCCCTCCTGGCCGTCCGGACTGAACTGAAAGCGCTCGATCTCCAGGCTGTCCAACACCCGACCATATCGGAACCGATTGCCAAAAGGATAATTGACGAATTCAGCGCTCTCCGAAAGCGCGACGTCCTGATTGGTCACTAGATCCGTTACCTCTGCCCAAAAACCGTCTATCAGTTTGATCGGGTGCAGCCATACGCCGCCCATTTCGCCTGGCACGTGTTGGCCCATATCTGGGAAATTCCCATCCTGCGTTCCAATCAAGTACGTCCTGTCGCCTGCCGTGACATAGGGCCGGCCCTTGTCTCGCCCGTGATTGCTTATGCCTGCCAGGATCGGCGTTGCGTAATCGACTTGGGACTGCAGCAAATCAGCGTTCGTCAGCGCGAACAAGAAGGACAGAAGAACCGAACGAACTACGCATTTCATCGGGGTACCTTCGAAAAAGGGGTCCGGCAGAACCGGGTAGCCTCAGCCGCCCGGAAGACCGATTGGGCGGAGCAGCGCTTGGAGTCCGAGACTTCCGGTGCGCGGCGTCGGCACACATATTGGGCCCAGGTCACCCCATTCCGCAAACGGCTTCCCGCAGGAGGCAGTCATGGCGCCATTGCCCTACCGGATCACGGTCCACAATATCGAAGGCTGTAACTGCACACACGGTTGTGGTTGCCAGTTCAAAGGCTTTCCCGACGGGGAAGGCTGCGAGGCCATCATCGCAGGTGAGGTGAAGGAAGGAAAGTACGGCGACGTTGCGCTTCAAGGCGTCCGCTACGTCGTCGCCTGCATGTATCCCAAGGCGATACACGAGGGCAACGGCAAGGTCGCCGTCTTCATCGACGAGAAGGCCAGCGACAAGCAGGCAGAGGCGATCACCATGATTCTCTCGGGGCAGGCAGGCGGTATGCCGTGGGAGGCACTGGCGGCCACGATCGCGGTCCTCGAGGGACCAGTGCGCAAACCGATCGAGATGAAGGTCAACGGCACCCGCTCCAGCCTCCGGATCCCGGGAGTGCTGGAAATGCGGCAGACCCCCATCCGCGACGCCGTCTCCGGCCAGGAAAAGGAGGTCCAGATCGTCTATCCCAAGGGCGGCTTCTTCTGGAACACCGGCAACATCACCAGCACGGACGTCCTCGAGGTGAATTACGGGCCCGTCAAGTTCCGGCACGGCGGCGGATTCGCCAGCTATTCCACGCCTACCTGGACCAACCAGCAGTAGTTCCGGATCTCCCATGAGCACCGCAACTGCCGGACCGGGCCTGCTCCAGAGCGCCCTGCGCCGCGACCGAGTCGTTGTCGCGGCCGGACTCGCTGGCGTCACGGTGCTCGCCTGGGCGTACATCATCCACATGGGCCGAGTGATGTCGCCCCACGCTGCGATGGCGATGCCGATGTCGGGCGACGCCGGCGCCCCCGAGCTGGGGTGGCTGGTGCCGATGTGGATCGTGATGATGGTGGCGATGATGGTCCCCTCCGCGGTGCCTGCCATTCTTCTCTTCGCCAGTGTCGCCCGACGTCGCCGGGCCAGTGGCGTCCCGACCGCGTCGGCGGCGGTCTTTACCCTGGGATATCTCCTCGTCTGGGCGTTCTACGCGACGATCGCTGCGGTCGGGCAGTGGGAGTTGCACCGACTCGCGTTTCTCTCGCCGGCCATGGTGAGCGCCAGCCCCTGGCTCGGCGGCGGGTTGCTGATCGCGGCGGGTTTCTACCAGTGGCTCCCGATCAAGGACGCCTGCCTTTCGCGATGCCGGTCACCACTGGGATTCTTTTCATCGGGATGGCGGGAGGGAACCCGGGGAGCGCTGGTCATGGGCGTCCGCCACGGGACCTTCTGCGTCGGGTGTTGCGGGCTGCTCATGGCACTGCTGTTCGTTGCCGGAGTGATGAACCTGCTCTGGGTGGCGATGATCGCGATCTTCGTGCTGGCCGAAAAGCTGGGACCCAGCAGGCGTGAGCTCGGCCGGGTTGCGGGACTGCTGATGATCGGGTGGGGAATCTGGGTAATCGCCGCCGGTTCGATCTGACCTTTGGTCGCTACTGATCTCTCACGCCCTACAGCGGCGTGCCGCCGGGCGCGGGCCTCCCAATGAGTGCTCGATGGCTTGCGAGATCTGGTCGGCCATCCAGGCTGCCCCGCGCTCTTCCAGCTTCGCCGCCAGCTCCGGCGTCAACTCGATCCCCTTGAGCTCCACGATCCGGTTGCTGACCAGGGCGGTATCGCGGACCCGCACCACATTGGCTTGCAAGTCGGTTACCCAGGGACTCGCCCGATTCAAACGGGGAATGATGATCCACTCCGCCTTCGTGGAGGCCGCGAGGCCCACGGCGACGTCCGGGTGAGCGTAGAGGTAGCCGGTGGCAATCGATGCCGACGTCTGATCGAGGGAGTCAACCGGCACGACGTGGTAACCGCAGCCGGTCCCAGGCGCTCCCGTAGCGCGCTTGCTAGCAGCAGCATTCGAGCGGGCAACTCCGGGCTGGCCGGCTGGTTTGAAAGGTTGTTTAGCGTGATGGAGAAGACCGCGACTCGCGTCGGCGGTGTGGCCGGGGACGCCCAGGCCAACCAGAGCGGTACGAGCCCGCCAAGGAGGAGGCAACGCATCGATCAACGCCCCTTCGTGGAATTCGTAGACTCCCTGCCAATGGCGCAGGCCATCGAGAAGCAGAGAAACACTATCTTGGCGCCTTGGTTCACGCGGTTGTGATTCTAAGGTGAAGACGCTCGGCGACGTAACGTGTCACTGCCGCAGCCTCCAGGCGAATCCCGGCAAGTGCGACATGACCATCTGGGCGCAGAAGGTAGAATGCTTGCCGAGGGATCTGCGCGCGCGTGAGCTCCCGGTCATTGGTGGGATCGCTGGGAACGACATAGATGCGCAGCAGGTCGCCGAGGCCTGGCGTTCCAGCCGGAGGAACCGCCTGCCCGATCACGATCAGAGTGAATCGGGTGTCGTCGAGTTTTCCGAAGAGGTCCTGGGTGGGACCGTTGGCGGAGAGCTTGAGCCGGAGCCACGGAAACCGATCGCCGGCGCGCGGCCCCCCATGGGGCAAGCCCGGCAGCGTTTCCGACAACGGGCTGTCGGGGTAGGCTATGCCTGTCTGGGAGATGGTACGGAAGGCGAGCCTTTGCATTCTCTCGAGCCTCATCGCCAGAGCTATGGCCTTCGCCAGGATCCGGGTCCGGAACAGTCCGGCAAGCCTCGTGTTGGAGACCACCAGCGAGAACATCCGGTCGGTCGTGCTCAGTAGCCGCTGGGCGACGGGGATACGCTCGGCCTCGTAGGAGTCGAGCAAGGGCGGCCCCGCACCGCCCGAGATGACGAGCGCCAGCTTCCAGGCCAGGTTGTAGGCATCCTGCAAGCCGGTGTTCATGCCTTGCGCGCCGACCGGGCTGTGGATGTGCGCGGCGTCGCCCAGCAGGAAGCACCGGCGGTCACGGAAGCGCTCGGCGCGGCGGTGATGGATGCGGTAGGTGGAAAACCAGCTGCAATCCTGCAGAACCACCCCGGTTCCCGCCTCGTCGCGGATCGACGGAATCACGTCGTCGAGAGTCAGATCATCTCTCGCACGCAATTCCGGCGGCACGATGCCGACAATCCGCCAGTGATCGGTCCCCCGCATCGGGAAGAACAGGTGGAATCCGTCGCGCCAGAAATAGATGTTGAGCTCGTCCGGCACCATCGGTCCCGTCATCTGGGTGTCGGCGACGAAGAACACGTGCTCGTACGGCGCGCCGTGAAACTCGATGCCGTTCAGCTCGCGCACCGCACTGCGCGCGCCGTCGCAGCCTGCGACCCACGCGGCCCTGATCTCCCGGATCGTGCCGTCCGGCTGCTTGAGCTTGGCGGTGACCCGATCCGCTTCCTGCGCCAGCCCGACCAGCTCGGTGTTCCACTCTACGGCCAGACCCCATTGATGAAGGCGCTCTCCCAGTAGCCGTTCGTTGTCGTCCTGGCCCAGGATCAACACGAATGGATACGGACTCATGTCGCGCCCAATGTCGCCCAACGGGACCCGCGCAGTCCGCCGCCCTCCGGCCCACATGTTGGCACCGGTGGTGCGTTTCCCGAGCTCGAGAGCCTGCTCAACGATGCCAAGGTGGGAGTAGATCTCGAGGGTGCGGGCCTGTACGCCCAAGGCTCTGGTCTGAAGCGACGGACCAGGGTGCCGGTCCACGATCATCACCCGAACCCCTCGCCGACCGAGTTGGTTCGCCAGCATGAGCCCGGTCGGACCCGCTCCCACGACCAGGACGTCAGTATCTTCGTCGCGCTTGACGAGCATATATAGGCTGTATGAACCTCTAGTTTAAAACCACCGGGAGGTTAGCCGTGCCAAAAGTAATCATCGACATGACCATGTCGCTCGACGGTTATGTCGCGGGACCCGAAGACGGGCCCGAGTTCCCGCTCGGCAAGCATGACGGCATGGCCATCTTTGACTGGTACTTTTCAGGCACCGAGGAATACCGCACGCCGCTGTTCAAGCCCGAGCCGGGGCCGAACCTCGACGAGGTGAAGCGAATGTATGAGGAATCCGGCGCCTTCATCTTCGGACGGCGGACCTATGACATCACCAATGGCTGGGGCGGTCGGCATCCGGTGAACGGCGTGCCCATATTCGTACTAACGCACAATCCGCCTCCCGCCGAGACGGTGCCCAAAGGGCCGTCTAATCTCACCTTCGTGACCGACGGGATCGAGAGCGCGATAAGGCAGGCGAAAGCCGCGGCGGGCATCAAGCACGTCAAGCTTGGCGGCGCATCGCCCGGGAAGCAGGCACTGCGGGTCGGCCTCGTCGATGAGATCCTCGTCCATCTCGCGCCCTACCTTTTGGGTGGCGGGGTGCGGCTCTTCGATGTGCTCGCCAACGGTGTGCGGCTCGAGAAGCTCAGCGTCAGCGACGGACCGCTGGCGACGCATCTCCGCTACCGCGTCGCTCGATAGCCCGTTAGGGCAAGCCACGCCGCTACGACTGCAGTCTTCTCCGGGGCCGCCCAAGGACGGCCGACGGTGCGTCCCAGGTCCGTCGCAGCGCGTTGTAGTCGACCCGGCGAGCCCCCAAGCGCACGGGCCGCAGTCGCGTAGAGCTCGCGCTCGACCAATACAGCGCCCGCGATGCCGAGTCTCTTCGCCGCCGTCTCGACGACGGTGCGAAAGAGCCGGCCTTCCTGGGCATGGGCCCGAATGTGTGGGTTGGCGATCGTAGCCGGATCGATGATGCTGCCGACCACGATGCCGATGCGCGTCGGCTGATGGCCCACGGCGCGATAGGCCCGGACCAGGCCGGCGAGCTCCTGGTGGGCGCAACGAGCGACCAGCCGCGTCAGCTGCTCGAGGGCGCCGGCATTGGTCCGCTCGGCATGGAGTGCTGCATGGTATGGCTGAATCGTATCGGGAACCGACAGGTCGCTGAGCTCGATGCGCCGCCGATCGAGGACGCGCGGCGAGTCCAGCGGTCCGGCGAGTAGCACCGTCATGGCCCAGCCGGACTGCACCCGGCAGCCAATCGCGGTTGTGGAGGAGGGCATCCTGCGATGATCTCCCCCGGCGGCCGGAAACGCCAGTGCTACGGCTTACTGTCCTTCTTCCCGGCAGTCCCGCTCGCCGGCCGAGCGGCGGCTACGGCCGTCCGCCCCTTCGGGTTCAGATCAATGAGATAGTCCGGATTAGTGCGATCGAGCTTCGGCCACTTGGTGTAGTCGTCGGGCGCGAAGATCCCGCCCATCAGCCCCATCGCGCCGCGGATCGAGTCCGTCGGGCTTCCCTGGTAGACCGCCACGAGGCGGTATTGCCGACCCGCGAGCAGGTGCGGTCCGCGCCCGAAGATGCCGAAGAGTGCGTGAGAGACGCCGGTGACCTCCCCGTTCGGTTTGCGCTGCGCCTTCACCCGGGCGAGGACCTTGCCGGTTGCCACGTCTTCCAGCCGCAGTTCCTTGCCGAAGTCGTGCAAATGTCCGCCGGCGGCGAGCAATCGCCCGCTGATGTCCATCGTGAACACTGCCGACCGCGAGCCGCCGCCGGGCGGCAGGTCGAACGCGTCACCGGCGCCGGGATGAATGTTCACGTCGGCCTTGAAAGGCAGGACGATGGTCGGTTTCGGCACCAGGTTGCGCGGCGAATAATCGATCGTGAGCTGGAAGGTGACGCTATTGATGGCCGTGTCGGTATGGTTGTTCCACATCACGTACAGCCCCATGTCCATGCCGGCGTCGAGCGGCAGGCCGACCGACTTCGGGACTTTGGCGCTCCCGGTCTCCTCACCCATGCCGAAGACTCGCTCCACCATCGGATACAGCACCTGGCGCCGGTCGAAATCGAGCAACTCCATGTGATGCATCGTAGTGGGTTGGTTCAACCGCTTGTGATCCTTGTCGAAGAGCCGCAGACCGAATGAGCGCATCCACACGTTGGCCGGCCACCGGAAATGCACCCGCACGTCCTCGTTGCCGGGGCCATGCCCCATCATCGTCATCTTCGACATGCCAGGCATGTCCATCGTACCCATCGCGGGGACGACGCAGGGGCCGAGTGTGATGACGACGGCGTGTCTCGCGGAGTCCATGACGGCCTTGATCGGCGCGTGAGGACCCTCGCACCCGTGAGGGGGCGAGCCGGCGCTGAGTGAAGCGGTCGTCATCGAGGCGATCGCCGCGCTCACGGCGATCGAA